>NZ_JBWQQI010000013.1:0-220972 GCF_056619545.1 Paraburkholderia sp. SSBN10T
CCAGGCGCACGAGAAGGCGCGCACGTGGCTCGGCAAGGTGGGACTGAACGGCTATGGCGAGCACTACCCGGACGAGTTGTCCGGCGGCATGCGCCAGCGCGTGGGCCTCGCCCGGGCGCTGGCCGCCGACACCGACGTGCTGCTGATGGACGAGGCGTTCTCCGCGCTCGATCCGCTGATCCGCACCGAGATGCAGGACCAGTTGCTGCAGTTGCAGGCCACGCTGAACAAGACCATCGTGTTCATCACGCACGATCTGGACGAGGCGCTGCGCATCGGCAACCGTATCGCGATCCTGCGCGACGGCACGCTGGTCCAGGAAGGCACGCCCAACGAGATCCTCACGCGTCCGGCCGACGATTACGTGCGCCGGTTTGTGGAGCGGCGCGCCGGCGGGCATTGACCGCCACGCGTAGGCGCGGGCGCCGGGTAGAATGCACGCGAAGCGACGGACCGCGGTCCGTCGTCTGCATTTCGCCCTGCCGTTCTCTCGCTCCCCATGAATCTCGAAAGCGTTCTCTTTACCCAGGGTTTCGGCTCACGACGTCAATGCCGCGCACTGATCGCCGACGGCCGCGTGGCGATCGACGGCGCCGTCCACACCGATCCGGACGCCGACCTCTCGCCCGAGGCGCTCAACTTCACGGTCGACGGCACCACCTGGCCTTACCACGAACACGCCTACCTGCTGCTCAACAAACCCGCGGGCTACGAATGCTCGCGCGAGCCGCAGCATCATCTGAGCGTGTTCAACCTGCTGCCGCCGCAATTCGCGGCGCGCGGCGTGCAATGCGTAGGCCGGCTCGATCAAGATACGACCGGACTGCTGCTGCTCTCCGACGACGGCAAGTTCGTCCACGCCTTCACCTCGCCCAGGCGCAAGGTGCCGAAGGTCTACCTCGCAACCACCCGTCATCCGCTCGACGATGCGCAACTCGGCGCGTTGCGCGAAGGCGTGCTGCTGCACGGCGAAGCCAAACCGGTTGCGGCGGTCGCCGCGCACGCGCGCAGCGAGCACGCGCTCGAACTGACCGTGCTCGAAGGCAAATACCACCAGGTCAAGCGGATGGTCGCGGCCGCCGGCAACCGCGTCGAAGCGCTGCATCGCGAGCGGATTGGCGGGCTCAGCCTGCCCGCGACGCTCGCGGTCGGCGCCTGGCAATGGCTCGATGAAACCGACCTCGGATCTTTACGGAGCGGGTAAACAAGTAAGCAAGCCGCACAGCCCCGTAGCGTCGGGGACGCCGCGTGCGGTGCCCCACCGAGGCCGCCTTGATAAGCCGGCTGGCGCCCTGTTTGCGCTGCGTCGCAGCATGCCGTTCCTGACAAGCCGCTTTATACTCGATTAAACAACGAGTACAAAGGTTTCAGGGAGGAGCGCCATGGTCACCCACACTTCGTTCGAGATCTCGGCCGCGATGATTGCATTTGTCTGCCTGGCCGCGCTCGTGGTCGGCGCCCTGCTGGCCGTGATGCATTTGCGGCACAAGTATCATCCGAGCCTGATCGGCGCCCTGATCGGCGCAGTCCTTTGCTTCCTGCTGCTGGAAGCATTGCCGGCGCTCACCTGAGATCGAGCCGCATGTTTTATGGCGCTGCGTCGGCAGGTCGCGTTTCGCCGCCCGCCGCCGCTTTAGCGTGCGCACTCCGCAAAAAATCCGCCACTGTCGGATAGCGCAACTGCACCCGCAGCTCGCGCTTCATCCGCTCGTTCACAAGCCGCCGCGATTCACGCATGAACGACAGCATCATCGGGTCGATCTGCGCCTCGGCCTGCGCGCGCGAAATGCGCGGGGCGCGTTCGAGACCGTACGCGTCGGCCACCAGGTCAAAGTACTCGCCCATTTTCAAGGTTGTATCGTCCGAAGCATGGACCACGCGCCCACGCCGGCCGAGTCTCGTCATCCGCACCAGAATCGCGGCGAGGTCGTCGGCGTGGATATGGCTCGTGTAGACGTCGTCGGCGTCGAGCAGTGCGGGGGTGCGCTTCTCCAGCCGCGCGAGCGGCAAGCGGTTGCCCGCGTAGATGCCGGGAATGCGCGCAATGCTCGCCTGCAGCGTGCCGCGTGCGGTGGCGCGCCGCAATTGCCGTTCCGCGGAGACACGCCGCGTCGCCCGCGGATTGGCCGGGCGCACCGTGCGCGTTTCGTCGATCAGCGCGCCGCCACAGTCGCCGTATACCCCGGTCGTGCTCGCGTAAACCATCCGCACAGGAAGCCGCGAAGCAGCGGAGCGTCCTACCCCGTCGGGTACAATATTGGCTGTTTTGCGTTCCATCCATGCACCGCGAAGGCGGCGCAAACGCGCTACCGGCGCCACCGCACTGCGTGCGGGCCAGTAGCGGCGCGCGCTCAGGGCGCCAAGCAACGCCCGCGTACGGCGGTCGTCGTCGCCGGTCTTTTGCGGCGGAGCCAGATGCAGCACGGTCGGCGCGAGGCCCGCAAGCCGCTTCAGGCTACGGCGGGCATCGAGATCGCCGACGAGCGGCGTGACGCCCGCCGCGCGCAATTCGGCGCAACGGGCCGGCTGGGTCGTGAGCGCAAACAGATGCGCGCGCGGCTGCAGCAGCGCGGCGCAACGCATGCCGACATCGCCGCAGCCCACAATGAGCACGCGCCGGCGGCGCAAGTTTCGTGTGGCTTTCATGGTGGACGCATTGTAGCCGTCAGGGGCGGCTCGCACCGATTACCGACTCTTCGAACTCGAACACGCTATGGCATTTAATGTAACCCTCCGGCAAAGCGGCCGGCAGTTTCAAGTAGAGCCCGACGAACCCGTCCTGACCGCCGCCCTGCGCCAGGGCATCGGCCTGCCGTACGGCTGCAAGAACGGCGCCTGCGGCTCCTGCAAGGGCACCGTGATCAGCGGCGCAGTCGAGCAGCGCCAGCATTCGTCATCGGCGCTGTCGAACGACGAAAAGACCCGCGGCATGGCGCTGTTCTGCTGCGCAACACCGTGCTCCGATCTGGAGATCGACATCCGCGAAGTCGCGGGCGTGGGCGACGTGCAGGTGAAAAAGCTGCCGTGCCGCGTGAACGCGATCGAGCGCAAAGCCGACGACGTGGTCGTGCTGAAGCTGCAATTGCCCGCCAACGAGCGTCTGCAATACCTCGCGGGCCAGTACCTCGAGTTCATCCTGAAGGACGGCAAGCGCCGCAGCTATTCGATGGCCAATGCGCCGCACGTCGAAGGCCCGATCGAGCTGCATATCCGCCATATGCCCGGCGGCGCGTTCACCGATCACGTTTTCAACGCCATGAAGGAGCGCGACATCCTGCGCTTCGAAGCGCCGCTCGGCACCTTCTTCCTGCGCGAAGACTCGGACAAGCCGATCGTGCTGCTCGCCTCCGGCACCGGCTTCGCGCCGCTGAAGGCGATCGTCGAACACGCAGTGTTCAAGAACCTCGGCCGGCCGATGACGCTGTACTGGGGCGCGCGCCGCAAGAAAGACCTGTACCTGCTGGATCTGGCCGAACAATGGGCGCGCGAAATCCCGAACTTCAAGTTCGTGCCGGTGCTCTCCGAACCGGACCCGAGCGATGCGTGGACCGGCCGCACCGGCTTCGTTCATCGCAGCGTCATCGAAGACCTGCCAGACTTGTCGGGTTATCAGGTGTACGCCTGCGGCGCACCGGTGATGGTCGAATCGGCGCAGCGCGATTTCACGCAGCACCACGGCCTGCCGGAAGACGAGTTCTACGCGGATTCCTTCACGAGCGCAGCCGACCTCGCGAACCCGGTTTAACCAGCTAACGCTTGCCCGGCTTGGCTGCGTCAGCCTGATTAGCCTGCACGGCGGACTAAAAAAGTCCGCCGCAGACGAAATTCATGGTTTACACCGGTGCTCGCGTTGTCGTATTCTTTCGCGCATGAACCGCATCCAGTCCGAACTCCGACGTCGCCGCTCGCTGCTCCCTTAGGGATGCCGCCGGCTTGGTCACGGATTCGCGCCGAAGAGGCGCATGTTGTTCGAATCACGAAAGCCACGGCATGCCGTGGCTTTTTTGTTTTTTTCGCCCCTTTTTACTGTTCCTTCACCCTTGCAACGCCCGGAGCGCGCCGCCATGAATTTCAATGAGTATCCCGTCGAGTCGCTGATGTACATCACCAACCGGCCCGAGATCGTTTTTACGCACGGCAAGGGCTCGTGGCTCTACGACAATAACGGCAAGCGCTACCTCGACTTCATCCAGGGCTGGGCGGTCAACAGCCTCGGGCACTGCAACGAAGGCATGATCGAGGCGCTGAACAAGCAGGCGCAACTGCTGATCAACCCGTCGCCGGCGTTCTACAACGCGCCGATGGCGCAGCTCGCGGGCCTGCTTACGCAACATAGCTGCTTCGACAAGGTGTTCTTCGCCAACAGCGGCGCCGAAGCCAACGAAGGCGCGATCAAGCTGGCGCGCAAGTGGGGCAAGAAACACAAGGACGGCGCCTACGAGATCATCACGTTCGACCACAGCTTCCACGGCCGCACGCTCGCCACCATGTCGGCGAGCGGCAAGCCGGGCTGGGACACGATCTACGCGCCGCAAGTGCCGGGCTTCCCGAAGGCGGACCTGAACGACATCGCCTCGGTTGAGAAGCTCATCAACGGCAAGACCGTCGCGGTGATGCTCGAACCGATCCAGGGCGAAGGCGGCGTGATTCCGGCGACGCGCGAATTCATGCAGCAACTGCGGGCGCTGACCCAGAAGCACAACATCCTGCTGATCGCCGACGAAGTGCAGAGCGGCTGCGGGCGTGCCGGCACCTTGTTCGCTTACGAACTGTCGGGCATCGAGCCGGACATCATGACGCTCGGCAAGGGTATCGGCGGCGGCGTACCGCTCGCGGCGCTGCTCTGCAAGGCTGCAGTCGAAGTGTTCGAGGCCGGCGATCAGGGCGGCACCTACAACGGCAATCCGCTGATGACGGCGGTCGGCTACTCGGTGATCTCGCAACTGACTGCGCCGGGCTTCCTGGAAAGCGTGCGCGCCCGCGGCGAGTATCTGCGCGCGAAGCTGCTCGATCTGTCGGAAGAACGCGGCTTTGCTGGCGAACGTGGTGAAGGCTTGCTGCGCGCGTTGCTGCTCGGCAAGGACATCGGCAACCAGATCGTCGAGAAGGCCCGCAACATGCAGCCGGATGGCTTGCTGCTCAATGCAGCGCGACCGAACCTGTTGCGCTTCATGCCGGCCCTGAACGTGACGAACGAAGAAATCGACCAGATGATGGCCATGCTGCGCTCGATTCTCGACACCCTCTAAACGCCGGCAAAGGAGCGCGTATGACGACGACCACTACGCTATCGATCCGCCGCTTTGCAGCGAGCGATACCGATGCTGTGGTCGCGCTGTGGCAGGAGGCGTTTCCCGAGTATCGGGAAGCGACACGGCCGCATCGCAACCCGCATCTGTCGATCGCCAACAAGATGGCCACCCAGCCGGAGCTGTTCTTTGTCGCCACGCTCGGCGAGCGTCTGGTGGGCACGGTGATGGCCGGTTATGACGGCCACCGCGGCTGGCTCTACTCGCTCGCGGTGGATGCCTCGCAGCGCCGGCTCGGCATCGGAACCCGGCTGATTGCCCATGCCGAAGCGGCGCTCGTCGACATGGGCTGTCCGAAGGTCAATCTGCAAGTGCTGACGGCGAAGCAGGAAGTGCGGGCGTTTTACGAGGCTCTCGGTTATCGCGCCGATGAGGTCATCAGTCTGGGGAAGCGCCTGGGTGAGCATGCCGGCGTCTCGTCAGCAGCGTCACCCTCTGCGGTTTAAGTCCGCTGCGTGAGTCAGTTGTGTCATGCCGTTTCGGCCGGCTGAGCAAGCCGGCGCGCAGAAATGACAAAGGCCGCATGCAAAAAATCGCATGCGGCCTTTGTATTTTGGGGAGATCGGAGCGGCTGGTTCAGCCGCTCCGATTGCTCAGCTTACTCGTCAGCTTATTCACCCAGGTAAGCAGCCCGAACCTTCGGATCATCGAGCATCTGCTTCGCGTCACCGGACATCGTCACCAGACCCGAGTCCATCACGTAGCCGCGATTCGCCGCCTGCAGCGCGAGACGTGCGTTCTGTTCGACCAGCAGCACGGTCATGCCTTCGGCCGAAATCGCCCGCACCACTTCGAAGATCTTCTCCACCATGATCGGCGACAGACCCATCGACGGTTCGTCGAGCAACAACAGCTTCGGCTTGCTGATGATCGCGCGCGCCATCGCCAGCATCTGCTGCTCGCCGCCCGACAGCGTGCCCGCGTATTGCGCGGCGCGTTCCTTCAGGCGCGGAAAGAAGCCGAACATGCGGTCGACGTCCGCCTTGATGCCATCGGTGTCGTTACGCAGATAAGCACCCATCTGCATGTTTTCGACAATCGACATACGCGCGAAGATGCCGCGCCCTTCCGGCACCATCGCCAGACCGCGCTTGAGCAGCTCATGCGCGGGCAGCCCCTTGATGGACTGGCCCATGTACTCGATATCGCCCGCCGAGTACGCCTTCAGGCCCGTGATCGCCTTCATGGTCGTGGTCTTGCCTGCGCCGTTCGCGCCGATCAGCGTGACCAGTTCGCCCTGCCCGACTTCCAGGTCGATACCCTTGACAGCCTGAATGCCGCCGTAATTGACCTGCAGGCCCTTGATTTTCAACATTGCCGTAGCCATCAGTGGACCCCCGCACCCAGATATGCCTCAATCACCTTCGGGTCCTTCTGCACGTCCTGCGGCAGACCTTGGGCGATCACCTTGCCGTAATCGAGCACTGTCATGTTGTTGCACAGGCCCATCACCAGTTTCACGTCGTGCTCGATCAGCAGGATCGTCTTGCCGTCGCTGCGGATCTTGTCGAGCAGCTTGGTGAGCTCGACCTTCTCCGTTGCGTTCATGCCGGCGGCCGGCTCGTCCAGCGCCAGCAGCTTCGGATCGGTTGCCAGCGCACGGGCGATTTCCAGACGACGCTGGTGGCCATACGACAGGTTGCGCGAGGTGTAGTCCGCGTATTGCAGCACGCCGACGTACTCCAGCAGTTCGAGCGCGCGTTCCTTGATCTCGCGCTCTTCCTTACGCTCGGCCGGCGTCTGGAACACTGCGCCGAACAAGCCATGTTTGGTGCGCACATGGCGCCCCACCATCACGTTTTCAAGCGCAGTCATGCCGCCGAACAAACGGATGTTCTGGAACGTGCGGGCAATGCCGGCCTTCGCGACCTGGTACACCGCGGTCGGCGTGTAGTTCTCACCGTCGAGCTTGAAGTCGCCGGAGTCCGGCGTATAGAGGCCCGTGATCACGTTGAAGAACGTGGTCTTGCCCGCGCCGTTCGGACCAATCAGGCCATAGATCTCGCCCGACTTGATTTCGAGCCCGACTTCGGACAGCGCCTGCAAGCCGCCGAAGCGCTTGTTCACGCCCTTTACGGACAGACGAATTTGGTTATCGCTCATAGATTTTCTCCCAGGCCTCAGGCACGCACCGGCTTCTTGCCACTGCGCTTTGCCAGCTTTGCAATCTTGTCCTCATGCTTCGGCGACGGCCACAGGCCTTCCGAGCGGTACAGCATGATGAGGACCATCGCGAGACCGTACAGCAACTGACGGATCACCTCGGTATCGACAATCTCATGACCGAAGATAGCGTTTTGCAACGGACCCATCGTCGAACGCAGGAATTCCGGAAACACAGCGAGCAGCACTGCACCGAGAATCACGCCCGGGATGTGGCCCATACCGCCCAGCACCACGCAGGCCAGCACCACGACCGATTCCCAGAAGGTGAACGATTCCGGCGACACGAAGCCCTGGAAGCCCGCAAACATCGCACCCGACAGGCCGCCGAACGAGGCGCCCATGGCGAACGCCAGCAGCTTCACGTTACGGGTGTTGATGCCCATTGCCTTGGCGGCGATTTCGTCTTCGCGGATGGCGGCCCACGCGCGGCCGATACGCGAATGCTGCAGACGCGTACACACCCAGATCACCAGCAACGCGCATAGCACGAACATGTAGTAGTACATATACACGGTCGTGAAGGTGAAGCCGAACAGCGTGTGGGTTTGCGACAGGTTGAAACCGGCGATCTTCACCGGGTCGATGCCCGTGATCCCCTGCGGCCCGTTGGTGATGTTGACCGGACGGTCGAGGTTGTTCATGAAGATCCGCACGATTTCCCCGAAGCCCAGGGTCACGATCGCGAGATAGTCGCCACGCAGACGCAGCGTCGGTGCACCGAGCAGAACGCCGAACAGGGCCGCGAGACCCATCGCGCACGGCACGATGACCCAGATCGGCGCGTGCAGGCCACCCGGGAACAGGTTCGCGATCCAGCCGAAGGCCATCAGGTGCGGTGAGGACAGCAACGCCGCCGTGTACGCGCCCACCGCGTAGAACGCGATGTAGCCCAAGTCCAGCAGGCCGGCAAAGCCCACCACCACATTGAGGCCCAGCGCTAGCATCACGTATAGCATCGCGAAGTCGAGCACGCGCACCCAGTAGTTGCCGCCCAGAGCACCGATGATCATCGGCGCGGCAGCGACCAGGATCGCGGTAATGATGCCGACCGTCAGCGTCTTCGCCGGGTTTTTCTCGGGGATGAGCGTCGTGGACGGCTCGATCGGTTGAATTGAGGTCATGTCTAATTACTCCTTACGCGCGATCCGCAACACGTTCGCCCAACAGGCCCGAAGGACGGAACACCAGCACGACGATCAGCACGATGAATGCGAACACGTCCTGGTAGTTACTGCCGAACACACCACCCGTGAGGTTGCCGATATAGCCCGCGCCCAACTGTTCGATCAGGCCAAGCACCACGCCGCCGACCATCGCGCCACCGAGATTGCCGATGCCGCCGAGCACAGCCGCCGTAAAGGCCTTCATGCCAGGGATGAAGCCCATATAGAAGTGAGCGTTACCGTACTCGGACGCGATCATCACGCCGGCCAGCGCAGCGAGTGCCGAGCCGATCATGAAGGTTGCCGAGATCACGAAGTTCGGGCTCACGCCCATCAGGCTCGCCACGTTCGGATTTTCGGCGATCGCGCGCATGGCACGGCCGAGCTTCGTCTTGTGCACGAGCAGCAGCAGGCCGCCCATCACGAGGAACGCCACCACGATGATCACGATTTCAGTCATCGAGATCACGGCGCCCGGATTGTTGGGCCCGGACTTGATCACGTTGATCGGATCGGTCGGCAGCAGTTGCGGGAACGGCAGCGGGTTGCGCGACCAGATCATCATCGCGAGCGTCTGCAGCAGGATCGACACGCCGATGGCGGTGATCAGCGGAGCCAGACGCGGCGCGCGGCGCAACGGCCGGTAGGCCACGCGCTCGATCGTGTAGCCGACCACCGAGCAAACCGCTGCGGCGATGATCAACGCGATGATGAGCGTCGGCACATTGCCTAGCCCCGGAAAGTGGTTCTGCAGCACGCCTATGGCTGAGAGCGCAACCATCGCGCCCACCATCAAGACATCGCCGTGAGCGAAGTTGATGATGCCCAAGATGCCGTAAACCATCGTATAGCCCAGTGCGATGATGGCGTAAACGCTGCCAAGCACCAGTCCATTGAGGATCTGCTGGATGAAGATATCCATTTAATGCTCCTTAGCCCGTGCGACTGGATTTGCGCTCGCCATCAGCCGGTGGGCGGTGATGCTTCACACAAATCGCAACGGCACTGCGGGTACTGATGTAAAAGACCGGTAAGGGTTATCCGCTACCGGCTCGTCTTGCGACTGGGATGCAGTCGCCGCCTTGCCGGAAACGGATGCAAAAACGACACCATTGGGTGGGCCAGGTGCCGTCAGGCTGTACGTCCCGTCATTACATCTCTACGGCGTCGAGGACCGCGTGGTTGCTGTCCCTGAAGTCGTAAAGCGTAATGGCGCCTCCTTTCAAATCACCCTTGTCGTCGAATGCGATGTGGCCGGTTACGCATGGGTAACCGGCGCATGGCATCGCAGCCAGCACCTCGGGCGCATCGATTGAGTTGGCGCGCTTCATTGCATCGACAATCACGTACAGCGCTTCATACGTGAACGGCGCGTCACTCTGCACCGACGTGTGGGAACGGCCTTCATGCTTCTTCGTGAAGCCCGCTCCCTGGGTCATGTCCGAAAGCACGAGTGCCGCCTTCGAACTGACCGGGTTTTGCCCGGCGGATCCCGCCTGCTCCCCCACCTTGCCGGTACACACGCCGTCGCCGCCAAGGATTTTTGCCCTGATATCGAGCGCGGCCGCCTGCTTCGCCGGCGGCCCGCCCGTTGCGTGCATACGGCCGGACTTCATGCCGTCCGGCTGAACACGCTTGATGTTGGTGAGAATGGCCCGGACATCCGCGGCCTGATCATGCGTCGCTTCCCGTGCGACCGTTTTCGCGACGCTCGCCTTCGCGGTCTTCGCAGACTCGTGCGCGCGCCCCTCGCCATCGGCGGGCGCATTGACCATTGGCGCGACGCGTTTCGCGTCCAGCTCCGGCTGGATCTTCTGGCCGTCGACTGTTGGCCCCTGCGTGGTTATTTCTTTAACCGCCAATCGCGCCCCGTTTTCGTTGTTTTTGCCCAGAGGGGCAATACTTCCCGTTAATGGGGTCGCATAGCCGACCGGCACCCTGCTTGCCGGCGCCTGCGCCATCGTCGCAGCGGATCCGCCTGTGTCTGCCACGCCATCGCTCTTCTTGCTGCACGCGGTCAGCATCTCAACCGCGGCCGGGATGGACACGGCGTAAGCAAACTTGACTCGCATTAGGTAGGTCTCCAGCGCCTTGCTAAATCCAGCGTTCGAGGCCCGGAGGCCTTGAGAACGCGCGCATTGTAACTCCAATTATGCGGCGGGCAATATTGTTGAAACGGCAGGGTTTTCCTGCATTGCAACCTCATTTTGAGAACAATATCCGGCAAAAGGCGCAACCTGGTTGCGACAATTTCTCGTGCATCAGTTGCACCATCCTAGACCCTAGCAGCATCAAGTGTTGCAGCGAACCCGGCCGATCCCTGATTTCATCGCGCTGAGCGATAAGTACTACCTTTTTGTATATCGGTGTGTCGACGCACTATGTTAGTGCATCAAAAATCGGTGGTGGCGAATATCACATCAACAAATGGGGATCGATCGTCGAAAGATAGATTAAATAAAATCGCCGGGAGACAAAATAATTGCGTTCCGGGCACTGCAAAACGGTCCATTTCTATGATCAGGCACTTATTTAAAGGACGCGCAGCAATCGTCGGAGAAATAAAAAAGCGCGCCAGAGGCGCGCTTTTCTTACAGAAACGTCGGCAGATTGTCAGGCTGGCAAACCCAGACCTCGCGGCAACGGAAACGCGATGTTTTCCTCAATGCCTTCGAGCGCACGCACATTGCGCACGCCCAGTTCGCGCAAACGGGCGATCACCGCTTGCGCCAGCACTTCCGGCGCCGATGCGCCGGCAGTTACGCCGATGCGGCGCTTGCCGACGATCCAGGCCGGATCGATCTGGTCGGGCGAGTCCACCATATAGGAAGGAATTCCGCGCTTCTCGGCGACTTCGCGCAAGCGGTTCGAGTTCGAACTGTTCGGGCTTCCCACCACGATCACGACGTCGCACTGCGGCGCCATGAATTTCACCGCGTCCTGGCGGTTCTGCGTGGCATAACAGATGTCCTGCTTTTTAGGCTCGCGGATGGCCGGATACTTGGCCTTGAGCGCAGCGATGATCTCGGCAGCGTCGTCGACCGACAGCGTGGTCTGCGTGACGAATGCAATCCGCTGCGGGTCGGCGAGCGCGAGCGCCTCGACATCGCCAATGTCTTCGACGAGATACATGCCTTCGCCTGCCTGCCCCATCGTGCCTTCGACTTCCGGATGCCCCTTATGGCCGATCATCACGATATCGAAGCCATCCTGGCGCATCTTCGCGACCTCGATATGCACCTTGGTGACGAGCGGACAGGTCGCGTCATAGACGCGCAGACCACGCGACTCGGCTTCCGCGCGCACCGTCTTCGAGACGCCATGCGCGCTGAAGATCACCGTATTGCCGGCCGGCACTTCCTCCAGTTGCTCGATAAAGATTGCGCCCTTCTTGCGCAGGTCTTCCACCACATAGGCGTTGTGAACAATCTCGTGACGCACGTAGATAGGTGAACCGTGCAGCTTGATCGCGCGTTCGACGATTTCGATGGCCCGATCGACACCCGCGCAGAAACCGCGCGGTTGCGCCAGCAGGATCTCGGCTTCGGTCAGAGTCGTATCCGTGGTGCTCATGTTTACAGAATCCCGATGATTTTCACTTCGAACGCCAGCGCCTGGCCGGCGAGCGGGTGATTGAAATCGAACAGGGCGGACGTTTCGCCCACTTCCTTCAGCACGCCGGCATAGCGCCCGCCACCCGGGGCGTTGAATTCGACGAGATCGCCCGGCGAAAAATCCTCACCGATCATGCTGTTTTCGCGCAGCGTGGCGAGCGACACCCGCTGCAGCAGCTCCGGATTGCGCGGGCCGAATGCCTGCTCCGGCGTTAGCTGAAAGGTCGAATGGTGGCCGACCTTCAATCCCAGCAAAATGTCTTCCAGCGACGGCGCCAGTTGGCCTGCACCCAGCAGCAGCGTGGCCGGCTTTTCCGTGAAGGTGTTGATGACTTCGGCGCCATCGGCAAGCGAAAGCCGGTAATGGAGCGTGACATGCGAACCGGGTTTCACTTCAGAGATGTCGATGATGCTCATGCAGTACTCGTTCAGTCGGGACGCGCTGCACACGGGCGCCGTGGGCGCTGCCGGTGCGGGTGGCAAACCGTCATGGTGCCGTGCGCAAAGGCTCTATTGTAAGCCACATATCCAGCGGCGGCTTGCGAGTGTCATATCCCAAATCGCCGCAGTGAGGCGGTTCTCATCCACAAACCGGAGAACGACAGCATGGACTATTACGCCTGTGTAGAAGTGACGGCAAACCCTATCGCGGACGCGGGTACGCTAGCCGCCGCGCGCAGGCGGCCCGGGCCGAAGCCGCCTGCGCGCGCGGCGCCCGCGCCCCAGCGAGCGGTACGCAAGCGCAACCGCGCCAAAAGCACCAAACGCGACATGCCGCGCGAGCGGCTGCTCGAACTCGGCCCCGGCACGCTAGCCGACGCCGAACTGGTCGCACTGGTGCTGGGCTCCGGCTTGCCGGGGCACAACGTCTTCGGCATCTCCCATGCGCTGCTGAAGCGCTTTGGCTCGCTGCGCGCGATGCTCGGCGCCACACCGGAGGATTTCAACGGACTTCCCGGCATCGGCCCCGCCAAAACGGCGCAGTTGCTCGCCATTCTCGAGCTGGCGCGGCGCTCTCTCGTCGAGGAAATGCGCGAGAAGCCGCTGATCGACTCGCCGGAGGCGGTCGAAGACTATCTCCGTTTGCTGATCGGCTCGCGGCCTCATGAAGTCTTCGTCTGCCTCTTCATGGACGCCCGGCACCGGCTGATCAGCACCGAAGAAAGCTCGCGCGGTTCGCTCACGCGCATGGCGGTCTATCCACGGGAAATTGTGCGCCGGGCGCTGACCACCAATGCGGCAAGCATGATCGTGGCGCATAATCACCCCTCCGGAGCGGTCAAACCGAGCGCCAGTGACCGGCGGCTGACTCAGGTGCTGCGCGATACCCTCGCGCTGATCGACGTTAAACTGGTCGACCACCTTGTTATCGGCACGCACGAGACATTCTCGTTTGCGAGGGCCGGATGGTCGTGAATCCTTGAGCGGCCAGCACCGTGGTGCCCATCACATTGCGGCTGCGGCGCCACGCCGTCCCGGGTAGTCGGTCGCAAATAAGGTTTGATTTATCGGCTTTTTTTCTGCTAGAATTCCAGTTTGCCTGTTTCCAACCCTGTTCCGAAGCCACCAAAGGCCTTTCGGGAGACAAGCGACTGAACGCAATCGAGCGATCAGCGCGGCCCTTCCGGATAACTTTCACGGCGTCCGAACTCAGAATTAGCGTATTAGGAGTGCTCTCATATGGCACGCGTATGCCAAGTAACTGGGAAAGCGCCGATGAGCGGCAACAACGTTTCCCACGCGAACAACAAAACCAAGCGCCGGTTCCTGCCGAACCTGCAAAACCGCCGCATTTGGGTGGAAAGCGAAAACCGTTGGGTGCGTCTGCGCGTTTCGAACGCCGGCCTGCGTCTGATCGACAAGAACGGCATTGACGCCGTGCTCGCAGACCTGCGCGCACGCGGTGAAGCCTAAGGAGTAAATCATGGCCAAGGGCGCACGCGACAAGATCAAGCTGGAATCGACCGCAGGTACGGGTCACTTCTACACCACGACGAAAAACAAGCGCAACATGCCGGAAAAGATGGAGATCAGCAAGTTTGATCCCGTCGCTCGCAAGCATGTGCCGTACAAGGAAACCAAGATCAAATAAGGTCTTGCCTCCGGCTTGTTGACGAAGACAAAAAAAAGCCCTGCACGTGTGCAGGGCTTTTTGCTTTGTTGCTTCTACTTTATTTTTTGCGCTCCGGGCTTACTCACTGCCCACTCCCTCTAGCCGCTTCTTATTGCTCGCTGCCGGCTCGATCCGGCTAGCGCTTCCACGCCTGTTCATGCGTCGGCTTAGCTCCGCGCTCCCCCGCTTTGTGCACTGACCATCCGGCCAGCTTTCCCTCCGGTCGCTCGGCGCGTATGCTTTCTTGTTTCTCGGTGAGCGGCGACACAGGTCGCAACGGCCGATCAAGTGACGGAGACGCAGGAAATGAATTTTGATGTGGCAATTGTCGGAAGTGGCCTGGCGGGTTTGAGTGTCGCATTGAATCTGGCGGAGACGCGACGGGTCGCGGTAATTGCCAAGGTATCGATGACGGAAGGCGCAAGCGATTGGGCGCAAGGCGGTATCGCCGCCGTGCTGGATTCCGCAGATAGCATCGAAAACCATGTCAGCGACACGCTCATCGCCGGCGGCGGCCTGTGCGACGAAGCGGCGACGCGTTTCATTGTCGAGCATGGGCGCGAGGCCATCGAATGGCTAATCGCCCAAGGCGTGCCGTTCACAAAAGACGATGCCGCCGAACTCGGCTTTCACCTCACGCGCGAAGGCGGCCACAGCCATCGCCGCATCATTCACGCAGCGGACGCGACCGGCCACGCCGTTGTCGCCACGCTGAGCGAGCGCGTGCGCCGCCATCCGAACATCACGCTGCTCGAAAACCACTATGCAATCGACCTGATCACGTCTGACCGCCTCGGCCTGCCGGGGCGTCGCTGCCACGGCTTGTACGCGCTCGACCTGGAAAGCGGCCGCACGGTCACCATCGAGGCGCCGCACACGGTGCTTGCAACCGGCGGCGCGGGCAAGGTCTACCTGTACACCACGAACCCGGACACTGCCACGGGCGACGGTATCGCCATGGCATGGCGGGCCGGCTGCCGCGTGTCGAACATGGAATTCATCCAGTTCCACCCGACCTGCCTGTTCCATCCCTACGCCAAATCTTTCCTGATCTCGGAAGCGGTGCGCGGCGAAGGCGGCATTCTGAAGCTGCCCGACGGCACCCGCTTCATGCCCCAGCACGACGCGCGCGCCGAACTGGCGCCGCGCGATATCGTCGCCCGTGCGATTGACTTCGAGATCAAGAAGCGCGGCATCGACTGCGTGTACCTCGATATCAGCCACCAGCCGGCGGCGTTTCTGCAAGAGCACTTTCCGACAATTCTTTCGCGCTGCCTCGAGTTCGGTATCGACATCACCAAAGAGCCGATTCCGGTTGTGCCGGCGGCGCACTATACCTGTGGCGGGGTCGTCACGGATCTGGCCGGCCGCACCGATCTGGCGGGCCTCTATGCGGTCGGCGAGACCTCCTGCACCGGACTGCACGGCGCCAATCGTCTTGCCAGCAATTCGCTGCTGGAGTGCCTCGTGATTGGCCGCTCTGCCGCAGCAGCAATCGAAGCGGAAGGTTTCAGCGCCGCCGTCCATGCACCGCTGCCGGATTGGGACGAGAGCCGCGTGTCCGATCCGGACGAAGAAGTCGTGGTTGCCCACAACTGGGACGAGCTGCGCCGGCTGATGTGGAACTACGTCGGTATCGTACGAACCGACAAGCGGCTCGCGCGCGCCAAGCATCGTCTCGCGCTGCTGCGCGACGAGATCCACGAGTACTACGCGCACTTCAAGGTGAGTCGCGATCTGCTCGAACTGCGCAATCTGGTCGAGGTGGCCTCGCTGATCGTGGATAGCGCCCGCTCACGGCGCGAAAGCCGCGGCCTTCACTTCAGCCGCGACTGGCCGACTGCCTTGCCGAAAGCGTTGCCCACGGTGTTGTCGCCAGAGAATGTGCGCAACCGCAACGTCTGACGCGTGAAGTTCAGAGCGCGGCTGGGCGCCGCGCGCTTCGGACCTGCCCAAAAGCAAAAGGCCATCGGAGGTTGGCGATGGCCTTTTGCTGCAGCGGCGGCCGCGGCAAATGACGCCATGCCGCGCACTCAAATTGAAACGGCAGAATCAGACGATCCGCATCGAGTAATCCGTTGCGCGCACGTCCTTCGTCAAGGCGCCAATCGAGATGCGATCGACGCCCGTCTCGGCAATCGTCCGCACGGTCTCGAAGTTCACGCCGCCCGAGACCTCGAGCACGGCGCGCCCGGCCGTGAGACGCACCGCCTCACGCATGGCATCGAACGTGAAGTTGTCGAGCAGCACGGATTGCGCCCGATGCGCCAGGGCAGTTTCAAGCTGCTCGATCGTTTCCACCTCGATCTGGATCGACACGCCCGCGTTCAACGCGAGCGCAGCGTCCATCGCCGCCCCCACGCCGCCAGCCGCGGCAATGTGATTCTCTTTGATGAGAATGCCGTCATAGAGTGCAAGCCGCTGGTTAGCGCCGCCGCCCACGCGCACTGCGTACTTCTGAGCAAGCCGCAGACCGGGCAAGGTCTTGCGCGTGTCCAGAATGCGCGCCTGGGTATGAGCGATCGCGTCGACGTAGCGCCGCGTCGCGCTCGCCACACCAGAGAGCATCTGCAGGAAATTGAGCGCATTACGCTCAGCGCTCAGCAACGCGCGCACCGGGCCGCGCAACTCGCAAACGGGCGTGTCGGCCGTCATACGCTCGCCTTCACGATAGCGCCACTGCACGTCGATGCGCGAGTCGACGCTGCGCATCACTTCATTGAACCAGGGCACACCGCACAGTACTGCGTCTTCACGCACGATGATCCGCGCGTCGCGCAGATCATCGGCCGGCACGAGACGGCCCGTCTGATCGCCGGTACCCACATCTTCCGCCAGTGCATCCGCGACGTTGCGCGCAAGCGCTGCATCGAAGGCAGCGCCATACTGCGCCCGCACCTCGGGAAACAACGGCGATACCGCGTCAGCCTGATACCGCGCCCGATTCTGCTCAGCCGCCCCCATTACGCTGCCCCCACGTTCGAAAACAATGCCGCGTCCTTCGCGAGGTCGCCGCTCGCCTGCACGCGCTTCTTGTGGCGCGCCGCGAAGTCGAGCATGCGGTCGATCGGCACACGGGCGCGCTCGCCCACTGCGCGATCCACAAAAATCTCGTTGTGACCGCGTTCCAGCACGTCGGCCAGGTTCGCCAGTCCGTTCATCGCCATCCACGGGCAATGCGCGCAGCTCTTGCAGGTCGCGCTATTGCCGGCCGTGGGCGCCTCGATAAAGGTCTTGCCCGGCGCGGCAAGCCGCATCTTGTAGAGAATCCCGAGATCAGTCGCGACGATGAACTGCTTCGCATCGAGCCGTTGCGCGGCATCGATCAGTTGCGTCGTCGAACCCACCACATCGGCCTGCGCCACCACGCTTTCCGGCGATTCGGGGTGCACCAGCACCTTCGCGTCCGGATATTGCTCGCGCAGCAGATCGAGCTCGATGCCCTTGAATTCGTCATGCACGAGGCACGAACCCTGCCACAGCAGCATGTCCGCCCCCGTCTTCTTCTGGATGTAGCTGCCCAGGTGCCTGTCCGGCGCCCAGATGATCCTTTCGCCGCGCGCATGCAGGTCGGCGACGATCTCAAGGCCGATCGACGACGTCACCATCCAGTCCGCCCGCGCCTTCACAGCCGCGCTGGTGTTCGCGTAGACCACCACCGTGCGATCCGGATGCGCATCGCAGAACGCTGAGAACTCGTCGACAGGGCAACCGAGATCGAGCGAGCAGGTCGCATCGAGATCCGGCATCAGCACACGCTTGTCGGGACTCAGAATCTTCGAGGTCTCGCCCATGAAGCGCACGCCGGCCACCACCAGCGTCTGCGCCTCGTGATCACGGCCGAAACGGGCCATCTCCAGCGAGTCCGCCACGCAGCCGCCGGTTTCGTCGGCAAGCTCCTGCAATTCCGCATCGACGTAATAGTGTGCGACGAGCACCGCTTTCTCACGCACCAGCAACTCGCGGATACGCGCCTTCAGCGCGCGCTTTTCTTCCGCCGACGGCACGTCCGGCACCTTTGCCCACGCTTGCCCGATACCACACGTCAGGCCCTGCGCCTGCGGCCGGTCGTATTCAACGCTCCTGATCGCCTGCTGATTCATGATCCCCTCTGCCCTGCTGATTCGCCGCTGCTCGCCGTGCGTGGCGGCACGTGCTGTGCCTGTTGCGCGTGCTGCGCGTCACGTCCGACGTTTTTGGCGGCCCAAAAAAGCAAAACCCCGCCAACGCGGGGTTTTGTGACGTAACTAAATTTTAATAGATTTCGTGCTTATGCATAGCGACGCAGGCGCATCGCGAATTCCTGGAGGGCCTTGATGCCGCTTTGCTCCGCGCGATGGCACCAATCCTGCAACTGCACCAGCAACTGTTCACGCGAGGCGTTCGAACGCTCCCACATGGCGGCCAACTCATTGCGCAACTCGATGTAGGTACGCAGCTTCTGGCTGTTCGCGAAGATTTGCGGCAATTGACGCTTCTGCGGCTCGTCGAGCCCAGCTTCTTCCTTGTGGAACCAGCTACGTGCGCCGCGCATCACCTGATACTTTTCGCGCGCGCCCACTTCCTTCAGGTGCGCCAGTTCCTGGCGATAAGCGCGCTTAAGCGCCTTGCCATAACGGGCCATCACTTCGTAGCGGTTGGCCAGCACGGCCTGCAACGTGTCCTGGTCGAGCACCAGCTTGCCGGTGGTCAGGCGCGGCGTGGGCGCGACCTTCTTCACCTTGGCGAGGCGGAAAGCCGACATGATGCGGATGTACATCCAGCCGATATCGAACTCGTACCACTTGTTCGACAGCTTGGCCGAGGTCGCATACGTGTGGTGGTTGTTATGCAGTTCTTCGCCGCCGATCAGGATGCCCCACGGGAAGATGTTGGTGCTCGCGTCCGACGAATTGAAGTTGCGATAGCCCCAGAAGTGCGCGAGACCGTTCACCACGCCGGCCGCCCAGAACGGAATCCAGATCATCTGCACGGCCCAGACCGTCAGGCCGACGAGGCCGAACAGCGCGACGTTCAGCACCATCATCAGGCTCACGCCGAGAATCGGGTACTTCGTGTAGACGTTGCGTTCCATCCAGTCGTTCGGGGTGCCGTGACTGAACTTGCGCATGGTCTCTTCGTTCTTCGCTTCCGCGCGATAGAGTTCGGCGCCTTCCAGCAGGACCTTCCAGATGCCGCGCGTTTGCGGGCTGTGCGGATCTTCTTCCGTCTCGCACTTCGCATGGTGCTTACGGTGAATCGCCGCCCATTGGCCGGTCAGCATGCCGGTGGTCATCCACAGCCAGAAGCGGAAAAAATGACTGACCGCGGGATGCAGGTCAAGGGCGCGGTGCGCCTGGCAACGGTGCAGATACACCGTCACACCGATGATCGTGATGTGCGTCACCACGAGCGTGTACACCACGAGTTGCCACCAGGAGAAGCGCAGCAGGCCGTGGGCAAGAAAATCAAGCAAGGAATTCAACAAGGCAATTTACCTGTGGAACGAGAGTGACAGAACACCAGAACACAACGCGAATACCGCAACTGGAAGACAACTAGAAACGGGGTAACCAAAAACGCGATGTCAAGAAAGTGAAAGCATACGGACAGATTGGACGTTATTCTACTTGAACCGTTCCAAGTGTTTGTAACAATTGGGGATTTTTTGTGGCGCATCAAGCCAGGGGAAACACGCTGGCACGCTTTTTCGGCACGCAGGCACGACAGCGCAACCCCGTCAGGCGGCGCTACCCGGCTCGTCGGCGGCCTTTTCGGTCAGATTTGCCGATCGAGACAGTATGTCGCTCGCGCCGACGATGCGCACTTCGCGTTGCGAGAACGGAATCGAAATGCCGTTTTCGCTGAACAGACGCCAGATATTACGGTTGACCACCGAGCGCACGCCACCGGTGCCGGTCGCCGCATCTTCGATCCAGAAGGCCAGTTCGAGGTTGATGCCATCGGACCCGAAGCCCACCAGATACGGAGTGGGCGCCGGGTCCTGCAACACGCGCGGCACCCCGGCGGCCGCTTGCGTGAGCAAGCCCATGGCCTGTTCGACGTCCGACGTGTAGGCCACCTGCACCGCAAGCTTCGCCAAACCGCGGGTCAGATACGACGACTGATTCTGCACCACGTCGGTAATCAGCTTTTCGTTCGGAATCAGCGTTTCGATCCCGTCAAGACCTCGCACCACCGTATAGCGGGTGCGGATCTGCGTGACCATGCCTTGCAGGCCGCCGGTGTTGATGGTGTCGCCGATCCGCAGCGACCGGTCGATCAGGATGATGAAGCCGGACACATAGTTGCTGGCGATCTTCTGCAAGCCGAAACCGAGCCCCACACCCAGCGCGCCGCCGAACACGCCCAGCACGGTGATGTCGATGCCCACTAGCGACAGGCTGATCAGCACCGCCGCCAGCACGAACAACGCCCGGCCGACCCGCGCCACTACGACTTTCAGGTTCGCATCGAGCGTATGGGAGCGCATCAACCGCTCCTCGAACGCCGAGCCGAGCCACATTGCCACCACCATCGTCACGCAGACCCACAGGAGGCCAGTCGAGAGCGACAGCAGCGTCATATGCGCATTGGCGACGCGAAAGTGCACGCTGGCCATCCAGTCGAGGACGTCGTCCTGAATGCCCATCACGGTGAGCACCATGCCGATCCAGACAATCAGCGAAACGATCTTCTCGCCAAGGAAGAGCCACGCATGAGCTTCGCCATGACTCGCAAAAACGCGGCGGGCGAGGAAAAACATCACGTAGATCAGGCCAATGCCGAACAACGGCACCAGCGCCAGATCGAGCAGCGCCGTATGCATGAACGGACCGGCGACCGCTTGCGCGAGCCACACCAGGGCAGCGCCGATCAGCGGAAAAAACGCGCGGTTCAGGCTTTCCGCGCCGAAACGCAGCGCCTGATAGCGCGTCTGGCGGCGCAGATCGAGCGTGCGGCGCAGCAGCCGGGCGAGCCCCCATGCGAGCACGAGCGTGCCGAGCAGCAGGCCCGCCTGCCAGAGCATCACCGGCTGGCCGAAGTCGTGGGCAACGTCGCCGAACAGGTGAAAGAAGATCCGATTGTGCATGGTTTCGATGTTGCGCCCGGTGCGCTGCGACCGCCGTTGCTGCAAGGCGGCCGGCGCGCCCGCGGCGCTTCAGGCGCGTTAAGCCCGGCGCTCCAGCACGGCGGCGAAGAAGCCGTCGGTGGCGTGACGGTGCGGCCACAGGGACAGGTAGTCGCCCATTTCGATCTCGACGCGCTGCTCGGCCAGCACGTCGCGCGCCGGCACGAGAGCGAAACCCGGATGATTGGCGAGGAACTGCGTGATGATCGCCTCGTTCTCCGCCTCCAGAATGCTGCAGGTCGCGTAGACCAGACGCCCGCCCACCTTCACGAGGCGCGAGGCGCTGGTCAGGATCGACAACTGCTTGGGCGCGAGTTCGGCGACGGATTCCGGCGACTGACGCCATTTCAGGTCCGGATTGCGCCGCAGCGTGCCGAGGCCGCTGCACGGCGCGTCGACCAGCACGCGGTCGATCTTGCCCGCGAGGCGCTTGATCTTCGCGTCATGCTCGCTGTCGATCAGCACCGGGTTGACGTTCGACAAGCCGCTGCGCGCAAGGCGCGGCTTGAGCTTGGCGAGGCGCCGCTCGGAGATGTCGAACGCGTACAGCCGGCCCGTGGAGCGCATCATCGCGCCCAATGCGAGCGTCTTGCCGCCCGCACCGGCGCAAAAATCGACGATCATCTCGCCGCGCTTCGGCGCGACCAGCGAGCACAGCAACTGGCTGCCCTCGTCCTGCACCTCGACCCAACCGTTCTGGAACGCATCCAGCTTGGTGAGCGGCGGCTTGCCGACCACCCGCACGCCGAACGGCGCGAACGGCGTGGCGCCGGCTTCGATGCCGGCCTTCGAGAGCGCGCCCAGCACGTCGTCGCGGGTCGCCTTGATCGGATTGGCGCGCAGGTCCAGCGGCGCCGGGTAGTTCAGCGCGGCGGCCAGTTGTGCCAGTTCTTCGGCCTCGAAGCGCTTCGACAGCGCCTGGTAGATCCAGTCGGGCAGATTCATGCGAATCCGCAGCGGCAGGCTTTCCGGGTCGATCTTCGCGACGTGTTCGAGCCAGTTCGACTCGGTGTCGGACACGAACGGTTTCAGGGCCGAGCGCCCCGCCGTCTGCATCAGGCCCAGCAAGGCCATCCGGCGCGCCGGGCTGCCCGTGCCGCTTTCGGCCAGATGGGCGAACTCCATCCGGCGGCGCAGCACCGCAAACACCGCTTCGGCGATCACGCCGCGCTCGCCGTGCCCGAGCTTCGGGTGGGCGCGGAAAAAACGGCTGGTGGCCGCGTCGGCAGGGCCGGCCAGCTTCAGCACGTCCGCCAGCAGCGTTTCGGTTTGTCCAATCAAAAAACCATGCAGTCTCATACGCCCTCTCCGGCGATCTTGTTGCTATTGATGTCGGCAAAGAGCCATTGCGGCTCCGGCGGCGTTAGCGTGACGCGCAGTCCGTCGAGCGCGAGACGCCCTTCGACGAACCAGCGCACCGCGCGTGGGTAAATGATGTGTTCGGTGGCCAGCACCCGCGCGGCGAGCGCCGCGGCGTCGTCGCCGTCCTGCACCGGCACGGCGGACTGAATCACGATAGGCCCATGATCGAGCTGCGACGTGACAAAATGGACAGACGCGCCGTGCAGCCGCACGCCGGCGTCGAGCGCCTGCTGGTGGGTTTTCAGACCCGCGAAGCTCGGCAGCAGCGACGGATGCACGTTCAGCATACGCGCCGCGTAGTGGTCGACAAAGCCGGGCGTCAATACGCGCATGAAACCGGCGAGCAAGACCAGGTCCGGCGTGAAGGTGTCGATCTGGCGCGCAAGGGCGGCGTCGAAGGACTCGCGATCGGGAAACTGGCGGTGGTCGACCACCGACGTGGCAATACCGTGCGACGCGGCAAATGCAAGGCCCGCGGCGTCTGGACGGTTGGCAATCACGGCGGCGACTTGCGCCGGCCAGCCTTCGCGCGAACAGGCACGCACGATGGCTTCCATGTTGCTGCCCCGCCCGGAAATCAGGATGACAAGTTTTTTCATCCGCGGATTTTATCATTCGGGGGACGCCGGAACGGCGCTGCGCCGCCGTGCCTCGCTTTGAGCGTTTATAATCGTTTGTTTTGCGGGATACGCGCTGGCGGAGTCCGTGCTGGCGGCATATGCGCCGGCGGCGGCCCCACAGACCGGCCCGTTATACGTCATTGTTAAACGTCGTCCGTTACACGTCGTCCCAAAACTTAAAGTCGCCCAACCCGCTATTGTGAGAGTCTTCCGCGGTCTTCCCAATGCCGAGAGCCGTGCGCCCTGCGCCCTGACCATCGGCAACTTCGACGGTGTCCACCGCGGCCATCAGGCTTTGCTCGCCCACGTGCGGGCGGCTGCCGATGCGCGCGGCCTGCCCGTCTGCGTGATGACTTTCGAGCCGCACCCGCGCGAATTCTTCAACCCGGCCGGCGCGCCGCCGCGCATCGCCATGCTGCGCGACAAGCTGGAGGCGCTGCGCACCAATGGCGTGGACCGGGTCGTGGTCGAGCACTTCAATCACACTTTCGCCAGCCAGTCGCCGGATACGTTTGTCGAACGGATCATCGTCAACGGCCTGCATGCGCGCTGGGTGATGATCGGCGACGACTTCCGCTACGGCGCGAAGCGCGCGGGCGATTTCGACTCGCTGAAGGCAGCGGGTGTGCAGCACGGTTTTGAAGTCGAGCAGATGGCCACCGTCGCGGATCCGTCAGGCGCGCGCATCTCCAGCTCGGGCGTGCGCACGGCGCTGGTGGCGGGAGATCTCGATGCGGCACGCGCCGCGCTCGGCCGCGATTATCTGATCAGCGGCCACGTGGTGCACGGCATGAAGCTCGGCCGCGATCTCGGCTTTCCCACCCTGAACCTGCCGATCGCCCACAAGCGCCCGGCACTCGCCGGTATTTTCGTGGTGCGCGTGCACGGCATCGCAGCGGAACCGCTGCCGGGCGTCGCGAGCCTCGGCTTGCGCCCCACCGTCGACGATTCCGGCCGCGTGCTGCTCGAAGTTCACCTGCTCGACTGGCACGGCGACGCCTACGGCAAGCTCGTGCGCGTCGAATTCCTGAAGAAGCTGCGCGACGAGGAAAAGTACGTCGACCTCGAAACGCTGACCGCCGCCATCGCGCGTGACGTCGCCAATGCGCGTGCCTGGTTTGCGGCTGTCGGCACCGGCACGCCGGGCAGCCGCTCGACCGGCTTCGCCACTTCAGCCACGGACCGAATTAGATAGCCGCCACGGTACGTGCCGGCGTCAAGCCCAACACGTACCCTCGCCGCGCGCATCGAAGGGCGTCCGTGGATCACGCGACATGCCTGCCGGGCGCGCCCAACGCCCCGCGCATCGTGCGCATATCGCGCGCTTGCCGCGCATCGAAAGAATTCACCGCGACCACACCATGAGCAACAAGAAAGCCGATTCGAAACCGCAGTCCCGCTACCCGGTCAACCTGCTCGACACGCCGTTTCCGATGCGTGGCGACCTGCCCAAGCGCGAACCGCAATGGGTCAAGGAATGGCAGGAACGCAAGATCTACGAAACGATTCGCGCCGCCTCCCGGGGCCGCAAGAAGTTCATCCTGCACG
Organism: Paraburkholderia sp. SSBN10T; assembly: GCF_056619545.1. Lineage (NCBI taxonomy): Bacteria > Pseudomonadati > Pseudomonadota > Betaproteobacteria > Burkholderiales > Burkholderiaceae > Paraburkholderia > Paraburkholderia sp. SSBN10T. Next base: position 25,007 of record NZ_JBWQQI010000013.1, read on the forward strand.
ACGGCCCGCCGTATGCCAACGGCGACATCCACCTCGGCCACGCGGTGAACAAGATCCTCAAGGACATGATCGTCAAGGCGCGCAACCTGGCGGGCTTCGACGCGGTCTACGTGCCGGGCTGGGACTGCCACGGCATGCCGATCGAAATCCAGATCGAAAAGCAGTTCGGCAAGTCGCTGCCGGCCGCCGAGGTGATGCAGAAGGCGCGCGCCTACGCGACCGAGCAGATCGAGAAGCAGAAGCTCGGCTTCCGGCGTCTGGGCGTGCTCGGCGACTGGGACAACCCGTACAAGACGATGAACTTCACGAACGAAGCCGGCGAAATCCGCGCGCTCGCGAAGATCATGGAAAAGGGCTATGTGTTCCGCGGCCTGAAGCCCGTGAACTGGTGCTTCGACTGCGGCTCGGCGCTGGCCGAAGCGGAAGTCGAGTACAAGGACAAGACCGATCCGACCATCGACGTGCTGTTCGCCTTCGCCGAGCCGGAGAAGACCGCGCACGCGTTCGGCCTCGCGGCGCTGCCGCGCAGCGAAGGCGGCATCGTGATCTGGACCACGACGCCGTGGACCATCCCGGCCAACCAGGCGCTCAACCTCCACCCGGAAATCGTCTACGCGCTGGTGGATACGCCGCGCGGCCTGCTGATCCTGGCTGAAGAGCGGGTCGAAGCCTGCCTGAAGCTGTACCGCCTCGAAGGCCACGTCGTGGCGACAGCCCCGGGCGCAAAGCTCGTCAACCTGCGCTTCCACCACCCGCTCGCCTCCGCGCATCCGGGCTACAAGCGCACGGCGCCGGTCTATCTCGGCGACTACGTGACGACGGAAACCGGTACCGGCATCGTCCACTCCTCGCCCGCCTACGGCGTGGAAGACTTCGTCTCGTGCAAGGCGCACGGCATGGCCGATTCGGACATCATCAACCCGGTGATGGGCGACGGCCGTTATATCGAATCGCTCGCGCTGTTCGGCGGCCTGTCGATCTGGGCGGCGAATCCGAAGATCGTCGAAGCGCTGCAAACGGCCGGCTCGCTCCTGCGCACCGAAAAGTACGAGCACAGCTACATGCACTGCTGGCGTCACAAGACGCCGATCATCTACCGCGCCACGTCACAGTGGTTCGCCGGCATGGATGTGAAGCCGAACGACACCGACAGGACGCTGCGCGAAACCGCGCTCGAAGGCATCGAAAACACCGCGTTCTACCCGTCGTGGGGCAAGCAGCGCCTCTTCAGCATGATCGCCAACCGCCCGGACTGGACGCTGTCGCGCCAGCGCCAATGGGGTGTGCCGATGGCGTTCTTCGTCCACAAGGAAACCGGCGAGCTGCATCCGCGCACGCTGGAACTGCTCGAAGAAGTCGCACAACGCGTCGAGAAGGCCGGCATCGAGGCCTGGCAATCGCTCGATCCGCGCGAGCTGATCGGCGATGACGCCAACATGTATGAAAAGAACCGCGACACGCTCGACGTGTGGTTCGATTCCGGCACGACCCACTGGCATGTCCTGCGCGGCTCGCACAAGGACGAACTGCAGTTCCCGGCCGACCTGTACCTGGAAGGCTCGGACCAGCACCGCGGCTGGTTCCATTCGTCGCTGCTGACCGCTTCGATGCTCGACGGCCGCCCGCCCTACAACGCGCTGCTCACGCACGGCTTCACGGTGGACGGCGAAGGCCGCAAGATGAGCAAGTCGCTCGGCAACGGCATCGATCCGCATGAAGTGGCGAATCGCCTGGGTGCGGAAATCATCCGCCTGTGGATCGCCTCGACCGATTATTCGGGCGAACTGGCGATCTCGGAGGAAATCCTGAAGCGCGTGACGGAAAGCTATCGCCGCATCCGCAACACGCTGCGCTTCCTGCTCGCCAATCTGTCGGACTTCGACTTCGAGAAGCACGCGCGCCCGGTCGAAGACTGGCTCGAGATCGACCGCTATGCGGTGGCGCTGTCGGCCAACCTGCAAACCGAGATCCTCGCGCACTACGACAAGTACGAGTTCCACCCGGTCGTCGCCAAGCTGCAGACGTTCTGTTCGGAAGACCTCGGCGGTTTCTACCTCGACGTGCTGAAGGACCGCCTGTACACCACGGCGGCGGACTCCGTCGCGCGCCGGGCCGCCCAGACCGCGCTGTATCACATCGCGCACGGCCTGCTGCGCATCATGGCGCCGTTCCTGTCGTTCACCGCCGAAGAAGCATGGAAGGTGTTCCAGCCGGCCAGCGAAACGATTTTCACCGAGACGTATCACGCCTATCCGGAAGTGGCGGACGCCGCCGCGCTGCTCGACAAGTGGACGCTGCTGCGCGCGGTGCGCAGCGACGTCACCAAGGCGCTGGAAGAAGCCCGGGTGGCGAATCTGATCGGCTCGTCGCTACAGGCGGAAGTCGAAATCCGCGCGAGCGGTGCGCGTCACGACGCGCTGGCGAGCCTCGGCGGGGATCTGAAATTCGTGCTGATCACGTCCGCGGCAACGGTCGTGAAGGTCGACAGCGAAGCGGCCGAGGGCGTCGAAGTGGTCGCATCGAAATATCTGAAGTGCGAGCGCTGCTGGCACTACCGCGCCGACGTCGGCGAGAACGCCGAACACCCGTCGCTGTGCGGCCGGTGCTTTAGCAACCTGTTTGGAAGCGGCGAAACGAGGAGCGCGGCATAATGGCAAGAACCCTGTCGAAACCCGCCGGCGGGTCGCTGGCGCCGTGGCTCGGCGTTGCGCTGATCGTGATTCTGTTCGACCAGCTCACGAAGATCGCGGTCCAGAAGGTGTTTGCCTACGGTGTGCCGCATGAGGTCACGTCGTTTTTCAACCTCATCCTCGTGTACAACCGCGGCGCCGCCTTCAGCTTCCTCGCCATGGCGGGCGGCTGGCAGCGTTGGGCCTTCACGGGCCTGGGTGTCGTCGCGGCGCTGGTGATCTGCTATCTGCTCAAGCGCCATGGCGCGCAGAAGATGTTCTGCGCGGCGTTGGCGCTGATTCTGGGCGGGGCGCTCGGCAATGTGATCGACCGGCTGGCGTACGGCCACGTGATCGACTTCCTCGATTTCCACGTCGGCAACTGGCACTGGCCCGCGTTCAACCTCGCCGACAGCGCGATTACGATCGGCGCGATCCTGCTCGTGCTCGACGAATTGCGGCGGGTACGCGGCTCGCGCTAACGCTGTAGCTTTGTCTCGGAGGCTTCGTTGGCAACCGCAGAACTCGCAGGCAAACATCTCGTCCTCGGCATGAGCGGCGGGATTGCCTGCTACAAGATCGCCGAACTCACGCGCCTGCTGACCAAGGCAGGCGCCACCGTGCAGGTCGTCATGACTGAAGCGGCAACGCAGTTCATCACGCCGGTCACCATGCAGGCGCTGTCGGGCCGTCCGGTCTACACGAGCCAGTGGGACGCGCGCGTGCCGAACAACATGGCGCATATCGATCTGTCGCGCGAAGCGGATGCGATCGTCATCGCGCCGGCTTCGACGGATTTCCTCGCCAAGCTGGCACACGGCATGGCCGACGACCTGCTCTCGACGCTATGCGTGGCGCGTGATTGCCCCTTGCTCGTCGTGCCGGCGATGAACCGCCAGATGTGGCAGAACCCGGCCACCCAGCGCAACGTCGCGCAACTGCGCGCCGACGGCATCGACGTGCTCGGCCCGGACTCCGGCGCGCAAGCGTGCGGCGAAGTCGGCGACGGCCGCATGCTGGAGCCCGCCGCCACCTACGAAGCGATTGCGGCGTTTTTCCAGCCGAAGATCCTCGCCGGCCGCCGTGTGCTGCTGACCGCCGGTCCGACCTTCGAACCGCTGGACCCGGTGCGCGGCATCACCAACCGCTCGAGCGGCAAGATGGGCTTTGCGCTGGCGCGCGCGGCGCAACAGGCCGGCGCCGACGTGCATCTGATCGCCGGACCGGTTGCGCTGGAGACGCCGTGGGGCGTGTTCCGCGAGGATGTGCAAACGGCCCAGCAGATGCACGATGCGGTCATGCGCGCGGTGCCCGACTACGACATCTTCATCGGCGTGGCGGCGGTGGCCGACTGGCGCGTCGACCACGTCAGCGACCACAAGATCAAGAAAACCGCCGGGCACGCCATACCGTCTTTCAACTTTGTTGAAAATCCGGACATTCTGGCCGCGGTAGCGAAGCTGCCGCACCCGCCGTTCTGTGTCGGCTTTGCGGCGGAGAGCGGCGATCTCGAAGTACACGGCGAAGAAAAGCGCGTGCGCAAGAATGTGCCGCTTCTGATCGGCAATCTCGGCCCGCTGACCTTCGGCCTCGACGACAACGAAGTAGTCCTGTTCGAAGCGGGCGGCGCGACGAAACTGCCGCGTGCGGACAAACGGGCGCTCGCGGGCGCATTGATTGCCGAAATCGCGAAGCGTCTGCCCGATACGAGCCTGATCCGGTAACCACACGGTCCTCTTGCCGGAACCTTGAGTCACCCTGGAGCAGTACTGTCATGACGCTACTTTCCGTGCTCGATCAAACGCCCGTGATCGACGGGCACTCGGTGGCGGACGCGATCGCCGCCACCGTCGAACTCGCGCAGCTTGCCGACGATCTCGGCTATACGCGCTACTGGTGCGCCGAGCACCACGGCTTGCGCGGCGTGTCCAATCCCTGCCCCGAGGTGATGCTGGCCCACCTCGGCAGCGTGACCAGGCGCATTCGGATCGGCTCCGGCGGGGTGATGCTGCCGTACTACAGCCCGTTCAAGGTTGCCGAGCAGTTCATGATGCTCGAAGCGCTGTTCCCAAACCGCATCGATCTCGGCGTGGGCCGCGCGCCGGGCGGCGATATGCGCACCGCACAAGCCGTAGCCGCCGGCGAGTACAACCGCGGCGATATCTTTCCCCAACAGGTAGCTGACCTAGTGGGCCTGCTGAACGGCACGCTGCCGGCCGATCATCTGGCGAGCGGCGTGCTGCTGCAGCCGCAGATCGAGACCCGCCCGCAACTATGGATGCTCGGCTCGAGCGAATTCGGCGGCCTGCTGGCCGCCCAGCTCGGCATCCGTTTCGCGTTCGCGCACTTCATCAACGCGCACTTCGGCCATCAGGTCGCGCAGGCGTATCGCGAGCGCTTCAAGCCGGGCAACGAGGCGCAACCGTACCTTGCTGCGGCGGTGTTCGTGATCTGTGCGGATACGGAACAGGAGGCGGCGGCGCTGGAGAAAGCCGTCGACTTGCGCCGCGTGCAGATGGCCTATGGCCTGAACGCGCCAATTCCCACTATCGAGCAGGGTCTGGCGCAGGAGTACGGCGAGCGCGAGCAACTGGTGATTGACCGCGAGAAGCCACGCAGCATTATCGGCACGCCGCAGAGCGTGACTGAACGCATGCTCGCCCTGCAGGAGCAGTTCCAGGCCGATGAACTGGTGGTATTGACCGTGGCCGGCAGTTACCGCGCACGGCTGCGCTCCTACGAACTGCTCGCCGACGCGTTCCAGCTCGGTCACTGAACCAGCCTCACGCTGAACTTTTACCCCTACCCACTCACTCGAACTGCATGAAACTTGACCTGAAGATTCTCGACGCGCGCATGCGCGACCAACTCCCGGCCTACGCAACGACGGGCAGCGCGGGCCTCGACCTGCGCGCGTGCCTCGACGAACCGCTGACGCTGCAGCCAGGTGAAACCGCACTGGTGCCGACGGGTCTGGCGATCCACGTCGGCGATCCCGGCTATGCGGCTTTGATCCTGCCGCGTTCGGGCCTGGGGCATAAGCATGGCATCGTGCTGGGGAATCTGGTCGGCCTGATCGACTCGGATTACCAGGGCCAATTGATGATCTCGACGTGGAACCGCGGGCAAACCGCATTCACGCTGAATCCGCTGGAACGGCTCGCGCAACTCGTGATCGTGCCGGTCGTACAGGCGGAATTCAATGTCGTCGACGATTTCGAGCAAAGCGAACGCGGCGCGGGCGGTTTCGGCAGCACCGGCAAGCACTAACCAAGTCTTCAGCGCCCGGAGCGCTACGGGACAAGCACCCAAGAAAAACGGCGCGGACCACACATGGCCCGCGCCGTTTTACCTTGCTTGCTGCGAGAAACCGAATACTTACTCGACTTCGACCGCTTCCGGATTCGGATTGCGCGGCGCCGGCGTTTCGTCGAAGGTGAGCTGCACCTTGTCTTCGGCATCCACATCCACCGTCACGCGGCCACCGTTCATCAGCTTGCCGAACAGCAACTCGTCGGCCAGTGCACGACGAATCGTGTCCTGGATCAGACGCTGCATCGGCCGCGCACCCATTAGCGGATCGAAACCGTGCTTGGCGAGATGCTTGCGCAGGGCGTCGGTGAACAGCGCATCGACCTTCTTTTCATGCAACTGGTCTTCCAGTTGCATCAGGAACTTGTCGACCACGCGCATGATGATTTCTTCATCGAGCGAGCGGAAGCTGATCGTTGCGTCCAGACGGTTGCGGAACTCCGGCGTGAACATGCGCTTGATATCAACCATCTCGTCGCCGGTTTCGCGGCGCGTCGTGAAACCGATGACCGACTTGCCCATTGCCTCGGCACCCGCGTTCGTCGTCATGATGATGATGACGTTGCGGAAATCCGCCTTGCGGCCGTTGTTGTCGGTCAGCGTGCCGTGGTCCATCACCTGCAGCAGCACGTTGTAGATGTCCGGATGCGCCTTCTCGATTTCGTCGAGCAGCAGCACGCAATGCGGCTTCTTCGTCACGGCTTCCGTCAGCAGACCGCCCTGATCGAAACCGACATAGCCCGGCGGCGCGCCAATCAGGCGGCTCACCGCATGACGCTCCATGTATTCGGACATGTCGAAGCGGATCAGCTCGATACCCAGCGTGAACGCCAGTTGCTTGGCCACTTCGGTCTTGCCGACCCCGGTCGGGCCGGAGAACAGGAACGCACCGATCGGCTTGTCGAGCTTGCCGAGCCCGGCACGCGCCATCTTGATCGCGGCCGACAGCGCGTCGATGGCCGGGTCTTGCCCGAACACCACGCTCTTCAGGTCGCGGTCCAGCGTCTGCAGTTTGCTGCGGTCGTCCTGCGACACGCTTTGCGCCGGCACGCGCGCGATCTTCGAGATGATTTCCTCGATCTCGCCCTTGCCGATGGTTTTCTTCTGCTTCGACTTCGGCAGGATGCGTTGCGCTGCGCCCGCTTCGTCGATCACGTCGATCGCCTTGTCCGGCAGATGACGATCCGTGATGAAGCGCGCCGACAGTTCAGCCGCGGCCGACAGCGCACCCGACGAGTACTTGACGCCGTGGTGCTCTTCGAAACGCGACTTGAGGCCACGCAGGATCGCCACCGTCTGTTCGACGGTCGGCTCGGTCACATCGACCTTCTGGAAACGGCGTGACAGGGCCGCATCCTTTTCGAAGATGCCGCGGTATTCGGTGAAGGTGGTGGCGCCGATGCACTTGAGCGTGCCCGACGAGAGCGCCGGCTTCAGCAGATTCGATGCATCCAGCGTGCCGCCCGACGCGGCGCCCGCGCCGATCAGCGTATGGATTTCGTCGATGAACAGGATGGCGTGCGGACGTTCCTTCAGTTCCTTGAGGACCGTCTTCAGGCGCTGTTCGAAATCGCCGCGGTATTTGGTGCCGGCGAGCAGCGCGCCCATGTCGAGCGAGTACACCTGCGCGTCGGCCAGGATATCCGGCACTTCGCCGCGCGTAATGCGCCAGGCGAGCCCTTCGGCGATCGCGGTCTTGCCGACACCCGCCTCACCGACCAGTAGCGGATTGTTCTTGCGCCGGCGGCACAGCACCTGCACGACGCGCTCGACTTCCGACTCGCGCCCGATCAGCGGGTCGATGCGGCCGTCTTTCGCCATCTGGTTCAGGTTCTGCGTGAACTGGGCGAGCGGCGTTTCTTTCTGCGCAGCGGCTTCGTCGGACTCGGCGTTCGCATCGCTCGCCTTGGCGGCGTCGGTGCTGCTGGTCTTGGCAATGCCGTGCGAGATGAAATTCACCACGTCGAGGCGCGTTACGCCCTGCTGTTGCAGGTAGTAGACGGCATGCGAATCCTTCTCGCCGAAGATCGCAACCAGCACGTTCGCACCGGTCACTTCCTTCTTGCCGTTCGAGGTGGACTGCACATGCATGATGGCACGCTGGATCACGCGCTGGAAACCCAGCGTGGGCTGCGTGTCGACGTCGTCCGTGCCCGGCACGGTCGGCGTGTTGTCATGAATGAAGTTGCGCAGGTTCTGGCGCAGATCCTCGATGTTGGCCGCGCATGCGCGCAACACCTCTGCTGCCGTCGGATTGTCCAACAGGGCCAGTAAAAGATGTTCGACCGTAATGAACTCGTGCCGCGCCTGGCGTGCTTCCATGAACGCCATGTGCAAGCTGACTTCCAGTTCCTGGGCAATCATGCTTCCTCCATCACACACTGCAGCGGATGCCCGGCCTGCCGTGCGTGGGTAACGACTTGCTCGACTTTGGTCGACGCGATGTCCCGCGTATAGACCCCACAAACTCCCCTGCCCTCGCGATGCACCTTCAACATAATCTGCGTTGCGGTTTCACGATCTTTATTGAAGTATTCCTGCACGATCATCACGACAAATTCCATTGGCGTGAAGTCGTCATTCAACAGCACCACCTTATACATGGAGGGCGGCTTCAGCTTTTTTTCCTGCCGCTCCAGTACGGTGCCGTCCTGCTTGTCCGGGATAATTGCCATACACCCATTCTAAACAACTCGGACAGGCCCGCAATCCTGTCAAAACCCCACCGGCTGTCCGGCGATCCCTTGTTCGTCCCCACGTGACGGCGCTGCCTGTCACGCGTGCGTCCTGCACGGAGCCGATTGCGGAGCCGGCCCTCCTGAAGGTTGTTGCCACTGCTGTTGCAGTGCAGTTGGACCGAGTATCGCACAACCTGCCCCGGCAAGCTGACCGCCTGCACGACGGCCGAGGGCGTCACTTCGCTGTCATACGGTAATACTTGCGGGAGCACCGGCAGCAGAACTGCATGTGAGTCGATTATGCGACTTTTCAAGACAGGGCGGTTGCGCTAGCGCACATAAGAAAAGCGGGAAAAACCCTGGAAATGGGGTGTTTGCAACGCGCCGGAACAGGTCTCAAAATTTTCTTGACACTCGAATAAAGAGCCTCAACAATCAAGCTGGCACTTTTTTCAGTCAGCCACATATTTCGAAAAAATGCCGATGGTGAGCTTGTGAGGAGGAAGCGGTTGCATACCCGCAGCCGTTAAGCTTTTCGAGGGCTCGTGGTGGTGTCATGAGTTACAGGGGAAGTTGGTATGGCAACTGGTACGGTCAAATGGTTCAATGACGCGAAAGGTTTCGGATTCATTACGCCCGACGAAGGCGGTGAGGATCTGTTTGCACACTTTTCGGCCATCCAGATGAATGGGTTCAAGACCCTGAAGGAAGGCCAGAAGGTCAGCTTTGAGGTCGTGCAAGGCCCCAAAGGCAAGCAGGCATCGAACATCCAGGCCGCAGCCTGAGTCTGTTCGATACCCGTACCCTGGAAACCCGGCTTCGTGCCGGGTTTCTTCATTCTGGGACGCGACATGCGCGTCCCGCGTGGGCGAGTTTGTGCCCAGCGCCCGTACCCGGCTTTCGGATAGCCTTCAGATCACGTTGAGCGTGCCCATCATGCCGAGATCCTCGTGTTCGAGGATGTGGCAGTGGAACATCCGCTTGCCCACCAACTCCTGAACCACGGCAATGCGCACCGTCTCGCCCGGTTGCACGTTGACGGTGTCGCGCCACGCCCGGTAAGGCTCCGGCGCGACGACACCGCCCCGCTCACGCGCCAGCACCTGAAACTGCGTGCCGTGCAAATGGAACGGATGGTCCATATCCGTGCGGTTTTCAATCGACCAGTGCTCGACCTCGCCACGCCGGCTGGTCAGCGTGATGCGGCGTGGATCGAAAGTCGCGCCGTTGATCATGAAAGCCATACCGGCTGGCAGCCCCGCGTGCAACCCATTACCCGGCCCGTCGGCGCGGTGCATGGCGGCCATGTCCATGCGTTCGGAAAACACGACGGATTTTCGTGCGGCCGGCGCCCCGAGCGGTGCAATGGTCCGCAGCGCGGTCGGAAGCGGATGGACGGTCTGGGTGGCGTCCGCGGCACCTGGTTCAAACTGCACGTCGGCAAGCGGCAGGACCGGGTCAGCCTGCAGGCTGCCGTGTGACATCGCCATCTTGCGACGGTCGTAGACCTCGGCGCTCAGGACGGCCCGAAGCGCCTGCGGGGATTTCGCCAACGGCTTCGACTGCGCAGGTTGCGCAGCTTGCGCCGCCTCACCCGGCGCTCTAACGGCGGAAATGATCAGTTCTGCACGCTCGGCCGGCGCCAGCAAAAGTGTGTTCAGCCCGGTGCGCGGCTGCTCGAGCAACCCTCCATCCGTGCCGACCTGGGTGAATACATGGCCCTCGCCCAGTGACAATCTCAAATAGCGGGCACTACACGCGTTCCATACTCGCCAGCGCTCGTCCGTCGCGACGACGATAAGCGGGCGGCGCGCACCGTTCACCAGCACAAACTGCCCTTCGCGGCCGTTCATCCAGTCCATCATGTCGTTCGGCGGGATCGAACCGTCGCTCGCGAGCTTCAGATCGGAGAAGAACAGATGCCGCTCGGGCCAGCCGGCGAGCGGATCGTCGGCTGCGCGGACCACGAGCGGGCCCGCGAGTCCGCGAAACACCTGCTCGGCCGACTGACCATGCGGATGCGGGTGATACCAGTACGTGCCGGCGCTGCCGCGCGGCAGCGTGAAGCGGTAGACACGTGAGCCACCGGGCGCGACCGGGTCCGATGGATTGCCGTCCTGGTCGGCTGGCACCGGCAGGCCATGCCAATGAATCGTGGACGGTTGCGGCAGACGGTTCACGAAACGGATCTCGACCGTATCGCCTTCACGCACGTCGATCAGCGGGCCGGTGACCGGGCTATCCGGTGACGCGGAAACTGGATCGCTGCCGACGCCGGCGTGCTCGCCCGCGGAATCGTATTGCCAGAAAGTGGTCGGACGCCCTGCAATCAGCGTGTGTCGAACCGGCTGCGCGACAAGGGTGGCGCGGAACAACCCCGGTTCCCGGCTTTCGTTGGCAAGCCTGCGCAACGGAGCCAGCGGCGCACCGGAGGTCAGCGCCTCGGGCGCGGCCATCTCGACGGACGATGCCATGCCGCCTGGCATGTCCGGCATCCCGGACATGGACGGCATTCCCTGCATGCCGCTCATTCCGGACATGCCGTGCATCGCATGCATACCTTGTTGTGCGAGCGCTTCGCGCGCAAGCAGTGATGCTGCGGCCGCGCTCAACGCGCGGACGAGAAATTCCCTGCGGATCATGGATCGCTTCCCTAATCTGGACGGCGCAGCGGCGCTCGTAGGCTGCTGCGCGCTATCGTTCAAACGCTCGCACGATGCCAGCCGCCGCGCGAGCCGTGCTGTACCGCATGCATTGCGCAAGTCGTTCGGACCAGCGCAACGCATCGAACCGTCAGCCGATCGGCGGGCGCACGGGCGGCGCGTGAGTCAGGCCGTCTCGACGCAGTTCGGGAAGCGGTTTAGGGTGTGTCGGGTCGAGCGCGTGGGGCTCGAACTGGAAGGCAGAGAACAACGCACCGCAATGGATGCCGCAGGGGGTAACGCAGCAGCACGGTGCGTGGTCGTGACCGCAGGGCTGACCGGAGGCAGAGGCCACTGATCCCGGGCAATGGGACGAAGCATCCGCGGTGGTTACGAGCACACTTCCCGTGGAAGAGAACGACATGTTCTGCAAATCCGCCGCATGCTCATGTGCAGACACGCCGTGCGCAGTAAGCAGCGCAAGCGAGATCAATAGCAGGAGACGTTTCAGGAAGTACATGCGGTTGCGGGAAGGCGAGTCCAGAGGGGGGGTCGTCGACCGGTACATCATAGCGCAAGCCTTCCCCAGGCTAGTTCCTGCGCATGCATCAAGCAAGCCCGGAGCTAACTTGACGCGTTCCCAAAACCAGAAACATCTCTGGCTTAATCAACATCAATGTGAGCACAGAAGGGACAAGTCAATGACGTTGTGGTTTCCTGTTCGTCCGGCCCGCCTTCCCGCATAAGCGGCTCGCTTAGTGCGAGCGTAATGAGATACCGCTCGTCCTGCGGTCGGCTTTCGTGAACGAACCGACGAATGTCGAGTGCCACCTGATACTTGTCCGCGACCTGCCAGAAAGTCTGCGGATCGTCGCCCCGCCGGATGCTGTCGACCATTGAGGGCGTGTTGCTGATCGGCGGGTAGCGCTCCGTTTGCACCGTGCGCCAGCCGTGCTGGCGTAGCTGTTCCTGCAAATCCAGCACGATCGCCATTGCTTGATCGAGTGGCAACGTTTCAACCTGCGGGGACAAAGTTACCGAGTCGACCTTTCCGTACTTGTCCGCCCCGACGTACAGGAATTTCGCAGGTGGCGTGACGAAGTCATACCCAGGAGCTGTGAAACGCAATCTGGCCGGACGAGTTACAAATCCCCCCCAAAATATACTGGGGTCGGCAGCGGGCAAGGTCGAGCGGGATTGCTTGCGTACCTGCTCATAAGGTTCGCCAAGGGTCAGTGCGACTTCATCAACGGGCCTTGCCAACGCGTAGATACCCCACACGGCCGCGCAGCCGATCAATGCACATGCGAGATATCCGAACAGTTTGATGTTTCGACGCGGCATGGCTACCTTGGGTGCGCGATAAGAAAGATGGAGTTTTCGACAGAGTACTTTTCGATCGGATCGCGCAACAGATCGTCAAAACGCTGGGCGGCGCGCATCACGAACACCATCCGCTGGTTGGCATCTGCCAAATTGGCGAGTGGTTCCCTGCTGAACCGCTCGATTTGCGCGTTTACTCCCGTCACAGTGCATTGATTTGCGAGTGTCAACTGGATCTCACGCGCCGAACCCGTGGGGATGTTGAGCGCCCATGCGAAGTGGTTGGCACGCATCAGCATGGCGAATGTCGGATCGTCATACATGGCAGGCTGCAAGATGTTGAGCTGTTCATGCTCGGCCAACATTCTGACGCCGGCAGCCGTGTGCCCTGCATCAATTGCCTCAAACCCGCGCTCGACTCGAGGCTGCGCCACACCGAATGGAACGGCAGTTTCGATCGGCCACACGACCGAGCCACGCAACCGCTGTCGTTCCGGCAAGCACCGCTTGAACCGCTGGAGTCCAAATTCTTTGTAAAACATATGCAGTGGCCAGATATCGAGGAACAGGGCCGTGTTCCCTTTTGCCAGCATCTGATAGACCTTGGTCGCGCCTTCTCCCATCGCCTGATCATGAATTAGCATACGTGGCGACGCATACGGCGACAGCCGCTCAAGCGGCGAACTGGCTCGCCCCCACTGCTGATAAGCGTTGCGCTGCTGGTTTGACTTGCGGATCATCTCCGCAGCGTTGAGCAGTCCGCAGCCGACCTGCTTTGATGCGAAGGCCGCTAGCCCGGCCCACTGGAAACGACGATCGTCCAGCCACAGTTTTGCATAGGCAGCATTGATGCGGCGGTTGCGCGCAATCGGGTCTTCCACGGCAACAATCGCTTCGGCCTTCTTCTGATAGTGCCGCCAGCAGTCGACGCAGTCTTGCCGATCATCCTCGGCTTTCTTCCTCGCGGCGGCCTCTTCCTCTTTCCAGTTCGGGTAGCAGATAGGACAACGCGGGTCGTCACACTTCGACATAAAGCACATCCTCGTTGGTATTGTTCGTCCCTAGCAACGGCATAGCCAGCCTGTTCGCAAGTGTGCTGGTCGCGTTGGTCCGCATGATGCACCTGCCTCGCTGCGCTGCCGATGCGCATAGCCTGCTCACTGCAGACGACGTTTACTAACGTAAACCGCAGGGCGCGACAATTTAAGGGATAGGTTCGTTGTGCGATCGTTTAGCGGATACGCGTTGCTCACGCAGTCGTGATGCACTCGCAAAAATCCGGATGCGCTGATGGCAGTCGGACGCCGCCGCATCGCCGAATCCGCAATGCGCCGCGCGTTTTGATGAGCTCAGCAGGGAACCTGCCGGCAGTTGAGCCTTACCATCAGCAACGCACGCCGAGGTAAAACAAAAAACCCCAGCAGACCATCGATCTACCGGGGTTTTTGATCCAAGCCAATACGGCCTGAAGTTTCGTCACATATTCTCGATCAGCACCTGCCCAAAGCCCGAACACGACACTTGCGTCGCGCCTTCCATCAGACGCGCGAAGTCGTACGTAACGCGCTTCTGCAGAATCGACGCTTCCATCGCCTTGATAATGACATCTGCCGCTTCGGTCCAACCAAGATGGCGCAGCATCATTTCCGCCGAGAGAATCTCCGAGCCCGGATTCACGTAATCCTTGCCCGCGTACTTCGGCGCCGTGCCGTGCGTGGCTTCGAACATCGCCACCGAATCCGACAGGTTCGCGCCCGGCGCAATGCCGATACCGCCAACCTGTGCAGCCAGCGCGTCCGAAATGTAGTCGCCGTTCAGGTTCAGCGTCGCGATCACGTCGTATTCGGCCGGACGCAGCAGGATCTGCTGCAGGAACGCGTCGGCGATCACGTCCTTGACGACGATGTCGTTACCCGTCTTCGGATTCTTGAACTTCATCCACGGGCCGCCGTCCACCAGTTCCGCGCCGAATTCCTTCTGCGCGAGCGCGTAGCCATAGTCACGGAACGCGCCTTCCGTGAACTTCATGATGTTGCCCTTGTGCACCAGCGTAAGCGAGCGGCGATCGTTGTCGATTGCGTACTGCAGGGCCTTGCGCACCAGACGCTCCGTGCCTTCGCGCGACACCGGCTTGATGCCGATCGCCGAGGTTTCCGGGAAGCGGATCTTCTTCACGCCCATTTCTTCGCGCAGGAACCTGATGACCTTCTTCGCCTGCTCCGATTCCGCTGCCCATTCGATACCGGCATAGATGTCTTCCGAGTTCTCGCGGAAGATCACCATGTTGGTCTTTTCCGGCTCGCGCACCGGCGAAGGCACACCCTTGAAGTACTGCACCGGGCGCAGGCAAACGTAGAGGTCGAGCTCCTGGCGCAACGCCACGTTCAGGGAACGGATGCCACCGCCCACCGGCGTGGTCAGCGGGCCCTTGATCGAGACGACATAATCCTTGACGACCGCGAGAGTTTCTTCCGGTAGCCACACGTCCGGGCCATAGACCTTGGTGGCCTTCTCGCCGGCATAGACTTCCATCCAGTGAATTTTCTTCTTGCCCGCATAGGCTTTCTCGACCGCCGCGTCCACCACCTTGATCATGACCGGCGTGATGTCGGTACCCGTGCCGTCGCCTTCGATGTACGGAATGATCGGTTGGTCGGAAACATTGAGCGAGTAGTCTGCGTTGACAGTAATCTTGTCTCCGCCCGTCGGAACCTTGATGTGCTGATACGGCATGATCGGACTCCAGTGATGGCTGTTCTGGTTGAAGCAGATGGGGACTGCGGAACTGGGCGCTCCTCGTTACGCGCAATGCCGTACGCCTGCAAGCGGCCGAGCGGCTATTCTAGCCCACGGTGACGCCAGCGCGTGCCGGCCGCGCCGCAGGTTTTGAGACAACGCAAGGCAGCGGCAGCGGCTGTCAGCGGCCTTGTTCTCTTATGTCTTATATAAGACATAAGATCTGCCGTTGGGAATTATGCATTATTATCCCGCCATTTTCTACAGAACCTGCCCGGCCGCGCGTCGCGAGGGTACCCGCCGGTACCGGCTCGCGCCGGACACCGGCTGGTGCTCGCCGGATTCCGCATGCGCCTTCTCGCTCTCAATAAGCCGTTCGGCACCATCTGCCAGTTCTCGCCGCATGAAACCCGCGCGTCGCTTGCCGACTGGGTCAAGATGCCCGGCGTCTACCCGGCCGGCCGCCTCGACTCGGATAGCGAAGGCCTGCTGCTGCTGACCGACGATGGCGCCCTGCAGGCACGCATTGCCGAACCGCGCCACAAGCTCGTCAAGCGCTACTGGG
Source organism: Paraburkholderia sp. SSBN10T (assembly GCF_056619545.1). Taxonomy (NCBI): domain Bacteria; kingdom Pseudomonadati; phylum Pseudomonadota; class Betaproteobacteria; order Burkholderiales; family Burkholderiaceae; genus Paraburkholderia; species Paraburkholderia sp. SSBN10T. Next base: position 40,932 of record NZ_JBWQQI010000013.1, read on the forward strand.
CACAGGTCGAAGGCGCGCCGGACGAGGCGGCGCTGGGCGCGCTCACGAGAGGCGTCGACCTGGGCGACTATGTGACGCGCCCATGTCAGGCCCGGCTGCTCGAGCCGGCCGGGATCGAGGCCGCGCCCCTTTGGCCGCGCAATCCGCCGATTCGATACCGTGCAGCCATTCCGGCCACCTGGATAGAGCTGTCGATCACCGAAGGCAAGAATCGCCAGGTGCGCCGCATGACGGCCGCAGTCGGTTTCCCCACCCTGCGCCTGGTGCGCGTCGGAATCGGCGCGCTCGATATCTTTTCGCTGGGAATACAGCCCGGCGCCTGGCTCGAAATCCCTCCCCGAGCCCCGTGGGATGGCTTGCGATAGTGCCCAATCTTTAGGCACACCTACGCTAAGCCGTTGTATCCGCAAGCATTTCCAATGCAATGCCAATCCATCGCAATGACGCATTGGGGGCGGCCAACCGCTCAATAAAGCGGCGCATAAACATTCCCGAAAATTTGCGTCAACCGCGTCGCGAGCTCACGCGTTATTCGACGCAGATGCCGCCCGAAGCTATCCGGCATTCAGCCTTGAGGGCCTTTGTGCAAGCCGTTCTCGCGGTCAGTACAGGGAGTCCGAGCGCTAGCAGACGCGTCAAAAAAATTGTTTGATGCGGCTGTCAACCGAAAGGTGGATGGCACGTTTACCGACATGACTCATACATAACCGGGTCATTTGGTTAATTAACTAAAGCTGAGGATTCACAAAATGAACAAACTGATCGCCGCTCTGGTCGCTGGCCTCTTCGCAACGGCAGCATTCGCACAAGCATCGGCACCGGTCGCAGCTTCGGCAGCTCCGGCAGCAGCAGCTTCGTCGGCCAAGAAGGTCACGAAGAAGGCACACAAGAAGGCGCATAAGAAGGCAGCAGCTGCAGCAGCAGCTTCGGGCGCTTCGGAGTAAGTTTGTTGTAAAAACGCAGTCAAGAACTAGCAGCAGTTGCCGTTCTTACGGCGTTGAAAGGCAGATCACCGCAAGGCGATCTGCCTTTTTGTTTTTGACGCGCTTTGACGCGCTCGCGTAACATTCGCGGGTTAATTTTCCGTCCAGGAGTCTTGCCGTGCGAATTTCCCTGCGCTCGTTGCTCGCGCGCTTTGCATTTGCCGTTGTGCTGCCGCTGGCCGCCGCCTCGTTCACGCTCGCCCCCGTTCATAGCGCCTATGCGCAGCAAATGCCGCCTGGTGCGAAACGGCCCGGCGACTTCCCGCGCGCCAGGCTGACCGTCGGGATGTTCGTGATCGACGCCGCCGTCGCCGCCAATGATCCGGATCGCGAGCAAGGCCTGATGTACCGTTCGCAGCTCGCACCCAACGAAGGCATGCTGTTCGTCTTCAACGAGAACGCCGTGCACTGCTTCTGGATGAAGAACACGCTGATCCCGCTGTCGATCGCCTTCATGCGCGCCGACGGCACGATCACCGACATCGATGAGATGGATGCCGAAACGACCAACAACCACTGCCCGCGCAACAACGGCGTGTATGCACTGGAAATGAGCAAGAACTGGTTCGAGTCGAAGGGCATCAAGCCGGGAATGACGATTCAGGGGTTGCCGGCGGCGCAATAGCCACCCATTCGGGGCAGGCGCGCCGCCAGAAGCCACGCCCCTTCACGGCCCTTTCCCGGAAAGCCGGTGCCCTGCCAGGGTCACCGGCTTTTTTGCATAGGTCGGGCGCTGGCAAGATTCCTGCAAAAGCAGGTGCCACGCGCTATCCTTATAGTCTTACAGCAGCACCGAGATCGTCCGGGCGGCGGCGTGCGTCGCACGGCGCCCTTCACCGGCGAACCACTCCAAGGAGATTCACGTGCCCCGCAAGACTCCCATCGAGCGTTACCGGAACATCGGTATTAGCGCTCACATCGATGCCGGCAAAACCACCACCACCGAACGCATCCTGTTCTATACCGGCGTGACTCACAAGATCGGTGAAGTTCACGACGGTGCGGCGACGATGGACTGGATGGAGCAGGAACAGGAGCGCGGCATCACGATCACATCGGCTGCCACGACTGCTTTCTGGAAAGGCATGGCCGGCAACTATCCGGAACACCGCATCAACATCATCGACACCCCGGGCCACGTCGACTTCACGATCGAAGTCGAACGCTCGATGCGCGTGCTCGACGGCGCCTGCATGGTGTACGACTCGGTCGGCGGCGTGCAGCCGCAGTCCGAAACCGTCTGGCGCCAGGCGAACAAGTACAAGGTGCCGCGCATCGCCTTCGTCAACAAGATGGACCGCGTGGGTGCAGACTTCTTCCGCGTGCAGCGGCAGATCGGCGATCGCCTGAAAGGCATTGCGGTGCCGATCCAGATTCCGATCGGCGCCGAAGAGCATTTCCTCGGTGTGGTCGATCTGGTCAAGATGAAGGCCATCCTCTGGGATGACGAAAGCCAGGGCATCAAGTTCGAGTACCAGGATATCCCGGCCGAGTTGGCCGATACCGCCAAGGAATGGCACGACAAGATGGTCGAAGCCGCGGCGGAAGCCAGCGAGGAACTGCTCGACAAGTACCTGCACGGCCATACGCTGAGCGAAGAGGAAATCAAGCACGGCTTGCGCGCCCGCACCATCGCCAACGAAATCGTGCCGATGCTGTGCGGCAGCGCGTTCAAGAACAAGGGCGTGCAGGCCATGCTCGACGCGGTGATCGACTATCTGCCGTCGCCGGTCGACGTGCCCGCCATCACGGGTCACGACGAGCACGACAAGGAAATCGAGCGCCATCCGCGCGACGACGATCCGTTCTCGGCGCTCGCCTTCAAGATCATGACCGACCCGTTCGTCGGCCAGTTGATCTTCTTCCGCGTGTACTCGGGCGTGGTGAATTCGGGCGACACCGTCTACAACGCGGTCAAGGAGAAGAAGGAGCGCCTCGGCCGGATCCTGCAGATGCATGCGAACGAGCGCAAGGAAATCAAGGAAGTCTACGCAGGCGACATCGCGGCGGCGGTCGGCCTGAAGGAAGCGACCACCGGCGACACGCTGTGCGATCCCGCGCACGTGATCATTCTCGAGCGGATGATTTTCCCTGAGCCGGTGATCTCGCAGGCCGTCGAGCCGAAGACCAAGGTCGACCAGGAAAAGATGGGCATTGCGCTCAATCGTCTCGCCCAGGAAGACCCGTCGTTCCGCGTGCAAACGGATGAAGAATCCGGCCAGACCATCATCTCGGGGATGGGCGAACTGCACCTCGAAATTCTGGTCGACCGCATGAAGCGCGAGTTCGGCGTCGAGGCCACGGTCGGCAAGCCGCAGGTTGCCTACCGCGAAACGGTGCGCAACAAGGTCGAGGATGTCGAAGGCAAGTTCGTCAAGCAATCGGGCGGCCGCGGCCAGTATGGTCATGCGGTGATCACGCTGGAGCCGTCGGAACAGGGCAAGGGCTACGAATTCGTCGACGCCATCAAGGGCGGCGTGATTCCGCGCGAGTTCATCCCGGCGGTCGACAAGGGCATCGTGGAAACGCTGAAGGCCGGTGTGCTGGCGGGCTATCCGGTGGTGGACGTGAAGGTCACGCTGACTTTCGGTTCGTACCACGACGTGGACTCGAACGAAAACGCGTTCCGCATGGCCGGCTCGATGGCCTTCAAGGAAGCGATGCGCCGTGCCAAGCCGGTCCTGCTCGAACCGATGATGGCCGTCGAGGTGGAAACGCCGGAAGACTTCATGGGTAACGTGATGGGCGACCTGTCGAGCCGTCGCGGCATGGTGCAGGGGATGGAAGACATCGCCGGCGGCGGCGGCAAGCTGGTGCGCGCCGAGGTGCCGCTCGCGGAGATGTTCGGCTATTCCACCTCGCTGCGTTCGGCAACCCAGGGCCGGGCAACCTACACGATGGAGTTCAAGCACTATGCTGAAACGCCGTCCAACGTCGCCGAAGCCGTGATCAACGCCAAGCAGAAGTAAGCGCCTAAGGTTGGCGCGGACCGGGCCCGTCCAGTTTGGACGGGCTTTTTTTCGTCCGTTTTTTCCTCGGTCTTTTCTGCCGCTTTTTCCACATTACGCGCCCTGCACGCACCAGCGCTGAACATGCCAGAATGGCGAAACGCCAACCGGTGCACCCACCCCGCGCGGCTGCTTCACGTGAGACCGGAGTAGGTGCTGAAGCACTAACTCCGGTCGACCGCTTCGCATTGGATCGGAGACACGCCATGAGCCACGACCATCCGCACGACCACGACCATGTTCACGCTCACCCGCATGAGGCCGACCCCGCCCCCGCGCCGGTCGACTGGCGTGAACACGGCGTCAAGGTGATCCGCGGCGATCAGCTCGACACCAACACGGCACAAACCCCCGGCATGAACCGCGCCGCCGCGATCAACGCGGCACGCGTCGGTGCGCAGAAGATCTGGGCCGGCACCGTGACGATTCATCCGAATGCGAAGACCGGCGCGCATCATCACGGCGCGCTCGAAAGCGTCATCTACGTGGTGCGCGGCCAGGCGCGCATGCGCTGGGGCGAGCATCTCGAATTCACGGCCGAGGCCGGTCCCGGCGACTTCATCTTCGTGCCGCCCTACGTGCCGCATCAGGAGATCAATGCCAGCACCGACGACCCGCTCGAATGCGTGCTGGTGCGCAGCGACAACGAAGCGGTCGTGGTGAATCTGAACATCGACGCCGTGGAAGCGCCCGAAACGGTATTCTGGGTCGATCCGATCCACAAGCATCCGCACGGGCAGTAGATCTGCCGGTGGCAAACCGGTAAAGATGTCGCCGTGGCAGCGGATCTTCTGCCTGGGCGTCGGCAACAGTGATACGGCGCCAGGCTTGCCACAGGCGGCTGAGCGGGCCGCCGTTGTCAGCGCGATACATGTTGACCCTTTTCAGCACCCCAAGCCGCCGCGCGTCCGCCACAGGCGTTCCGAATCCGTAGGCAATCGCTTACACTGAAACCGCTTTTCGTCATCGCAATACCGTCGCCCTGCCGCACGTAAGCCGCGCGGCACCTATCAGAACGGACTGGACACCCCATCGATGAAGACTCCCAAGGATCGACTTCTCGCGCTCGAAACGGCACGCCACAGCGCTGATCAATACGGCAATCACGCGCTCGACGAATTCCTCGCCGGCCGCCTGTCGCGCCGCGAACTGCTGCGCTACGCGAGCGTGATCGGCCTGTCGCTCGCGGGCGGTGGTCTGCTCGCCCCGCGCCAAGCGCGTGCGCAAGGTGCGCCCGGCGCCGCGAACGCGACCATTCGTGTCGCCCACCTGACGCCGGCCGGCGCGATCGATCCGCTCACCGTCACCGACGCCGGCGGCCTCGCGCTGCTGGTTCAGACCGGCGAATTCCTGATCGACGACGACGGCGAGCATCTGCTGCTGAAGCCGGCGCTCGCGCTATCGTGGAAGCCCAACGACAAGGGCGACGTGTGGACCTTCAAGCTGCGTCCGAACGTGAAGTTCAGCGACGGCCAGCCTTTCACCGCCAAAGACGTGGTCGCCACCTTCGATCGCCTTGCCGATCCGGCAAGCGGTTCGGCGGCGCTCTCGGTATTGAAGGGTGTGCTGTCCAAGGGCGGCACCCAGGCTGTCGACGATCACACGGTTGCCTTCCATCTCGATGCGCCGAACGGCAACTTCCCGTACTACGTTTCCTCGGACAATTACAACGCCATCGTGCTGCCGGCGAATTACGCGGGCAACTACGAAAAGAGCTTTATCGGCACCGGGCCGTTCAAGCTCGAAAAATACACGCCGAAGGTGGGCGCCTCGTTCGTACGCAATCCCGACTACTGGGGCGAAAAAGCGTTACCGCAACGCGTGCAGTTCTCGTTCTACGCCGACGAGCAGGCCCAGATCCTCGCCCTGCAAGGACGCCAGGCCGACGTGATGGGCACCTTCACCGTGCAGGGCGGCTCGGGCATCATGAACAACCCCGAGTTCAAGACGAAGGCCGTGAAATCGAGCGCGCACCGCCAGATCCACATGCGCAACGACGATCCGCTGTTCAAGGACAAGCGCGTGCGCCAGGCCCTGGCGCTTTCGCTCGATCGCGAAGTGATCGTGCGCGGCCTGTTTCGCGGCAAGGCGCAGCTCGGCAACGACAGCCCGTTCGCGCCGGTGTTTCCGTCCTCGGATGCAGGCGTCGCGCAGCGCAGGATCGACATCGCCAAAGCAAAGCAACTGCTCGCGCAAGCGGGTGTCGCCAACGGCTTCGACGTGACGCTCACCACCGAAAAGTACATGGAGATCCCCGATCTCGCCGTGGTCGTACAGAACGCGGCGAAGGCGATCGGCGTGCGCGTGAACCTGAAAGTGGAAAGCCAGTCGCTGTACTACGGTGCGGGCACGCCCGGCAAATCGGACTGGCTCGACTCGCCGCTCGGCATCACCGACTATGGTCATCGCGGCGTGCCGAACGTGTTCCTGAATGCGCCGCTGACGAGCAACGGCACGTGGAACGCAGCGCACTTCAGGAATCCGCAGTACGATCAACTGGTCGCACAGTTTGTCGCAGCAGTCGACATCGCGTCGCAGCGCAAGCTCTCCGGCCAGATCCAGACGCTGTTGCTCGATGAGACGCCGGTGATCATTCCGTTCTTCTACGATCAACTGATCGCCATGCGGGCCGGCGTCAACGGCATGCGTTTTACCGCGCTGGCGCAGTTGTACTTCGACAAGGTAACGCTCAGCGCCTGAGCGCCCGAGCAGCGAAAACATCCGCTTCGAGCCAGCCATGTCCACCGCGCTCACACCCTCCACTCCTCGCGTTGCCAGCGGCAATGCCGGGCGGGTCGTGCGTTTTCTTGCGAGCCGTTTCGCGCTGTCGCTGATCACTCTGTGGCTGCTGTCGGTGATCGTGTTTGCGGGCGGCCAGTTGCTGCCGGGCGATATCGGCCGCACGATTCTCGGGCCGCTCGCCGATGCCCGCGCCGTCGCCGCACTCAATCATCAGCTCGGCGCGGACCGGCCGCTGTTGACCCAATACGTCGAGTGGATCACGCATTTCGTGCGCGGCGATATGGGACTGTCGTACGCGTATCGGGAACCGGTTGGACCGTTTATCGCCGATGCGCTGGCGCACTCGGCGAAGCTCGGCGTGCTCGCGTTCGTCGTCGTGGTACCGCTGGGTATCGCCGGTGGCGTGTGGGCCGCCATGCACGCAGGCCGCTGGCTCGACCGCACGATCAGCATTGCCGGTTTGTCGGCGACGGTGGTGCCGGAATTCGTTTCGTCGATCGCGTTGATCCTGATCTTCGGCGTGTGGTTGCGCTGGCTGCCGATCGAGGCGTCGTATCCGCCCGAGGCCGGCGTGCTCGAACAGCTCAGGCATCTGATCCTGCCGGTGCTGCCGCTCGTGCTGGTGTTCTTCGGCTACATCGCCCGCATGGCGCGCGCCGGCACCGTCGAAGCGCTCGACGCCGATTACACGCGCACCGCCATTCTCAAGGGCTTGCCGCAACGTGTCGTGATCTGGCGGCACGTCTTGCGCAATGCGCTCCTGCCCACCATCACGGTCGCCGCGACCCAGCTCGGTTACATGATCGGTGGCCTCGTCGTGGTGGAGACGCTGTTTCATTACCAGGGCATTGGCTCGCTGATCTACAACGCTGCCAAGGCAAAGGACTTTCCGATGCTCGAGGCAGGCGTGCTGACGATCGGCGTCGTGTACACGGTGGCCAATCTCGCGGCCGATGCCTTGCAAGTGCTGCTCAACCCGCGCCTGCGCGTGAGGAGCGGCGAATGAGCACGATTATTCCGGCCATGCGCGAGACGCACGAACCCCGCTTCGATCAGATGCGCGTGCTGCTACGCTCGCCCACCTTCGTGGTCGGCGTGGCGATCGTCGTCTGGTGGGTGGTCTGCGCGATTGCCGGACCGTGGATCGCGCCGCTCGACGCCTATGCATCCGATCCGCTCAATTCGTTGATGCCGCCCGACCACGCCCACTGGTTCGGCACCGATCAGCTCGGCCGCGACGTGTTCTCGCGCGTGATCGTCGGCGCGCGCGACATCCTTACCATCGCGCCGCTCGCCACGCTGCTCGGCACGCTGGCCGGCACCGCCCTGGGGCTCGTGGTCGGCTATTTCGAAGGCTGGGTCGACAACGTGGTCGGACGCGCCATCGACGCGGTGCTCGCGCTGCCGCTCGTGATCGTCGCCCTGCTCGCGCTGGCTGCCGTGGGAGCGTCGAACTTCACCGTGATTCTGGTGATCGGCATCACCTTCACGCCCATCACCGCACGCACCGTGCGCGCCGCGGTGTTCGCCGAACGCCATCTCGACTATGTCGCCGCGGCGCAACTGCGCGGCGAGCGCGCGCCCTACATCATGTTTGCGGAGATCCTGCCGAACGTGCTGCCGCCGATCATCGTCGAAGCCACCGTGCGCCTCGGCTATGCGATCTTCGCGGTGGCCACGCTGTCGTTTCTCGGCTTTGGCATCCAGCCGCCGTCGGCGGACTGGGGCCTGGCGTTGTCGGAGTCGTACACGCTGATGGCGGGCGGCGCGTGGTGGACGGTGGTGTTCGACGCCGCCGCCATCGCTTCGCTAGTGGTGGGCGTGAACCTGGTCGCCGATAGCGTGCAAGGTGTGCTCGATCGATGAACGGCCCACCTCCCGCCTCGTTCCCCGCCTTCGACGTCTCGAAGAGCGACCGCACCGATGCGCTGACGGTGGTTGGCCTGACGGTCACCTACCGGATTCGTGGACGCGACCGCGAGGTCTTGCATGACATCTCGTTTCGCGTGAGACGCGGCGAGGCGTATGGCCTCGTCGGCGAATCGGGCTGCGGCAAGTCGACCGTGGCAATGGCGACGTTGCGCTACCTGCCGCGCAACGGCAAGGCGAAAGCCGGCAAGATTCTGATCGCCGGACAGGACGTGCAGGCGCTCGACGCCGATGCATTGCGCACGATGCGCGCCACCGCGATTTCGATGGTCTACCAGGATCCGGGGCGCGCACTCAATCCATCCATGACGATTGCGCGCCAGGTCGCCGAGGCCTTCGAAGCGGCCGGCGCCGGCCGCGGCGAGGCGCTCGCGCGCACGCTGGAGATGCTCAGGCGCGTGCGCATTGCGGCCCCTGAACGGGTGATGGACAGCTATCCTCATCAGTTGTCCGGAGGTATGCAGCAACGCGTCGTAATCGCGATGGCGCTCGCCTCGAACCCCGCCCTGCTGATTCTCGACGAACCCACCACCGGTCTCGATGCCACGGTCGAAGCCGAAGTGCTGGACCTGGTCGCGCAGTTGCGCAAGGAACTCGGCACCGCCGTGCTCTTCATCAGCCACAACCTCGCGGTGATCGGGCGCATGTGCGAGCGCGTCGGCGTGCTGTACGCCGGCAAGCTGGTAGAGGAAGGCGCAACCCAGGACGTGTTCGCGCAACCGCGCCATCCTTATACGGTCGGCCTGCTGCGCTGTCTGCCGACCCCCGGCCGCAGCAAGGAGCGTGAGCGGCTCGACACGATCGCAGGGCAATTGCCCGCGCCCGGCTCGCTCACGCACGGCTGCATCTATGCGGACCGCTGCCGTCTCGCCGACGAGCGCTGCCACCGCGAGGCCCCGCCGCCGCATCGCGTCGCCGGAGCCCACGGCGATCAGATGTCGCGCTGCCACTATCACGAACGCGCGATGGAATTGCCGCGTACCAGCACCGAAGCGCCCACGCCGCGTAGCGGCACTGATGGCGCGGTATCTGCGGATGCCGCGGCTCCCAGTCCGCTCGTGCTGCGCGCCGAACGGGTCTCGAAGACATTCCACGTCGCCGGCGTCGCGGTGCGGGCGGTCGACGACGTCTCGCTCGATCTGGCCAGCGGCGAGACCCTCGGCCTCGTCGGCGAATCGGGCAGCGGCAAGACGACGCTCGCCAAGCTGATGCTAGGCCTGCTCTCGCCCGATGCCGGCAGTGTCCTCGAACTTGACGGCGCACCGCTGCCGGCGCGCGTGACGAGCCGCAACGACGAGCAGGTCAAATCGCTGCAGATCGTATTCCAGAACCCGGACTCGGCACTCAACCGCTCGCACTCCGTGAAGCGGCTGATCGGCCGCGCGCTGTCGCGGCTCGCCGCGTTGCGCGGCACAGCGCAGGACGAAAGGCTCGCCGCGCTTACCGCAGCCGTGCGCTTGCCGGATCGCTATCTGGGCGCCCGCACGCGTCAATTGTCAGGCGGCCTCAAGCAGCGTGTCGCGATTGCCCGCGCGTTCGCCGGCGAACCGCGCGTGGTGGTCTGCGACGAACCGACCTCGGCGCTCGATGTCTCGGTGCAGGCGTCGATCCTCAACCTGCTCGCCGATCTGCAGCGCGAGCGCGGCGTGAGCTACGTGTTCATCTCGCACGATCTGCACGTGGTGCGCTACCTGTCCGATCGCATCGCCGTGCTGTACCTCGGGCGCCTGCTCGAAAGCGGCCCGGCCGCCGCCGTCTTCGACGGCCCGCACCATCCCTACACCGAGGCACTGTTGTCTTCGGCGCCCGCGCTCGGCGCGCCTGTCCAAAGCGAGCGCATTCGCCTCTCCGGTGAGATACCGAGTGCGGCCGCGCCACCTTCAGGCTGCGTGTTCCATACGCGCTGCCCGCGCAAGCTCGGTGCGATCTGCGAGGAGCAGGACCCGCCCTTCGCCGAAGCGGGCGAGCGCCATCGGATCCGCTGCCACATCCCCATCGAAGACCTGCGCACGCTGCAGGGCGTCAAGTGCGCCGCCCACAGCGAAACCGCCGGCGACGCACCGCACGAGCTCTGATCCGGCGTCGGGCCTCGCCAATGCCGGTCCTCAGCACGCGTTTCACGAGCGAAACATTTTCCGTCGATTCGCCGCGCCGCGCACCGGACCCGTCACACAGATGCCACATCGGACGGGCCTCTGCGGGCAATGGCATGGTTATCGCTATGGAACAAGCGGTATCCGGCCCGCGTTGAGCGATCCAGCCACGCGCGCGCACCGCCGCGCTGAGTTCCATACAAATGGACCAGCACGGCCCACGGCGCACCGTCGACATCACGCGGCAGACGAGCGGGCAACCAGCGCGTCGATCATCTCGCGTGAGGGAGGGGGAATCAGTCACACGAGCCGGAGCCACGAAGGATCGGCAAAACGGTGACAGCGTTTCGCGCACATCGCGTGCATTAGAGAGGCATGCGCTGCGCAGAGCGAACTCGGGGAGGCGATGAGGCCCGCGAATCGACGGGCCCATTGCATAAGAAGCATAGCTTGAGAGACGGCGGCGACGAGGGCCGGCGTTTCCTCGGGAGAGAAGTAATGAAAACCACAATACTAAATCAGTACTGCTACGGGATTGCCAGAGGGCTTGCTGTTGTTGCTGCTGGCGCGGGTTTGCTGGTGACGCAGGGCGCTTATGCTGCGCTCGTCGATGACGGCGTAAGGCTGGCGGTTGCAGCGGGCGCTCCGTTGCCCGCCAGCGGTGCGTCCGCGGCGACCCAGCTCACGCAGGACGACGAGTCGGCAACGAGCCCCGCGGCTTATGCAGCCACTGCGGCTGACGACGCTGCGGCAATCTTCCAGATTCCCGAATGCCGCAGCGACAGCTCAGGAAACTGCGTGAAGCATCCGCGCGGCGGCACGAGCGTTGCGAGCGCCGGTGCAAACGCCGGCGGCGCTGCCGGGACCAGTGGCGAAGGAGCCAATACGGGCACCGGGTCGAGCGGCGGCGGAGCCAGCGCCAGTGGTGGTGGCTCGAACGCTAGTGGGAAGGGTGGTGGCAATGGCGGTGGGAAGGGTGGCGGTAGCGGCGGTGGCAACGGCGGTGGCAACGGTGGTGGTAACGGTGGTGGTAACGGCGGTGGTAACGGTGGCGGCAACGGCGGTGGTAACGGCGGTGGTAACGGCGGTGGTAACGGCGGTGGTAACGGTGGTGGTAACGGTGGTGGTAGCGGTGGCGGCAACGGCGGTGGTAACGGTGGCGGCAACGGCGGTGGTAACGGCGGCGGCCCTGGTGGCGGCAAGGGCGGCGGCCCCGGCGGCGGTAGCAGCGGCTGCGGTTGCGGCAGTGGTCCTGGAGGTGGTTTTGGCGGTGGCTTCGGTGGCGGTTTTGGCGGGGGCTTTGGCGGAGGCTTCGGCAACGGCGGTCACGGAGGCAAGGGTGGAAGCGGCAGTGGCGGCGGTAACGGCAGCGGCGGTAACGGACATTAGATCCAACGGAACGGCGCCCCCGAGCCGTTCCTCCTCGCGTGCCGTGCCCCGTCGCAGCAGCTCCCCCGGCAAGCGTCGGCGGTGGCGTCTCGATCCCCCGGTCGAGCGTCACCGCCAAAGCCGGGACCCGCAGCAGCAGGGCACGCCTCGGCCGACACACGCGCCGCAAGGTTCCAATCCAGCAGGAACCAAACAGCCTCGTTGCCCTCATAACAGATTCAACGTTCGATATGAGGGCACCACAACATGTGGCACTACAACATGCAACGAAATGTCCCCCGCACCGCGGCGCGAGCAGCCACCGGCCTGTTGATGGCTGCAGCAATCGGCTTCGCCACGCTGGCCCACGCACAGACGGCTGCCCAGCAAGCTCAACAGCAAGCGGCGCAGGCACAGGCCGCCCCTCCCGTCGATCCCTCGTTCTCCGCATGGTCGCTCATGCAGCTCTGCAAGCAGAAGGCCGACAACGTGGCGCAGGGAGAATGCGTCGGCGCCGTGCGCGGCATCATCCATGGCTATCAATACGGCGTGCTGTTCCTCGGCCAGCGCACATCGCTGCCGGCCAACGAGACCCAGCGTGTCTCGCTGTGTCTGCGTAACGTTCAGGTGTCCTCGATCGTCGACGACTTCGTGAACGACGCTGCCCAGGTGAGCCAAGAGTCGCTTGGCCGCACGCCCGCCGAGGTCGCCGTGCTCGGTTCGGTCCACCTGCACCACGCCTGCAACTGAGTCCCGCGGCGCTTGAGGCGACCCACGCATCGTGCAGTTCGACCGCGCCGGCGCATCGAGCATCACAGCAATAGCAGCACTAGCCGCGTGTGCTCAAAGCATCTCGAGCGGCCGCTTGCTGCGCGGCGGTCTGAAGTAAGCATCGATGGCCGCGCAGTCGTCGGCGCCCAGTTGCAGTTCAAAGGCGCGATGGTTGTCGCGCACATGCTCGATGCGTCCCGCTTTCGGAATCGCGAACACACCCGGCTGACGCAACGCCCACGCCAGCGCCACCTGAAACACCGAGACGCCGCGCGCGTCGGCAATGTCGTCGAGCGGCGAGCGTTTCGGCAAGCGCGCGTGATCCACCGGGCTATACGCCATCGCCGGCATGTTGCGCCCGGCGAGCCACGGCAACAGATCGAACTCCGGCCCACGCCGCGCGACGTTATACAAAATCTGGTTGGTCGCACAAGCGTCGCCGCCCGGCACCGACATCAGTTCCTCCATATCCTCGGTGTCGAAATTGCTGACGCCCCAGTGGCGAATCTTGCCGGCCCGGCGCAGGGCTTCGAAGCCTTCAACCGTCTCCTCCAGCGGCACCGAACCGCGCCAATGCAGTAGGTAGAGATCGAGCCGGTCGGTCTTCAGGCGTTTCAGGCTTTTTTCGCAGGCCGCCTGCACGCCGCGCCGGCTGGCATTGTGGGGATAGACCTTGCTGACGAGGAAGACGCGCTCACGCAAGCCGGCGAGCGCCTCGCCGAGCAGGGTTTCCGTGGCGCCGTCGCCGTACATTTCGGCAGTGTCGATCAGCGTCATGCCGAGTTCGACGCCGGCGCGCAAAGCCGCGATTTCGGCGCTGCGCCGCGCGGGTTGCTCACCCATCTCCCAGGTGCCCTGCCCCAGCTTCGGGATGCGCTCGCCGTCGGGCAAGCTCACGGTGGCGATGTCGGTCGTCATGTCATCTCCTGCGGTTGTGGCGGTTCGCGTGCGGAGTGCCACTCATGAAAGGGGCGCTTCCGCAGGGCCGCTTACGGAGAGCCGGTTCCGCAGGGCCCCTCACGGAGGCCCGCTTACGGAAGCTCGCTCACGTAGGCCCGCTTGTAAAAGAAAGGCCGGTCGCGGACCGCGAACAAGGCGGTCCGCACGTAGCCGCTTGCGCTGCCAGTTTATCCGCTGTGGCGAGACGAAATCGCCCCCCAGGCAAAAGCCCGCTATAACACCGCGCGCCGATGTCATAGAATTGCCGCTTGCCCTTCTTGCGTCTGCCACATGAACTCTGCCTCGGAAGACCGCTGGCGCGACCTGCGCCCGGACCCGGAAAACGATACGCCGCTTTATCTGCAACTCGCTCGCAAGCTGGGCAACGCGATACATGAAAACCGCTGGAACGCAGGCGAGGCGCTGCCGTCCGAGCGGGTGCTGTCCGACGCGCTCGGCGTCTCGCGGATCACCGCGCGCAAGGCGATCGCGCTGCTGGTCGAACAGGGTTTGATCCGCCGCACTCAGGGAGCGGGCAGCTTTATCACGCCGCGCTATGAAGATCCGCTCTCGCGCCTGTCGAGCTTCAGCGAAATGCTGCGGCGGCGCGGTTTCAGTCCCAGTTCGCAATGGCTCTCGCGCGAGATCGTGCCTGCCAATCGAGACGAAGTGATTCAACTGGGATTGTCGCCGGCTGCGGCGGTCACGCGTTTGCGGCGTCTGCGCCTCGCGGACGGCATCGTGATGGCGGTTGAGAACTCGACCTTTCCCGCCGCGGTGATTCCCGATCCGCAGGCCATCGGCGATTCGCTGTACAGCTACCTCGAACAGCGCGGACTCGGGATCGTACGCGCGTTGCAGCATTTTCGCGCCGTCAACGCGAGCGACGAGATCGCCCAGCAGATGAGCATTGCGCCGCACGAGGCGCTGCTGCTGATTACGCGCGTCGGCTATACGTCCGACCAGCGCGCAATCGAGTTGACCGACACCTATTGCCGCAACGACTACTACGATTTCGTCGCCGAGCTGCGCAAGTAGCGCGGCGGCGGCGCCTCGCACGCGAGCGCGGCAAGTCAATTCACCCAGCAAGCCTCGTCTGTGCCGATCGGCACCGGCGGGCGGCTATAAAACGGCGGCGTCTCCGACAGGCGCTCGGCGGGAAGGACCCCACGCACCCGGCCGAACGGTGATACGACCGTCTCCATGCAATCCTGGAGGTCCTCGGCGTGGACTTCAGGCACACGCCAACCGTCCTCGATCTGCCCCATCGATTGCAGCCAGCGGCCGGTCTGCGCCAGCGACAGCCGCACATGCCAGCTTCCACCCTCCGTGGCCCGCCGCGCCAGCGCGACCATCGCGCCGAACGCGGCCAGATAGCCGGTGGCATGATCGAGCGCCTGACACGGCAGATGCTTCGGCTCGTCGCTCTGCGCCGCGCGGCTCTCGGTCCAGGCAATGCCGCTCGCGGACTGCACCAGACTGTCGAAGCCGCGCCGTTGCGCCCACGGCCCCGCGTGACCGTACGCGGAAATCGACACGCACACGATTCCGGGCCGCACCTGCGCCAACGCTTCAGGTGCAAAACCTCGTGCGGCGAGCGCCCCCGGCCGGTACGCCTGCAGGAACACATCGGCGTCGCCTGCCAGCGCACGCAGGCGCTCACGCCCGGCAGCGTCGCGCAGATCGAGCGTGGAGGAGCGCTTGCCGCGCCCGTTGTCGATCACGAGCGGCGCGATATTCGGCAAATGCGGCCCGTTGATCAGCAACACCTGGGCGCCATGCTGCGCCAGCGCGCGCCCCGCCACCGGCCCGGCAATGATGCGCGACAAATCGAGCACCCGCGCGCCGGCCAGCGGCCGGTCGGCACCGCCGCGTCCAGCCGGTTCGGGCGGCGCGTCGCCAATTCGCATGATCTCGAAGAGCGGCAGCCCGGCAATCGCCTGCGCCTGCTCGAGCGCCGCCCATTCGCGCGGCGAGCGGATCAGCGCGGCGCACAGGCCCGCGTCGGCGAGCGTCTGGTCGAGCACCGCGCCGTCCCAGCCGCGAATCGCCTCGGCCACCGCGGCACGATCGTTGGCACAACCCAGCACTTTCAGGATGCCGGCCAGATGATGCGGGAAATTGGTGTGCAACTGGATCCAGCGGCCGTCGCGGGTTGCGTAGAAGCCCATTACCGGATCGCGCAAGGCGGGCGGCGAGCCGTCGTCGATGCGCAGATAGCGCTCGCTGCGAAACGCCGCCAGCGCGCGCCGCGCGTCCACCTCGACGCGTTGCCGGCAACCCGTGCGCAGACGGAAGCATTCCGCAGCGGCGAGGCCCGCGGCGGCTATCGTGGCGGTGGCGAGCGTGCCGACCCGGTAGACCGAGGGCAGACCGGGATCGTCGCCGCTCAGGGTGACGGCGTCGAGCGCCGCGGCATCGCAACCGGCCGCGGTCCAGAGATGATCGAGAGCGAGATGGGGCGTCATGGCGAGCGCACTGAAGTTGGGGAGAACAGGCCTGAGTCTAGAATTTGCCCTTCTCACGATCAATCTTGATTAAGATAATCAACATATATTGATTTTTCCGGTTTTCCCGCGCCTTTATACCGATGACCACCCACCTCACCGCGACCGAAGCCGCCGCCCTGCTCGGCATCAGTGTGCCGACCCTGTATGCCTATGTGAGCCGCGGCATGCTGCATTCATCGCCGGATGCACACGGCAAGCACCGGCTCTACAACGCGGCCGAGGTCCGGCGGCTCGCGCGCCGCAAAGCAGACGGCAAGCGCGCCGGCAAGGTGGCGCAAAAGGTGCTCGACTGGGGCGTGCCGGTGCTCGAATCGTCGATCACGCTGATTGCGGATGGCCGTCTCCTGTACCGGGGCCGCGATGCGGTCGAACTGGCGCGCACGGCGTCGCTGGAAGACGTGGCGGCGCTGTTGTGGGACTGTGCCCCGCGCCGGCTTGCCGAGGCGCCGCCGGTGCCGCTCGGCGCGGCGCAGTGGGCGGCGTGGCTGAAACTGTGGAGCGACAGCACGCCGCTCGACCGGACGCTCGTGCTGCTGCCGGCCGCTGCCGCGCAAATGCCGCGCGTCTGGGCGCAGGGCCGCGATGCGCAGCTCGATACGGCGTGCGCGGTCATGCGCCTGCTGGCTGCAGCCATGATCTCCGCGGCGCCCTCCAGCGAACCGCTGCACCGGCAGCTTGCCGCCGCGTGGAGCATCCGCAACCGCCAGCAGATGGGTGTGCTGCGCGCGGCACTGGTGGCTTGCGCGGATCATGAACTGAACGCGTCGACCTTCACGGTTCGCTGTATCACGTCGACGGGCACCCACCTGTTCGGCGCCGTGGCGGGCGGCCTCGCGGCCTTATCGGGCCCGCGTCATGGTGGCGAGACGGCGCGCGTCGCCGCGCTGCTCGACGAAGCTGCCCGTGCGCCCGATCTCGACCGTTTCCTCGCCACCCGCCTCGCTCGCGATGAGCAAAGCGGCTATGGCGCGATCCTGTCGGGCTTCGGACACACGCTCTATCCGCAGGGCGACCCGCGTGCGCGTCTGTTGCTGGAATTGCTGGCGGAGTGCGCGCCCGCGCGCTCGGCGATTGGTGAGATCAAGGCGCTCGCCCGCGCCGTGCGCGAGACGAGCGGCGTAGAACCGACGCTCGACTACGCGCTCGCAGCCATCGAAAGGGTGTTGGGCTTGCCGGCCGGCGCCGCCTTCACGCTGTTTGCAGTGGGCCGGGTAGTGGGCTGGATCGCGCATGCGATGGAGCAGACGGCGGACGGCCGCCTGATCCGTCCGCGAGCACGCTATATTGGGGAGTACGAGGCCGATCGCTAACCAGACATGCGCAGACCGGACGGCCTCGACCCAGCCCTGCTGGGCCGTCTACCGGGAGAGAGAGGCGCAAGCGGAAAGCGGGCAACCCTCCAATCCGCGCGCCTCACAACCAAGGAATTTCGCACGCGCGTCCGTCAGATGGTTTGCAGCCAGCGCGGCACCCAGTTCCGAACCGAGCGCCGCGCTGCCTCGAACACCGGCCGCCCCTGTGCACCCGCAGCATGGCTCGCGAAGGCAAGCGCCAGCCGCGTGCCGCCCTGCCCGGCGCTGACCCACACCCGCGCGCCGCGATTCAGTTCGAAGGTATCGCCCGAGGCGAGCCAGTAATCGCGCTGGTCACCTTCCACGGTCAGCCAGACCTGTCCCGCCATGACCTGCAAGGTGAGCGGCTGCGCGACACGCCAGGCGGCTGCCGGCTCACCGTGATCGAGTTCGAAAGTACGGATTTCACGCATCGCTCTACTCCTTGGAGACTTTTGCTGGTTGACTCATTATTGACGTGCGATCATGCAGGGCCCATGCACAGTTCATGACAGTTTCAACGAAACTGTGCAGTCGAAAAACCTGACAGTTACCGGCATGCCGCCTCACAGGCACCCAGGACGCGAGCCCTCATGAAACTCGACATCGAACTCGACCGCGAAAGCGGGGTGCCGTTGACCGAGCAGATCGTGACCGGCGTCACGGCGTGGATCCGCTCGCGGGCCGCCCACCCGGGCGCAAAGCTGCCGTCGATCCGCCAGTTTTCGGCCGATTACGGCGTGAGCCGCTTCCCGGTGATCGAGGCCTACGACCGGCTGGTCTCGCTCGGCTATCTCGACTCGCGCCACGGCTCGGGCTTTTATGTCGCCGAACGGCAGCGCAACACAAACGATGCGCAGGGCACCTCGGACCCGCGCCGGGCGGAGGAAGTGGCGGAGCACATCCTGCAGCAGTTCAACCACCCCGGCGAATCGCTCAAGCTCGGCAGCGGCTTTATCCCGGAGGCGTGGCGCGACATGGAGAGCCTCGGCCACGCGATCCGTCATGTGTCGCGGACGGACCCCGCGAGCCTCGTCGACTACGCCACCCAGCTCGGCAATCAGACCTTGCGCGAGCATCTGCAAAGCCGCCTCGGGCAGCTCGGCATCGAGGCCGATGCCTCGCAGATCCTCATCACCAACGGCGCGAGCCAGGGGCTCGACCTGCTGATGCGCTACATGCTGAAAGCCGGCGACACGATGTTCGTCGAGGACCCCGGCTACTACAACCTGTACGGCCTGCTGAAGCTGCACGGTGTGAAGCTGGTCGGCATTCCGCGCACCCGCAGCGGCCCGGATCTGGAGGTGCTGCAGGCACAGTTGCGCCTGCACCGGCCCAAACTGTTCTTCATCAACACGCTGTTCCACAATCCGACCGGCACCACGGTGGCGCCACCGGTAGCGTTCCGGCTGCTGCAGCTCGCGCGTGAGCACGACTTCCGCATCATCGAAGACGACATTTATGCCGACTTCCAGACCGACGTCACCGACCGCCTCGCCACCCTCGACCAGCTCGAGCACGTGATCTACGTAGGCGGCCTGTCGAAGACGCTGTCCTCTTCGTTGCGGATCGGCTTCGTGGTCTCCAGTCACGCGATCATCAAGGACCTCGCCGACATCAAGATGCTGACCAGCATCGGCGGTTCGCGCTTCGCCGAAGCGGTCGCGGTCGCCATGCTCGAGCGCGGCTCCTACCGCAAGTATCTGGAGCGGCTGCGGCGCCGCATGCGCGATGCGCTCGGCGCGGCGGTGCAGGCACTCGAAGCGAGCGGCTGGGAGGTGTTCGAAACGCCGCTGGGCGGCAAGTTCGTCTGGGCCAGGGTGCCGCATATCGCCGACTCGACACGGCTCGTCGAATGCGGGGCGCCGCTCGATGTCACCGTAGCGCCCGGCAGCTACTTCCGGCCGAACGGCGAAGTCAGCCCGTGGATCCGCATCAATGCCGCCTATACGAGCGATCCGCGCGCCCGGCGATTTTTCGACGCGGCGGCGCGGCTAAAGTAAACGACGCAAGCGCGCCGAGCGGCAAAACCAGACTGCACAGCCACGCGGATTTCCCTAAAATGGGCACTCCCCAGCCCGTCCGGTCTGAGCGATCAACCGCCCTCCATGTCCAATCCGCCGAACGCCGCCGCAGCACCCGCCTCTACCGCCGCCCAGCCGAGCGCCCGCTCACTCACCGTGATGCTGTGGCTGGTCGCCACCGGTTTCTTCATGCAGACGCTCGACTCGACCATCGTCAACACGGCCCTGCCGGCCATGGCGACGAGTCTCGGCGAACTGCCGCTGCGGATGCAATCGGTGGTGATCGCCTACTCGCTGACGATGGCCGTCATGATCCCGGTGTCCGGCTGGCTCGCCGACAAACTCGGCACGCGCAAGGTGTTCTTCAGCGCGATCCTGGTGTTCACGGTCGGGTCGCTGCTGTGCGCGAACGCGCAGTCGCTCAATCAACTGGTGCTGTACCGCGTGATTCAAGGGGTGGGCGGCGCCATGCTGCTGCCGGTCGGGCGGCTCGCCGTGCTGCGCACCTTTCCCGCCGAACGCTACCTGCCCGCCTTGTCGTTCGTCGCGATTCCCGGGCTGATCGGACCGTTGATCGGTCCGACGCTCGGCGGCTGGCTCGTCAAGATCGCCTCGTGGCACTGGATCTTCCTGATCAATGTGCCGGTGGGGGTGATCGGCTGCATTGCCACCTTTATCTTTATGCAGGACAGCCGCAATCCCGACACCGCGAGGTTCGACATCAAAGGTTATTTGCTGCTGGTGGTCGGCATGGTGGCGATCTCGTTCGCACTCGACGGCCGCACCGAACTCGGCATCCAGCACGCCACCGTGCTCGTGCTGCTGATCCTGAGCCTCGCCTGCTTCGTCGCCTACGGGCTGCACGCCGTGCGCGAACCGCATCCGCTGTTCTCGCTCGATCTGTTCAAGATCCATACCTTCAGCGTCGGCCTGCTCGGTAATCTGTTTGCGCGGATCGGCAGCGGCGCGATGCCGTATCTGATTCCGCTGCTGCTGCAGGTGAGCCTCGGCTACAGCGCGTTCGAAGCCGGTCTGATGATGCTGCCGGTGGCCGCGGCCGGCATGACGTCCAAACGGCTCGTCACGACGCTCATCATGAAATACGGCTATCGGCGCGTGCTCGTCACCAACACCGTGCTGGTCGGCCTCGCCATGGCAAGCTTCGGGCTGACCACCGAGGGCCAGCCGCTGTGGTTGCGGCTCGTGCAGCTCGCGTTCTTCGGCGGCGTGAATTCGATGCAGTTCACCGCGATGAATACGCTCACGCTCAAGGATCTCGGGACCGGCGGCGCAAGCAGCGGCAACAGCCTGTTTTCGCTGGTGCAGATGCTCTCGATGAGTCTCGGCGTGACCGTCGCGGGCGCCTTGCTGGCAACCTTCACCGGGCTGATCCACCAGGTGACCGAAGCCAACTCGCTGCCCGCCTTCCACGCGACCTTCCTGTGCGTCGGCATCATCACCGCGTGCTCGTCGTGGATCTTCGCCCAACTGGCAGCCGACATCCGCCGCACGGCGAAAAAAACCGATCCGTCGGAACGGGCCTGAAGCGCCTGGCCGAAACGCTTGACCTCAAGCGCTTGACCCGATGCACGCTGGCCCGAAGCACGCCGGACGATTCGCCGCAGCAACCCGCCCGAACGCGTTTCTGGCGGCCGCCCTGCCGACCCGCAACAGGGCGCGCCGCGCACCAGGGCTGTGCGCGGCATAGCCGCAGCGCGCATACCGGCGCACAATGAGCGATCAACCGCATGCCAGGCGCATTTCCCTCGCGCGCATGGTTCTTGCTCGCCTATCCTGTAAACTCGCCGATAATGCATGCCAACTGAGACATGCCTGCTACGCCGCCACCTTTACACGACTGATACATGATGAGCATGATCGAACTCGATCCTCCCGGCTTCCAGCCCCCGCGTCCGATGGCGGGCGACGAAGGCTCCCGGCGCACCGTCCTGTACGGCGGCTACACGGTATTCAGCGTGTTTCAGCCGGTGTTTTCCGTGTCGCACCGGCGCGCGATCGGCTACCACGCCTCGCTGCGCGCGCACGACGAACATGCGCAGCAGGTGCCGTCGCACGAAGTGTTCACCCAGGCCGCGCGGCGCGGCGACCTGCTGGAACTCGGGCGGCTCGCGGAATCGCTGCACCTGGGCAACTTCAATGCGTTCGACAGTCACGACGAGTGGCTCTTCCTGAGCCTGCACCCCGCCGCGCTGATGGACACCAGCTACGGCGACGCGCTGCTCGCCGGCCTCAAGGCGCTCGGCCTGCCGCCGCAGCGGGTGGTGCTGGAAGTATCGGAACAGGCCGGCGGCGAGACCACGCGCTTCGCGGAGATCATCGACGCGCTGCGCAAGTCGGGCTTCCTGATTGCACTGGACGGCTTCGGCGCCAAGCACTCCAACATCGACCGCGTCTGGAACCTGCGACCAGATATCGTCACGCTCGACCGCTGCATCCTCGCGCAGGCGAGCGAGCATTCGCACATCGAACGCGTGCTGCCGGGGCTGGTTTCGCTGCTGCACGAGTCGGGGCAACTGGTGCTGATGGGTGGACTGTCGAGCGAGCGCGACGCGCTGATCGCGCTCGAATGCAATGTGGATTTCGTGCAGGGCGCGTATTTCGCCGGACCGAGCGTCGAGCCGGTGAAGCCGCAAGCGGCTGCCGGATTGATGGACGCGTTGTCGGCCGCCCTGCGCGAGCGGGTGGCGGCACGCGAGAAAGCCCAGGCTGCGCGGCTCGCGCCATACGCCAAAGCGCTCGAAACCGCGAGCGCGCAACTGGTGGCCGGCGAGTCCGTGGCTCAGGCGACCGCGCCGCTGCTTGCGCTCGGCGAAACCGCACGCTGCTTCGTGCTGGACGGCTCCGGGCGGCAGATCGGCGATAACGTGCTGCCGCCGGGCCGCGCCTCGCAACGGGCCAAGCGCTTCCGTCCGCTGCTGCATTCGGAAGGTGCGAGCTGGGAGCGCCGGCCGTATTTCATCGGCGCGATGCGCACGCCCGGCCAGGTGCATCTGACACCGCCCTATCTGTCGATCAACGAGGCGCACCTTTGCGTGACCGCGTCGATTGCCGCGCAAACACCACGCGGCATGCAGGTGCTATGCGTGGACATCAACTGGGAAGTCGCCGCACACCGTAACTGAAGTGCTGCGGCGCGCCGGCCACGCTGGCGTGCGAAACGCATCGAGCAGACGCACGACGGCCGGCAGGCCGAAACGACGGCGCGCGGCTTGCAGATGCGCGGCACGCGTGACGATGCGCAGCGCCACGATCCGGCCGGCGCGGCTCGACACATCGAGCAAGGCGACGATCTCGCTCCCCTGCATGAGCGCCACGCCCAGCGTGCCGTCGATCGACAGGCATTCGGCGTAAAGCGCGCCGGCATAGGGTGTCGCTTGTGCCGCCGGCGCCATTTTTCCCGCTTGCTCCGCTTCTGCCACTTGCACCGCGCTCGCCGCATTCCCGGCTAGCGACGTCACCACGTCCACCCAATCCGTTGCCGCCACAAGCGGCTCGCTCACGCGCACCGCCGCGTCGCTGACGATTTCCGGCGCATCGCTACAGAGCCGCAGCAGGTCCGCCCGATCCTGCGTTTCCAGCGCCGTACGCAAGCGCTCGACAAGCCGGGCATGCTGTGCCGGTTCGGGCCGCCGCAGCGGCGCGCCGTCACGCTGCAGACGCGTTTTCGCGCGATGCACGATCTGCCGGCAACCCGCAGGCGTGCGCTCGAGGATCCTTGCAATTTCGGCGTAGTCGCAATCGAACGCCTCGTGCAGCACGAAGGCAGCGCGTTCGTCGGGCTTGAGCCGCTCGAGCAGCAGCATCAGGCCATACGACATCTGCGCCGAACGCAATGCCAACTCTTCCGCGGACGGCGCCGCTTCATCGAGCCACGGCTCCGGCATCCAGCCGGCCGCCCGCGCGCTGCGCTCCCGCTGCAGATGGCGCAGCCGGTCGATCGCAAGCCGCGCCGTAATCGTGGTCAGCCATGCGGCAGGCGTACGCACCTCGCGGGTGTCGGCAAGGTGCCATTTGAGCCAGACGTCCTGCACCACGTCTTCCGCGTCCGCGCGGCTGCCCAGCATGCGGTATGCCAGCGCGACGAGGCGCGCCCGGGCGGCCTCGAAGGCGGATGACTTGTCGATGGCGGATTCGGTCATGCGTCGTGCTCCCAGAAACGTAAACGGTGCTGCGCGGGCCCGGTCCGCGCGCACGCGCGTGTCCTCCGCCCTCTTTACAGCTAGACGTTCGGGCGCCGTCCGGTGTGACAGGCCGGCGCAAAAATATTTGTGTCACAGCCGGGCGCGCGCTTTCGTCATGAGGACAGACACCGCGTCCGCAACCACGGCGCCGGGTTGTCCAACCCTATCCAATCTCAAACAGGACGCGCATGCACTCCAGCTACCCTTCCTCCCCTTCCTTTACCGGCCTCGGCCTTGTGCCCACCGTCATCGAACAATCCGGGCGCGGCGAGCGTGCCTACGACATTTATTCGCGGCTGCTGCGCGAGCGCATTGTGTTCCTGGTCGGCCCGGTCAACGAGCAGTCCGCGAGCCTGATCGTCGCGCAGTTGCTGTTCCTCGAATCGGAGAATCCCGACAAGGATATTTCTTTTTACATTAATTCGCCGGGCGGTTCGGTTTACGACGGGCTCGCGATCTACGACACGATGCAGTTCATCAAGCCGGAAGTGTCGACGCTCTGCACGGGTTTTGCCGCCAGCATGGGGACGTTTCTACTGACCGCCGGCCAGCGCGGCAAGCGCTACGCGCTGCCGAACGCGCGGATCATGATCCACCAGCCCTCGGGCGGCAGCCAGGGAACCGCCGCCGACATCGAGATTCAGGCACGGGAAGTGTTGTATCAGCGCGAGCGCCTGAACGCGATCATGGCCGAGCATACGGGACGCAGCATCGACGACATCGTCAAGGACACCGACCGGGACAACTTCATGTCCGCAGAGGCCGCGAAGTCGTATGGGCTGATTGACGATGTGTTGCTGACGCGCGAAGCACTTGGCGGGGACGCGCGCAGCAATACGATGTAAGCGATGCGCGCCGACGTGACTGATGTGACGAGCTTGCGGGCGGCACGCGCGCCGCCCGCCCCTTTCTAACGCTCGTCGTGCACACGCTGAGCGATTGCCGCAAAATCGCTTTCCTTCATACTCCGAATGATTTTCTCTTCGGCTCGCAGATCGAGCGAGCGGCTCAGCAGCCAGTACACGCCGCCCGCGACGATCAGCCCGACCAGCCACGCGATATCCACCCCGCCCAGCAACCGCGCAACGTAGCCGACGAACACCTCTTTCTGCGCCTCGGCGTCATACACATAAAAGAACGGAATCATCGCCGCGAACCCCATGACGTAGGCGGCGATGCCGCGCATCTGCCAGGCACCGTAGATGCCCTTGGGCGTGAAGAAATGGGCAATCGCGTAACGTCCCTTGCGCACGAAGAAGTAGTCGACCAGATTGACCGCCGTCCACGGCACGAGGAAATACAGCATCAACACGAGGAACGTATTGAGCAACGCAATGCCGTTGCCCTTGATCGCCAGCACGCAGACCAGCACCGCCGCGCTGATTGCGATGATCGACAGCACGCGTGAGCCGCGTGTCGGCTTGATCTTGCGGATCGAATCGACGCCGGTCAGCAGCGTCAACATCGCGCTGTAGGTGTTAAGGGCAATGATCGGCAGGAAGCCCGCCACCGAAACCATCACGATCACATGACCCAGGCCCGGCGCCAGCGACGAACCCACCTGATTCAAGGCGACCAGGGCATCTTCCGCCTTCAGTTGTTGTGCGAGCCACGCGCCGAGGCCGATCATCCACGCCCCCGAGAGCGATGCACCGAGAAAGATCGCGGTGATCAGCTTGCGCCGGCTGGTGTGCTTCGGCAGATAACGTGAATAGTCGGACACGTACGGTGCATACGAGATGTTGTAGCTCGCGCCGATGGCGAACTGGGTGGCGAAGGCAATCCAGTTGAAGCCAGGCGTTGGCGCTGGCGCCGCCGCAGTTGCTGCAACCGCCGCGCCGTGGCCCACACCGAACATCAGCGCGAGCGTCACCAGCGTATACAGCGGCAACGTCACGATCAGCGCCCATTTGAACGCCTTGTGCATCAGATCGTGGCCATAGATCGACAGCAGCGCGCCCGCGACGATCGCCACCACGGCGGCCAGCGTCGCATCGAGGCCGAATACATGCTTGAGGCCATCGGTGATCAGCGAAACGTTGACGACATTGAAGCCGACGAACACGAACAGCGTGGCGAGCAACGCGAGAATCACGCCGCGATAGCCGAACTGCGCGCGCGACTGGATCATCTGCGGCAAGCCCATCTCCGGCCCCTGCGAGCCGTGAAAGGCCATGAAGATCGTGCCGAACATGATCCCCAATGCGCCCGCGAGCGTGGTCCAACCCGCCGACAGTCCCATGCCGGGACCGACAAAGCCGATCGAAATGGTGAAGAAATGGAAGTTGCCGAGGAACCAGAACGGTCCCTGGCTGCCGAGGCGGGCATGCCGTTCCGCCTGGGGAATGTAGTCGATCGAGTGACTCTCGACCTCGATACCCGCGCCGCCGCCGGCCACGTTGATCGTTTCTGGTTGATTCATACGAACCTGTCTCCCGCTTGTGCCGTTGACTCGATAACACCGCAAGCCCAGCACGCGATGCGGGGCTGCGAGCGCGTTTAACTCCGCTTGCATGGATGCCGCCGGATCCTTGGAATCGGGCGACGGGAGTAGTTGTAAGTAGCCAAAAGTCGGAAATAAATGGCGAAGTCGGCACGTTTACTTCGACGCGGGGCGATGTATCGAGAAAAGGAGGCAAGACAGGAAACCCGCCACAGGAATCGCTATCATGATCGCGATCCGTCGAATTCGACGGTTGCCTCACTGGAGAAATACATGGCGTCACCCAACGAAACCATCAGCATGGCGCTGTTCTGCGACTTCGAAAACGTCGCCCTTGGCGTACGCGATGCGAAGTACGAGAAATTCGACATCAAGCTGGTGCTCGAACGCCTGCTGCTCAAGGGCAGCATCGTCGTCAAGAAGGCGTATTGCGACTGGGAGCGCTACAAGAGCTTCAAGGGCACCATGCACGAGGCCAACTTCGAGTTGATCGAAATTCCGCACGTGCGCCAGTCAGGCAAGAATTCCGCGGACATTCGTCTCGTCGTCGACGCGCTCGATCTCTGCTACACCAAATCGCACGTCAACACGTTTGTCATCATCAGCGGCGACTCCGACTTCTCGCCGCTGGTCTCCAAGCTGCGCGAGAACGCCAAACAGGTGATCGGCGTGGGCGTGCAGCGATCCACGTCCGACCTGCTGATCGCCAATTGCGACGAATTCATTTTCTACGACGACCTGGTGCGCGAAAGTCAACGCAGCGTGGTCAAGCGCGAAACGGCGCGTCCGGCGCAGCAGCCCGCAACTACTGCCGCCAAGCAGGCGCCGAATGAAGAAAAGCGCCCCAAGGAAGACCTGGAAACACGCCGGACCAAAGCGGTCGAAATCGCCGTGCAGACCTTCGATGCACTCGCTTCGGAGCGTGGCGACAGCGGCAAGATCTGGGCCTCGGTGCTGAAAAACGCCATCAAGCGACGCAAGCCGGATTTCAACGAAACGTATTACGGCTTTCGCGCCTTCGGCAATCTGCTTGAAGAAGCACAGGCGCGCGGCCTGCTCGAGTTCGGCCGTGACGAGAAGTCGGGCGCGTATGTGTATCGCAGCACCGTTGTGACGACGGGCGGCGAGGCGGTAAGCGAACCGGTTGAACAGGCTCAGGAGCCGCTCTCTACGGAAGCGGCGCAACCAGCACAAGCGGAACACTCCGGACGGCCGGCGAAATCGACCCAGCCGCCGGAAGCGGGCCGCAAGCAGGATGCACGCCGCCGCGGTCGCGGCAACCGCAAGACGGAACGCGAATCACCTGCTGCAACGCGTGACGAACAAACGGGTGCCGGCCATCACGAGGCACAAGCGCTTTCCGTTGAACAGGACGAGGTTCTCTTCAACCACGGTGGCCGTTCGCCCTTCGCGTACGACGAGCCCGAAGAGGAGCAAGCGGAAACGGTTGCCCAACCCGAGTTGTTTGCCACAGAGCCGGAACCGGCCGTCGAAGTGGGCGAAGCGGGTGAATCGGGCGAAGCGCAGGGCAATCAGGAAACGCGGCGTAAGGGACGCGGCAACCGAAAACCAGCGGCGGCCAAGAAGACGAAGAAGGCTGCGGTAAAACCGGTTGAAGCCGCGTCCGAAAGCGATGTGCCGCAAGAGGCGCCTGCTCGTCCTGCTGCGGAAGAACCCGCTGCCCGCAAGACCGCGCGCAAATCCACCGCCCGCAGCCGTCGGCCGCGCAAGGCGGCAGCAACTTCGGATGCCGAATAAGCCCGCAGTCGTACGCAGCCAGTTAGCAACGTGACGCCCCCACCACTCAGCGCAACTCATTCGAGTCGCGCTGAGTGGAGCAACGAAGTAACGGCGGCGCCGGCGAGTTTGCCGTAAATGGCAAACTGCAATGCCCGAAAAACAGAAAGCCCTCACGCTGGAGGGCTCTCACTGTCACTAACGGACCAAGCCTGCATGCGGCGCAGCGTACGGACTGTTCAACCTGAACGGTCACGCCGCACCGCCTGAAACCTTACGCGAAGTTCTTCGCAGCAAAGTCCCAGTTCACGATGTTCCAGAACGCTTCGACAAACTTCGGACGTGCGTTGCGATAGTCGATGTAGTACGCGTGCTCCCACACGTCGATCGTCAGCAGTGCCTTCGCGTCGGTGGTCAGCGGCGTAGCAGCGTTGCTGGTCGAGACGAGGTCGAGCGAGCCGTCTGCCTTCTTCACGAGCCATGCCCAGCCCGAGCCGAACGTGCCGACTGCGGTCTTCGCGAACTCGGCCTTGAAATTGTCATAGGAGCCCCACTTCGCGTTGATCGCGTCGCCGAGTGCGCCCGACGGTGCACCGCCACCTTGCGGCGAGAGGCTGTTCCAGAAGAACGTGTGATTCCAGATTTGCGCAGCGTTGTTGAAGATGCCGCCCGATGCCTTCTTGACGATCTCTTCAAGCGACAGGTTCTCGAACTCCGTGCCCTTGATCAGATTGTTCAGGTTGGTCACATAGGTCTGGTGGTGCTTGCCATAGTGAAACTCGAGCGTCTCTTCCGACATATGCGGAACGAGTGCGTTTTTCGCGAACGGCAGCGGCGGGAGCGTATGTTCCATGGTGCTTTCCTTCTATCTGTGTGTGGGGGAGTCTGCGGATAACGCTGTGGAGCACTCGATTGTAGGCGAGTTGGAATAACCCCGCAAACCAGCGGACTTTATGTCAGGCATGCGTGGAAAGGCCGCCCAGTGGACGTAATTAGTGCTCGCGCCATGCCATCGTCACGGTCAAAAGTGCAACGCCAGAAGGTTCTCAGAACCCGTCTGCAAGACGGGCCTGCACATCGGCGAGCGTGATATCCGCCGCACCTTCGGCAAGGTGCACGGTGAGCCGCCGCCCGGGCTTCAACGAGGCCGGCGCACGCACCGCGCGACCGTTCTGCGCATCGAGCACAGCCGCGTAACCACGTTCGAGGGTGCGCTGCGGACTCAGCACCTCAAGACGTGCGGCCAGCGTGGTCACGCGTGCCGTATGCCGTTCGTGCTGACGCAATACCGCGCCGTCAAGACGCTGTGCCAATGAGTTCAGTGCCGCGTGATGCGCAGCCAGGTCCGGACGCCAGTGCTGCCAGCGCATCTGCAGCAGCGAAAAACGTGCTCTTGCATCACGCACTGGCCGCGCGCCCGCGGACCCAAGCCGCACGCTGAGCTGCTGCAAGTGCGTACGTTGCCGCGCGAGCCGCTCGGAGGGCGAGACCAGCCGGCGCGCCAGCCAGTCGAGTTGTTGCGCGCGCCGCTCCATCATGCGGCCAAAGCCGCGTGCAAGGGTTGCGTGCCGGTGATCGAGATCGCGCAGCAACAGCACGCGTTGCGGACTGACGAGTTCAGCCGCGCCGGTCGGAGTCGGCGCGCGCACGTCGGCGGCGAAGTCGGCAATCGTGAAATCGGTTTCGTGACCGACGCCGCTCACGACCGGCACGCGGCTTTCGGCAATCGCCCGCGCCAGCACCTCTTCGTTGAAGGCCCACAGGTCTTCAATCGAACCGCCGCCACGGCACACGATCAGCACATCGATCTCGCGCCGTGCGTTGGCCGTCTCGACCATCGCCGCGAGTTTCGCACTCACGCCCACGCCCTGCACCGGCGCGGGATAGACGATCACCGGGATATGCGGCGCACGGCGTTGCAGGGTAGTCAGCACGTCGCGCAGCGCGGCAGCCTGCAACGAGGTGACGATGCCGATTGCGCGCGGATGCGCCGGCAACGGTCGCTTGCGCTCGGCGGCAAACAGCCCTTCAGCTTCGAGCTGCGCCTTGAGCTTCAGAAACGCTTCATACAGCCGTCCTTGTCCGGTACGGCGTACCGCTTCGACATTGAGCTGCAGCTCGCCGCGCGGCTCGTACATCGTGACGAGCGCGCGCACCTCGATCCGGTCGCCTTCGCGCGGCGTGAACTCGGCGTACTGCGCGCGGCCGCGAAACATCACGCAGCGCATCTGCGCCTGGGCATCCTTGATCGAGAAATACCAGTGGCCACTCGCGGCGCGCGTGAAATTCGACACTTCCCCCGCCACCCAGACGAGCGGAAACGAGCGTTCGAGCATCGCGCCAATGGCGCGATTGAGCGCCGACACCGGCACCACGACCTCGCCACCCGGCGTGGACGGCGACGAAAAAGGACTTTCGGAGTTCATGCGAAGAATAGGGATGACAGGCCGGACAGACGATAGACCGAGCGGCCATCCGCGTCCAGCGTGTTGTACGAATTGTTAAAAGTGTCCACATGCCAGGAGAAGCTTACGAAGCGTTGCCAAAGCGCGTGGAGAGCCCAGTTGCATCGAGTTAACCCATTGATTTAAAAAGTTTTTATATGTTGTTAGTATCAATGCATACCGACAAGACCCGCGCGGAATGGCCTTTCCAGCCTCGTCGACGGCAGGTTCTCCACAAAGTTATCCACAGGCTGCCGAGGCACGCATCGCCGCCATCGGGCCACCGGGTGCAACCGACGCGACTTGCGGCGCACGACGCTCGCGCGCTAGAGTGCCGGGTTTCAAGGGCATCATGCGCGGCGTACGACGCGTGCGGCGTGCGCCCTGTCCCGTTCGTCCCGCCCGGAGAAACGCGTTGATACTTGTCCCGTGTATCGCGTCACCTGAAGCGATGCCGCATCCGCTGTGCGCACCGGCATTGTCCTCATGAGCGAAGTCAAAGCCCAACTCGAAACGCGTCTTGCCCGCGAGTGGCAACAGCGCGGCCCGCTGGCCTGGGCGATGCTGCCGTTCGCCTGCGTGTTCGGCGCGATCGCCGCCGCGCGTCGCGCGGCCTTTGCGCTCGGCTGGCTCAAGGCGCAACGCGTCGGCGTGCCGGTGGTGGTGGTCGGCAACGTGACGGTCGGCGGCACCGGCAAGACGCCAACCGTGATCGCGCTGGTCGAGGCGCTACGGGGCGCCGGCTTCCAGCCCGGCGTCGTCTCGCGCGGTTATGGCGCGCAAATCAAGCGGCCGACGCCGGTCACGCCCGCCTCGGCGCCGCAGGACGCCGGCGACGAACCCCTGTTGATCGCCCGCCGCACCGGCGCGCCGGTCTGGGTCTGTCCGGACCGGGTGGCCGCCGCGCGGGCGCTGTGCGCCGCGCATCGCGATGTCGACGTGATCGTCAGCGACGACGGCCTGCAGCACTACCGCCTCGCCCGCGACGCCGAACTGGTGGTGTTCGACCATCGGCTCGGCGGCAACGGCTTTCTGCTACCGGCCGGTCCGTTGCGCGAGCCGCTGTCGCGCCGCCGCGATGCGACGCTGATCAACAACCCATACGAACGGACGCTGCCGCCCTGGCCCAACACCTTCGCGCTCGCCCTCACGCCCGGCGACGCGTGGCATCTGGGCAATCCGGCACTGCGCCGCCCGCTCGCGCAATTCAGCGGCGACCGGGTGCTGGCCGCGGCCGGCATCGGCTCGCCTGAGCGTTTTTTCGCGACCTTGCGCGCCGCGGGCCTCACGCCTGAGACCCGTGCCCTGCCGGATCACTATGCGTTCAGCAGCAATCCGTTCGCCGCTGTCGATGCGGATGCGATCCTGATCACCGAAAAGGATGCGGTAAAATTGGGGTCCTGGCACGATGCGCGCATCTGGGTTGTCCCGGTTGAAGCCGCGCTCGATCATCGCCTCATTGAATTAGTTGTGGAGAAAGTCCGTGGACGCTCGCCTGCTTGAAATTCTCGTCTGCCCGATCTGCAAGGGCCCGCTCAGCTACGATCGTTCGGCACAGGAGCTCATCTGCAACGCAGACAAGCTGGCGTATCCGATCCGCGACGGCATCCCCGTGATGCTGGTGGACGAAGCCCGTCAGACAGTCGAGGGCACGCCGGTCGAGCCGTTGAATCCTGAGGCCAGCAATCCGGCGCCTGGCGCGTGACACCACGGCTGCGGTCACCACTGTAGTCAACAGGCCTTAGCCGGCCTCTGCACCTTACGCCAGCTTGCCTGCGGAGCGGCTTAGCCGCTCCAGTCGTTTTCGTCGGCGTGCGCCCCCGGTTCGCGCGCCTTCTTCCGCGTCTTGTTGCGGTCTTGCCGCCGCCTTCCCGATGACTCAAGCCCATCCCGCCACCGTCCCCGCCGCACCGCCGTTCATTGCCGTGGTTCCGGCACGGCTCGCGTCGACCCGTCTGCCCAACAAGCCGCTCGCCGACATCGGCGGCAAGCCGATGGTCGTGCGCGTCGCGGAACGCGCGCTCGCCTCGGGCGCACAGCAGGTGCTGATTGCATCGGATGCGCAGGCGGTCCTCGAGGTCGCACGCCAACACGGCATCGAAGCCATACTGACGCGCGCCGACCATCCGTCGGGCACCGACCGTCTCGCGGAAGTGGCCGCGCATTTCGGCTGGAGCGACGACACGATCGTCGTCAACGTGCAGGGCGACGAACCGCTGATCGATCCCGCGCTGGTGTGCGGCGTTGCGTCGCACCTCGCCGCCAACCCCGGCTGCGCCATCGCGACGGCGGCGCACCCGATCAGCGACCCCACCGAGATCTTCAATCCGAACGTCGTCAAGGTCGTCCTCGACGCGCGCGGCGTGGCGCTCTACTTCTCGCGCGCGCCGATCCCGTGGGCTCGCGACGCCTACCAGCCGCACTGGCCCGAGATCGCCGCCATGCCCGCGCCGCCTGCTCCCGCGACGGTCTACCGGCATATCGGCCTGTATGCATATCGTGCAAAGTTTCTGCGCTCCTATCCATCGCTCACGCTCTCGCCGATCGAGCAGGCCGAGGCGCTCGAACAGTTGCGTGCGATGTGGCATGGCGAGCGGATTGCGGTCCTCGTCACCGACGACGTGCCCCTGCCGGGCGTCGACACGGCCGCCGACCTCGCCCGCGTAAGGTCGTTATTCGATCCGTCAGCGTAAAAACCCATGGCATAATCAAACGGTTGTGCGCACCATCTGCAATGATCGTTCGTCAGGGTTTGTCCGGTCGTCCCGTTGTCCCCTTGCAGCGCCGTCGTCATTAACGTGCAGCGCGAGGCGCACCGCGGCCAGTTCGATGCGGGCCCCCTGAAACCAACGCGCAGACAAGCTAGCAAGATGAGCTTCAAGCGTCGCGCCACGCAAGAATTCACATAGATCTGGAGATATCACATGCGTTTGATCCTGTTGGGTGCTCCCGGAGCGGGCAAGGGCACTCAGGCGACTTTCATCAAGGAAAAGTTCGGCATTCCGCAAATTTCCACCGGCGACATGCTGCGCGCGGCCGTCAAGGCCGGCTCGCCGCTCGGCGTTGAAGCGAAGCGTTTCATGGACGCGGGCGAACTGGTGTCGGACGAGCTGATCATCAACCTCGTCAAAGAGCGTCTGAAAGAAGCGGACTGCGCGAACGGCTATCTGTTCGACGGTTTTCCGCGCACGCTGCCGCAAGCGGAAGCCATGAAGCAGGCGGGCGTCGCGATCGACTACGTGCTGGAAATCGACGTGCCGTTTGAAGAGATCATCGTGCGGATGAGCGGCCGTCGCGTGCACGCTGCGTCGGGCCGTACCTATCACGTCAAGTTCAACCCGCCGAAGGTCGAGAATGTCGACGACGTCACGGGCGAACCGCTGATCCAGCGCGACGACGACAAGGAAGAAACGGTCAAGAAGCGTCTGGACGTGTATGTCGCACAAACCAAGCCGCTGATCGAGTACTACAACACATGGGCCAGCCACGGCGATGCAGCGAGCAGCCTGAAGGCGCCGCAGTACCGCGCGATCTCCGGCCTCGGCAGCGTCGATGAAATCCGCACGCGTGTGTTCGACGCATTGAAGTAAGGCGGCTGGCGTTAACTGGCGAGCGAGGCCACGATCAAGGCTGCACCGCTCGCCCGGCAAGGCGTGAGATCCGCTTCGGCAAAACCCGCCCATCTGGGCGGGTTTTTTATCGCCGCCTCGAAATGCGGGTTGATTCAAAGCGCGACACTGCCGCGCAGGTCAGTATGCAATCCGCAGCCGACCCTGCTTGCCGTTCTCGCCACAGCCAACTTGCTCAGTTATCCAGAACAAATCGAGCGACTCGTCAACGCACCACACCGGTGCAAATGCCCCTCCCTTTCGCTTTCCGCGCTGCAGCACAGCCGTTACAATCGACCATCGAAAAGATATTCGATCCTGACGGTTACTGAACTGAATTGAAGGAGAAGACATGGAGATTCGTGACAACGTATTCCTGATCACCGGCGGTGCATCGGGCCTTGGCGCCGCCACGGCGCGCCTGTTCGCCGCGGAAGGCGGCAAGATCGTGGTCGCCGACCTGAATCAGGACGCCGGCACCGCGCTCGCGCAGGAACTGGGCGGTGTGTTCGTGAAATGCGATGTGAGCCGCGAAGACGACGCCACCCAGGCGGTCTCTGCCGCGACGCAGCTCGGCACGCTGCGCGGGCTGATCAACTGCGCGGGCGTCGCGCCGGCCATCAAGACCGTCGGCAAGGACGGCCCGCATCCGCTCGACTCGTTCACCCGGACCATCTCGATCAACCTGATCGGCACATTCAACATGATCCGCCTCGCCGCTGCGGCGATGGCGAAGAACGAGCCGAATGCCGGCGGCGAGCGCGGTGTGATCATCAACACCGCATCGGTGGCGGCGTTCGACGGCCAGATCGGCCAGGCCGCGTATGCAGCCTCGAAGAGCGGCGTGGTCGGCATGACGCTGCCGATCGCACGCGATCTGTCGCGCAACGCGATCCGCGTGATGACGATTGCCCCCGGCATCTTCGAAACGCCGATGCTGCTCGGCATGCCGCAAGAAGTGCAAGACGCGCTCGGCGCGATGGTGCCGTTCCCGCCGCGCCTCGGCAAGCCGGTGGAATACGCGATGCTCGCCAAGCAGATCTTCGACAATCCGATGCTCAACGGCGAAGTGATTCGCCTCGACGGCGCGATCCGGATGCAGCCGAAGTAATCCGGCTTGCTCGCCGTGCCTCGGGTGGCGCGCTGCTCAGTTGCCCGAGGCACGATGATGATGCACCCTGCACGATTGACGGCAGACAAATTAAACGCCTGCGACGCGCTCGATGCGCATCGCAGGCGTTCTGCTTTTCCTGGTTGGGTTAGTCCCGATCGTTATGCTGCGTGCGCTGGCGTAACTCGTGCAACTGCGACTCGACGACCGTCGCATCGTCGGCATCGGGCCGGTCGCCCAGGTAACGCTCCAGATCTTCGAGCGCCGGACGCAGATAGTCGAGCCGCGCATAAGCGAAACCGCGGTCGCGCACTTCCTCGATGCTCTCGGGCAACAGAATCACCAGTCGCTGCTGCACGCCTAGCAGGCGCTGCCAGCGTTCCGTCTGAAGATAGGTGGCCTTCAGGTTGCGCAGCATGCGCGCAATGATCTCGCGGCGCGTGGCCGGCTGCAGCAGCATGCGCAAGGCGCGGCTGACCGACTCGCCCGCCGACGCCACATACGGCTCGAGCATCTCGACCATCTCCGACTCCGAGAGCGAGTGCCCGGTGGTCGGATCGAGCATCACGTCGCCATCAGGCGTCGTCACACGCAGCAGGAAATGACCGGGAAACGACACGCCGCGCACCGGAACGCCGATCTGCTCGGCCATCTCCAGATACAGCACGGCCAGCGAAATCGGAATGCCGCGGCGCCGTTTCAGCACCACGTTCAGATGGCTGTTGTCGGGATCGTAGTAATCGTTGAGGTTGCTGCCGAAACCCAGCTCGCGGAAGAAAAAGCGATTGAGAATGCCGACTTTCTGCTTGATGTCGGCGTCTGCCGGCATGCGGCGTTGCAGGCGCACCACCAGTTCGTCGATCTCGGCGAGCGCGCCTTGCAGATCGAGATCGGGGTAAGCGTCCTGTGCCAGCGAGAGCGCTGCCTCGGTCAGGGGCAGACTGTCGTCTTCGGCGACCAGCGTACTGAAATAGTCGAGAACCCGCGTCGTCGTGATCACTTCACTCGCCTTCTGAAATACGCGTATTTGAAGCCCATCAGCCAGAGCATACCGAAATATAGCGCAGCAAACAGCACGAGGCACGCAGCCAACAACACGATGCGTGCGAGCGGCTGGGCATGCAGGCCGATCCAGTCGAAGCTGATGGCGAACCAGTGCATGACGCCTGCGAGCACGAGACATGCGCCGATCATTTGCACGAAGAAAACCAGCCAGCCGCTCGACGGCATATAGATGCCGCGCCGGCGCAAGCCGATGAACAACAGCAGGGCGTTCACACAGGCGCCGAGCCCGACGCTGAGGGTCAACCCTGCGTGTGCAAAGATCGGCACAAAGACGAAGTTGCTCAACTGCGTAACGACCAGCACGCCGATCCCGATCTTCACCGGCGTCTTGATGTCCTGTTTGGCATAGAAGCCCGGCGCGAGAATCTTGATGAGGATGAGCCCGATCAGCCCGACCCCGTACGCCGCCAGCGCACGCCCCACCATCACGACCGAGTGGCCGTCGAACTTGCCATAGTGAAACAGCGTTGCGGTGAGCGGCTCAGCGAAGAAAAACAGCGCGATCGCGCTCGGCGCGGCGAGCAGGAAAGTGACGCGCAGGCCCCAATCGAGCAGCGACGAGTACTCGTGCGGGTCGGCATCGACGTGCGCCTTGGAGAGGCTCGGCAGCAAAATCGTGCCGAGCGCGACGCCGAGCAGCGCAGTCGGGAATTCCATCAGCCGGTCGGCGTAGTTGATCCACGAGACGGCGCCCGGTCCGATGCGCGAGGCAATGTTCGTATTGATGATCAGGCTGATTTGCGCGACGGAGACGGCGAACATCGCCGGCACCATCTTCGAGAGCACGCGCTTGACGCCGCGATGCGCGAGCGCGCGCACCGGGTTCCAGCCGATGCGCGGCACCATCTCGATCTTCTTGAGACCGGGCAACTGCACGAGGAACTGCAGCACGCCGCCGACAATCACCGCCCAGGCGAGCGCATAGACCGGCGTCTTCATATGCGGCGCGACGAACACAGCCGCGACGATGAACGAGACGTTCAGCAGCACCGGCGCGAAGGCCGGCAGCGAAAAGTTCTTGTAAGTATTCAGCACGCCCGAGGCCAGCGACGTCAGCGAGATGAATACGATGTACGGGAACATGATGCGCGTCATCGCGACGGCGAGCGGATACGCCTGGCCGTCATGCGCGAGACCCGACGCGACCACGAACACCACGCCGGAGGCCCCAACGACGCCGATCAGCGACAGGATCGCCAGCGCCCAGGCGAGCACCGTCGAGGTGGCGTCGACGAGCGCCTTGGTCGCGTCGTGCCCCTGCTGGTTCTTGAACTCGGCAAGAATCGGCACGAACGCCTGCGAGAACGCACCCTCCGCGGAAATCCGGCGCAGCAGATTGGGAATGCGAAAGGCGACGTAGAACGCGTCGGTGAATTGGCTGGCGCCGAACGCACGGGCGATCAACGTTTCGCGGGCCAGTCCGGTCACGCGCGACAGCAGCGTGAAGCCGCTGACCGTCAGCAGGGCTCGGAATAGATTCATGGGGCGCTTATTATACGGGTGCCGCAAGTACGGACGACGAGCCGGGACGCGAATCGGACCGATTTCTGGCGCAGACGTTCGCTTCGGAGCACATTCCGAGCAGGTTGGCGACGGGCTTCGGCGCGTTTTCCGGCGCCGGGCCGGTTGCCTGCCCTCTGCGCCATGCTCTAAACGGCCAGCGCCACACCAACCAGGCGGGACAATTCATTGGCCGAATCGCATGTTTCCGTTTGCCACGTGCCTGTTTTTGTTGCTATAATCGCCGGTTTCGAAGCTCGCTCAATTTTCGAAGAGCATGTGAGTGCGCCCTAAACACGCTCTCGATGCCTGCTGAAACGGGCCTGATTTCGCGTAGTTGAATCAGTAATCTCGACATTTTTTGCGCTCTTGGGCAATCGCTTCCAAGGGTTCGATCTAAAAGCAGCGCCCGGCCACTTGAAGGTCAGGTACTGGAAACAGGAACAGGATAAGGAACCGTCATGGCTAACTCCGCACAAGCACGCAAGCGCGCCCGTCAGGCCGCGAAAGCAAACTCGCACAACTCGGCGCTGCGCTCGAAGTTCCGCACGGCAATCAAGGCCGTTCGCAAGGCGATCGACGCCGGCGACAAGGCTAAGGCCGCTGAGATCTTCCTGGCGTCGTCGAAGACGATCGACATCATCGCCGACAAGAAAATCGTTCACAAGAACAAGGCAGCTCGCCATAAGAGCCGCCTCGCTGCAGCCATCAAGGGTCTGCAAGCGCCCGCAGCGCAGTAAATCCGGTCGGCCCGCTTCGGTGGGCTACCTCCTGTTTCCGCTGCAGCATGAAAGCCCGCTTAGGCGGGCTTTTTTGTTTGGCCCGGCAGGCCACTCCCTCGGCCTGCCGGGCGTAAAAAAACCCGCTCTCGCGGGTTTTATCGCTTCCATTCACCATGCTGCCCCAGTTTCGTTGTTGCCTGGGTCGCGGCAAGCTTCCTTGTTACTTAGCCTTGAGCGCCTGTTGCGTGCCGTGGTCGGGAGGCAGCTCGCAGGCCTCGGTCACCACAAGGTCATTGTCCTTCGCGAAGTTCATGACGAAATCGAATGCCATCGGCTCGATATCGCGCAACCGCGAATCGAGGATGACGCACTTGAGATCGTCGAGCATCGTAGGGCGAACGTAAAGCGAGTACTGCATGTAGGCGTTCGGTCCTTTTTTCGCACCCGGCCCGAACATGGACATCACCCCAGCGAGTCGCTCCGACCAGTCGCTCGGCCGAAACTTCTTACCGCTCTTGGTAATGCCCTGAATGAAATATTCGGTTGGAGCTGCTTCGGCCATGTAGGGATACCTGTGTGACTGCCCAGCAAAACGCCAGCGAATGCGGCTTGCCTGACCGGCTCACTCAAGCCGCCGTATAAACGACCCCGGGCACGAAGTCCGCGGGTGCCACAGCGCCGGTCAGGGCCACCTCGGCAATCGTCACGACGGCGCGCCGCGAGGAAAGGCTTTCCGGGCACGCGAGCCGTGTTCCGCAAGCACGGAGCCTGTCTGCTGGGCTTTTGGAAACCCCGCGATTATAGCGCAGCGGACCTTTTTCCGCACTGCACACAAGAATCCAGCCAAGGTTCCCACGTTCATGCCGGAATGCTCGTCAGGCCTTCTGGCTAGCTCGTCAAACGGGGCAAAATCCTTTATGCTGCCTAGAGTTACCACAAACGACGGCGGCACAGTCCGGCAATTTCGCCGGGTGAAACCGCCGTATTTGTTTTATGACCGCCAAGAAAATTCGCCACTACCTGCAGTTCAACGATTTCTCGCTGGAAGACTACGAGTACGTGCTGGAACGCGCACGCATTCTGAAGCGCAAATTCAAGAGCTACGAGACCTACCACCCGCTGCACGACCGCACGCTGGCGATGATCTTCGAGAAGAACTCGACGCGCACGCGCCTGTCGTTCGAAGCGGGCATCTTCCAGTTGGGCGGCCACGCGGTGTTCATGAGCACGCGGGATACGCAACTGGGTCGCGGCGAGCCGCTCGAAGACGCGGCGCAGGTGATCTCGCGCATGGTGGACATCATCATGATCCGCACCTTCGGCCAGGACATCCTCAAGCGCTTTGCCGAGAACTCGCGCGTACCGGTCATCAACGGCCTGACCAACGAGTACCACCCTTGCCAGGTGCTGGCCGACGTCTTCACGTATTACGAGCATCGCGGCCCGATTCGCGGCAAGACGGTGGCATGGGTCGGCGACGCCAACAACATGCTGTACACCTGGATCGAAGCGGCGCAGATTCTCGGCTTCAAGCTGCGCCTGTCCACCCCGCCGGGGTACAGGCTCGACCACGCCATGGTCGCAGCGGAAAGCACGCCGTTCTTCGAAGAGTTCGACGATCCGAACGAGGCTTGCGCCGGGGCGGACCTCGTCACCACTGACGTCTGGACCAGCATGGGCTTCGAGGCGGAAAACGAAGCGCGCAAGACGGCATTTGCCGACTGGTGCGTGGACGCCGAGATGATGGCGCGCGCCAAACCTGACGCGCTCTTCATGCACTGCCTGCCGGCTCACCGTGGCGAGGAAGTCAGCGCGGAGGTGATCGACGGGCCGCAAAGCGTCGTTTGGGACGAGGCGGAAAACCGCCTGCACGTCCAAAAGGCCTTGATGGAATTCTTGTTGCTCGGCAAGCTGAACCACTGAGCGAATATCCGCACGAGGCGCGCTGAGGTTAGCTCCTGAGCGCCCCCAGACCTGCCGCTCACGCGTCAGGCCCCCGAGGGGACTTCCTTCGGGGCGGGAAACTTGTGGGGCTGCCCGGCGTTTCCTTGAGAGGCGTCACCTAACCTACGCGCCGCGCGAAGTTGAGCGCCGCGGGCGCGCCGAAGCCAAAATGCAAAGGCAACGCAGCGAGGCTGAGCGGCCCCAAACCCCATGCTAGCAGCCAGCAAAAAGGCGCCAGGATCATCACTCCTGGCGCCTTTTTTATCTCTTGCGACACCCAGTCGGCTCCAGTAACCGGCGCCTACAAACAAACCGGCTCCACCTCCAGCTCGACCCCAAACCGCTCGCGCACATCGCGCTGGATCGCCCACGCCAGCGCCAGCACGTCCGCCCCACTCGCCCCGCCGCGATTCACCAGCACCAGTGCCTGCCGGTCATGCACGGCCGCCGCGCCCATCGCGCGTCCCTTCCAGCCGCACCGGTCGATCAACCAGCCCGCCGCGAGCTTCACCGCACCGTCGGCCTGCCGGTATGACACCACCTCCGGCTCGCGCCGCTGCAACGCTTCAAACTGCGCCGCGTCGAGCACCGGATTCTTGAAGAAGCTCCCCGCATTGCCGAGCTGCGCCGGGTCGGGCAGTTTTGCCCGCCGCACCGCCACGACTGCGTCGAAAATCGCCTGAGCGCTCGGCGATGTGTCACCATGCCCCTCGGCGGCCAGTTCGCGTGCGATGTCGGCATAGCTCGCGCGCGGCACCCACGCCTTCGGCAAGCGAAAGGTGACGGACGTAATCACAAAGCGGTCGCGCCCTTCGCGCTTGAAGAAACTGTCGCGATAGCCGAACCGGCAGGCTGCCGCGTCGAGTTCGTGTACCACGCCGGTCGCCAGCTCCACTGCGCGCAGCGAAGCGAAGCGTTCGCCCATTTCCAGGCCGTAGGCACCGATGTTCTGGATCGGCGCGGCGCCAACCGTCCCCGGAATCAGCGCGAGGTTCTCGAGCCCGGGCATCTCCTGCGCGAGGGTCCAGGCCACGAACTCGTGCCAGTTCTCGCCGGCGGACGCTTCGACGTACCATGCATCATCGTCTTCCCGCGCGAGACGCCGGCCGCGCAGCGCCACCAGCAACACGAGGCCATCGAAGTCGCCGCTCAGCACGACGTTGCTGCCGCCGCCCAGCACCAGCCGCGGCAAACCCGAGGCTCGCGGATCGCGCACCGCGGCCAGCAGTTGGTCCTCGCGCTCGATACGGCACGCGAACCGCGCGCGCACATCGAAGCCAAAGGTGTTGTGGGCCTTGAGCGGATACCCGCTGAGGAAAACCGGGGAGTCGGACTGGGACATCAGGGACATCGGAATGTGAGGGCCATCTGCGGCAGGCCGGGCGGTCATCCGCAGCGGCCTTGGGCAAAAGAGAAAGGCGTCGGTAAAATGACGTCCGGTTCGTGATTATAGCGAGTGCGTCTCGCGCAGCCGTCCGGCAGCGCCAGGCACCGCAGCACTATTTTGGGAGAAAGCAATGCCATCGTTTGACGTCGTCTGCGAAGCCAACATGATCGAAGTCAAGAACGCGATCGAGCAGTCCAACAAGGAGATTTCCACCCGCTTCGACTTCAAGGGATCGGACGCGCGTGTCGAGCATAAGGAACATGAACTGACGCTCTACGCCGACGACGACTTCAAGCTGAGCCAGGTTAAGGACGTGATGGTGTCGAAAATGGCCAAGCGCAACGTGGACGTGCGCTTCCTCGACTACGGCAAGATCGAGAAGATCGGCGGCGACAAGGTCAAGCAGGTCGTCACCGTGAAAAAAGGCGTGTCGGGCGATCTGGCGAAGAAAATCGTCAGGCTCGTGAAAGACAGCAAGATCAAGGTGCAGGCGAGCATTCAGGGCGATGCCGTGCGC
The DNA here is from genome assembly GCF_056619545.1 of Paraburkholderia sp. SSBN10T. Classification (NCBI taxonomy): domain Bacteria; kingdom Pseudomonadati; phylum Pseudomonadota; class Betaproteobacteria; order Burkholderiales; family Burkholderiaceae; genus Paraburkholderia; species Paraburkholderia sp. SSBN10T. The sequence continues at coordinate 83,310 of NZ_JBWQQI010000013.1, forward strand.
GTCTCGGGCACCAAGCGCGACGACCTGCAGAGCGTGATTGCACTGCTGCGCAAGGATGTCACGGATACGCCGCTCGACTTCAACAACTTCCGCGACTAAAGCGCTGAGGCGCGCGGCGCCGGAAGCCCCGGCGCGATGCCGGGGCTTTGCAACCGCGTTGAAACCGCTAGCCGCGGCGCCCGCAAGCGAGCCGCGAGCCGCGAGCCGGCAGTCATCGCGGCGCATCCGGCCGGCTCGTCCGCCTCGGCGGCGCTTTCTGCAGCCCCAGCACCCACCTTCGGTAACGTCACCAGCTTCAGCAGGCAACCTCAGTGCCGCTTGGCAGTTGTCTGCGCCTCGGCCTTCTTCTTGCCGCCGATGCGGCTTTCCTGCCCCGCCATCAGCTTGGCAATATTGCCGCGATGGCGCCAGATCAGCAGCGAGCTCATGGCGACGATCGCCAGCGCGATGATGTTCGCGCCGAACAGGAAGCCGTCGAAGAGCGGCGCGAACACCGCCGCCACGAGCGCCGCGAGCGACGAATAGCGGAAGAAGAACGCGACGATCAGCCAGGTCAGCAGCGTGGCAAGACCGAGCACCGGATTGATGGCGAGCAGCACGCCGGCGGCGGTGGCGACACCCTTGCCGCCCTTGAAGCGGAAGAACACCGGATACAGGTGGCCGAGAAACACGGCGATCGCGGCCAGCGCGATCGCCGTATCGTCGAGGCCGTAGTGCGCGCCGAAATGGCTGACGAGCCAGACGGCGAGCCAGCCCTTGAACGCATCGCCGACCAGCGTCAGAATCGCGGCCGTCTTGTTGCCGCTTCTCAGAACATTGGTAGCGCCGGGATTCTGCGAGCCGTACGAGCGCGGGTCGGCCAGCCCCATCACTGAACTGACGATCACGGCAAACGACACCGAACCGATCAGATAGGCAACGAAGGCGACGAGCAGGTTTTGCATCTGGGGACTCTTATAGGTATCGGAAAGCGCGACAGGTGCGCAACGCGCCCCATGGTACGAACGAAACGGCGAACATTCTACCGAACCGGCCCGCCGCAGCCAGCCACTTTTGTAGAGGGTTGCCCGAAAAACGCCGGGCCGCCTCGGGTTTGCCCGCCCCCATGCGGCGGGCGGGATGCGCAGCGGCCACAGCAAACGCAGCGACCGCGCGCAGCCCGCTCAGTCGACGCTCGCGCATTGCACCGGCTGCGCTTCCAGCAACTCGGTGAGCACACGCGGCGCGATGCTGACGAGAAAGCCGCGCCGCCCGCCGTTCAGCCAGATCTTATCGAGTTCGAGAATACTCGACTCCACATACACCGGCATCGCCTTGCGTGTACCGAACGGCGAGGTGCCGCCGATCAGGTAGCCCGAGTGCCGGTTCGCCACCTCGGGCTTGCACGGTTCGACGCGCTTGGCGCCGATCTGCCGGGCGAGGTTCTTGGTGGAGACGGTGCGGTCGCCGTGCATCAGCACGATCAGCGGCTTGGCGTGCTCGTCTTCCATCACCAGCGTCTTGACGACCTGGTGCTCGTCCACGCCGAGCTGGCGCGCCGATTCCGCAGTGCCGCCGTGCTCGACATAATCGTAAGGGTGTTCCCCGAAGGCAACGCTATGGCGGCGCAGAAACTGCGTTGCCGGCGTCTCGGAGACGTGTCTGGATTTGCTCATCGGCGCATTGTAATGGCGAGTTCGCGCAACCGCTATTTGCCGAACGGCCGATTGTGCGCCCTCGTGGGCTGTGGCACGATCGTTCGGAAATCACCGGGCGCAGCGCGTATCAGGCACCCCCATCGTTTCAAGGAGACAACGTTGACCCACGACTCGCCAGCGCGCAGCACCATCCACCTGCCCGCCTTGCTGGCCGCGTTACCGCGCCGCATTGCCGACATTCCGGCGCTCGCCGCGGCGCGCGATCCGCAGCATGTCGCGCTGATCGAAGACGCGCGCCGGCTGACAAACGCACAACTGCTCGAGGCTGTGAACGCGACCGCGGCGCTGCTACGCGAACTAGGCGTGCGCGGCGGCGACCGGGTGATGATCGTCGCGGAAAACAGTGTGGCGCAGATCGTGCTGCTGTTCGCCGCCGCGCAGCTCGACGCATGGGCGCTGGTGTCGAACGCGCGCCTGTCCGCCGCCGAGCTCGACGCGATCCGCGCGCACGCGCAGCCGCGCCTCGTGGCCTATGCCGTCGAAAGCTCACCCGACGCGCAGCAGCATGCGCAACGCCATGGCGCCGTGGCGGCGCCCGCGCTCACGCCGGATATCGGCGCGTGGTCCTATACCGCCGACGCCGCCGTCGCAGCAGAGCCGATCGAGCACGCCAGCGAGCGCCAATGCGCCGCGCTGATCTACACCACCGGTACCACCGGCTCACCGAAAGGCGTGATGCTGTCGCACCGCAATCTGCTGTTTATCGCAGCGATGTCTAGCAGCCTGCGCCGTGTCGGTCCGCACGACGTGGTGTACGCCGTCCTGCCCATCTCGCATGTCTATGGGTTCGCCTCGGTATGCCTCGGCAGCCTGTATGCGGGCGCCACCTTGCGACTCGCACCGCGTTTCGTGCCGGAAGCGGTGCGCCGCGCGCTCGCCGAAGAGTGCGTGTCGATCTTTCAGGGTGTCCCCGCGATGCACGCCAAGCTGCTCGAACATCTGCAGAGCCACGGCCATGCGTGGTCCGCGCCGCATCTGCGCTTCGCCTATTCGGGCGGCTCGCCGCTCGACGCGGCGCTCAAGGCGCAGGTCGAAAGCGTCTATGGCACGACGCTGCACAACGGCTATGGCATGACCGAGAGCAGCCCCACGGTCGCGCAAACCATGCTGGATGCGCCGCGCAGCGATTGCTCCGTCGGTCACGCGATTCCGGGCATCGAGGTGCGCTTCGTGAGCGCCGAGGGCAGCGATGTCGCGCAAGGCGAAATCGGCGAGTTGTGGGTGCGTGGTCCGAACATCATGCTCGGTTACTACCGCAATCCGGAGCAGACGCGCGCCACGATCACCGCGGAGGGCTGGCTCAAAACCGGCGATCTCGCGCGTCAGGACGCCGACGGCGCGCTGCACATCGCCGGGCGCAGCAAGGAGTTGATCATCCGCTCGGGTTTCAACGTCTATCCGGCGGAAGTCGAGCATGTGCTCAACGCTCACCCGGAGGTCGTGCAATCGGCGGTGATCGGACGCGCGGTGCAAGGCAACGAGGAAGTGATCGCCTTTGTCGAACTGAAGGCCGGCGCCAAGGTCACGCCGGCTGAATTGCTTGCCTGGTGCGGCGAACGTCTCGCACCGTACAAGCGTCCCGCCGAAGTGCGCCCGCTTGCCGTGCTGCCGGCCGCCTCGACCGGCAAGATCCTCAAGCACCGGTTGCGCGAGCTGGTTTAGACGGACTCATGAACGCGCGAGCCGCAACGCAGCATGGTTTTCAACCACGCCAAAGTACGCTCCCGCGCCCGATCAACCTCACCCGCGCGGATGATGCGCCGCATGCAGCGACTTCAGCCGCTCCCGCGCGACGTGCGTATAGATCTGCGTAGTCGAAATATCCGTGTGGCCCAGCAGCAGTTGCACCACGCGCAGATCGGCACCGTGATTTAACAGATGCGTCGCGAACGCGTGTCTCAACGTATGCGGCGAGAGCGGCGCGTGCACCTCGGCGGCCGCGGCATGGCGCTTGATGATGTTCCAGAACTGCTGACGCGTCATGCCTTCGGCGCGCGTGGTCACGAACAGCGCATCGGTCGCGCGAGCGCCCAGCAGCGCCGGACGCGCCTCGCGCAAGTAGCGCTCGATCCACGCGTGCGCCTCCTCGCCGAACGGAATCAGGCGCTCTTTCGAGCCCTTGCCCATGACCCGTACGACGCCTTCGTTGAGCCCCACTTCCACCGTCTTCAGCGTGACGAGTTCGGTCACGCGCAGGCCGCTCGCGTACATCAGTTCCAGCATCGTGCGGTCGCGCAGCCCGAGCGGCGTATCGATATCGGGCGCGCCGAGCAGCGCTTCGACCTGGGCTTCGCTCAGCGTCGCGGGAAAGCGCGCCGGCTGCTTGGCCGAGCGGATGCGCAGCGTGGGATCCACCTGGGCGCGATGCTCACGAACGGCCCATGCGTAGTAGCGCCGGAACACCGATAGCCGCCGGTTCGACGAGGTCGACTTGTCTTTCTGCCGCACCACGCTATACGCGGTGAGATCCGCTTCGCTCGCGGTATCGAGTGAAGCGTTGCGGCTCTGCGCGAGCCACTCGCAAAAGAGACGCAGGTCGCGCCGGTAAGCATCGAGCGTGTTGCGCGACAGGCCGTGTTCGAGCCACAGCGCGTCGCAGAACGCATCGATCGAGGCGCTGCTCGCCACGAACAACGGAGACGCCGCCGGGGCGTCGGCAAGGATGGTGTCGCTCATGCGTAGGGCACGCCTTCGTGCGCCAGCAGCCAGCGCTTCACGTTGCGGAAAAAGTTGTCGCCCGCGTGATGCGCGAAGCCGCCAATGCCGTTCGACGCGACCACGCGGTGACACGGAATCACCAGTGGGAAATAGTTCGAGCCACACGCCTGGCCGACTGCGCGCGGCACGCTGCCCACCTGCCTCGCGAGCTGTCCATAGGTCAGCACCACGCCCGGCGGGATCTCGCAGATCGCCGCCCACACGCGCTGCTGAAACGCGGTGCCCACCGCGGCCAGCGGCAGGTCGAAGCCCGCCGAGGCGCGCTCCAGATAACGCTCGATCTGCTGTGCGGCCTCTTTGGCGAGTGGACTATCGGGTGCAATGTTGTCCACCGAATCCGGCAAGTAGACGATCTCGCGCACCGCGTCGGCTTCGAGACGAATGCCGACCTTGCCGAACGGCGCGTCGATCACTGCGTTGAACATGATGTGCTGGTCCGGTTTGCTTAACCAACCCGGACGCGGCTCGCTGCCGCGCCGGAACTCCGCTACTGTACGCCGCCGGCTTAGGCGGCTTCAAGCGCCCATGCGACATGCTCGCGCACCAGCGCCGACGGATCGCCCACACGCCGGCGCAAGGCTTCGACGATCGCCGCGCGCGCCTCGCCCGTGAAGCTCGCCGGATCGGCGCGCAACGCATTGCCCATGCCGACCGCGAGATTGCGCAACCAGGCTTCGTAGCCGATGCGGCGAATCGCGCTGCCCTGCATGCGCGTATCGAACTCGTCCGCGCTCCAGCCGAACAGCTCGACCAGCGTCGCACGATCGAGGCCGTGACGCACGTCGAAATCGGCAACCGGCGCCGCCCTCGCAAACTTGTTCCACGGACAGACGAGCTGGCAATCGTCGCAGCCATACACACGATTACCGATCAGCGGCCGCAAATCCAGGGGAATACTGCCTTTCAGTTCGATGGTCAGATAGGAGATGCAGCGGCGCGCATCGACCTTGTAGGGCGCGACGATCGCGCCGGTCGGGCAGGCATCGATACAGCGCGTGCAACTGCCGCAGTGCGCGCCCGGCGTTTGCGGCGCCTCGGCCGGTGTGGTCTCGGCGTCGGTCGGCAGCGGCACATCCAGATAGATTTCGCCGAGAAAGAACAGCGAGCCGGCGTCGCGCTGCAGCAACAGCGTGTGCTTGCCGCGCCAGCCGACGCCGGCTTTCTGCGCAAGCTCGACTTCGAGGACCGGGGCCGAATCGGTGAAGACGCGGTACCCATAAGCGCCGATTTCCGCCTCGATTCTGTCGGCGAGCTGCTGCAGGCGGTTGCGCATCACCTTGTGATAGTCGCGGCCGCGCGCGTAGATCGAGACCACCGCGGCGCCCGGGTCGGCAAGCCGTGCATGTTCGTCGGCGCGCCAGTCACGCGCTTCCGGCAGCGCGCTTTCGAGCACCGTTCCATCCTCTGCCTGAGGTTGCGGAAAAGGTTGCGCAGGAGCTTGCAAATCAGCGGGCAAATAGGCCATCCGCGCGCTGATCACCCGTCGCGTATGGGCCACAAGCTCCGCGGGGCGCGCGCGTTTCATCCCATGTTTGGCCATATAATCCATCTCGCCGTGGCAGCCCTCTTCGAGCCAAGCAGCGAGACCCGCCTCGGCAGCGGAGAGATCGGTGTCGCTGATGCCGATCGCCCCGAAACCTAGTTCGCGGCCCCACGTCTTGATGCGTAGGGCAAGCGCTGCCAGCGCCGCCTCATCCGGGTAACGCACGGCACGCGCATCGTCATCGGACGCAGGCGTGCAGGAAACGGGGGACTCCGTACTTTGGTTCATCACGCCATTTTACGAGAATGCCCGACAACTCCGATCTCTCGGTCCAACCGTCCGCCGCCGTCCTGCTCGAGCGCCACTTTGCGCTCGCAGACGAAGCCGCCACCAATGCGTTCGGCGTGCGTTTCGCGGCAGCGATCGAGAGCGTGCGCCGCGCCGCGCACCGGGCACCCGGCGGCAACGCTGCTTTCCACGGCCTGCAGGTGCAATTGACCGGTGACCTCGGCGCCGGCAAAACCACCCTCGTGCGCGCCACGCTGCGCGGCCTCGGCCACACCGGCCGGGTGCGCAGCCCTACCTATACGCTCGTCGAGCCGTACGCGGTCGAAAGACCCGATGGGGAACTTGAGCTCTATCACTTCGATCTGTACCGTTTCACCGATCCGGCCGAATGGGCCGACGCCGGCTTTCGCGAGTACTTCGACAGCGGCGCGGTTTGCCTCGTCGAATGGCCGCAACGCGCGGGCGGCCTGCTGGGCGTGCCGGATCTTGTTTTCTCGCTCGATGTCGACGGCGACGGCCGGCTGCTGATTGCCCGAGCCTACAGCGAATCAGGAAAGGCATGTCTAGAAAGATGTTAATCAAACCATTTCGCTCGATCGAGTCCGCCGCCACGGCGTCGCATAACTGGCGGCGCCGGCAGATTCTGCGCGCCGGTGCCTCGTCGCTCGTGCTCGGCCTCGTCGCACCGCGCCTCGCCTGGGCCAGCTCGGTGCTCGGCGTGCGGGTCTGGCCGGCGCGCGACTACACGCGCGTGACGATCGAATCCGATCAGCCGCTGCAGAACACCCAGCAATTGCTGCTAAATCCCGACCGGCTGGTGGTGGACCTGAACGGCCTCGATCTCGACCAGGCGCTCAAGGACCTGGTCTCGAAGATCACGCCGAACGATCCGCAGATTCAGGCGGTGCGGGTTGGCCAATATCAGCCGCATGTGGTGCGGATGGTGTTCGACCTAAAGGGTTCGGTGAAACCGCAGGTGTTCACGCTGCCGCCGGTCGGCTCGTACAAATACCGGCTGGTGTTCGACCTGTACCCCGCCGTCGCACCCGATCCGCTGATGGACCTGATCGCGCAAAGCGAGCGCAAGCAGCAGCGTCTCAACGAGAACAGCGCGCCGCCTACGACGCTGAGCGGCCCCGGCACCACACCGCCCATCGCCGACAACAGCGAGGCGTTCTTCGACCGCTACGCGCAGAACAGCGGCGGCACACCTGACGCGCCGCATCCGCCGGTGCATACAACGCCGGTGCCCGTTCCACCGCCACATGCGCTCGCCCAGACACCGACGCCGACGCCCGTGCCCAGCAAACCGGTGGCGCCGCCGAGCGCACTGGCCAACAACGGCAGCGGCGACGACAGCACCGACGACACCTACGCCTTCACCTCGCCGAAGTCGGGCAAGGGCAATACGGTGCGCCTGCTGACCGTGGCGATCGATCCGGGCCACGGCGGCGAAGACCCGGGCGCCATCGGCAGCGCGGGCACCTACGAGAAGCACGTCGCACTCGACATCGCGAAGAAGCTGCGCGCGAAGATCGATGCGCAGCCCAACATGCGCTCGATGATGACGCGCGACGACGATTTCTTCGTGCCGCTGAACGTGCGCGTGCAGAAAGCGCGGCGCGTCGGCGCGGACCTGTTCGTGTCGATCCACGCGGATGCGTTCACGACGCCGCTCGCACGCGGCTCGTCGGTATTCGCGCTGTCGGAACACGGCGCCTCGAGCGCCGCGGCGCGCTGGATGGCGAACAAGGAAAACTCATCGGACCAGATCGGCGGGATCAACATCAAATCGGATGACGCCTCGGTGAATCGCGCGCTGTTCGATATGTCGACCACCGCGCAGATCCGCGACTCGATGCGCTACGGCAACTTCGTGCTCAACGAGATCGGCGACATCAACAAGCTGCACAAAGGTTCGGTCGAACAGGCCGGCTTTGCCGTGCTGAAGGCGCCGGACATTCCGTCGATCCTCGTCGAGACAGCCTTCATCAGCAATCCGGACGAAGAGCGGCGCCTGAACGACGACGCCTATCGCGACCAGATGGCCAGCGCGATCCTGAAGGGCATCAAGCGGTATTTCGCGGCGAATCCGCCGCTGGCGAAGAACCGCATGACCTGAGGCGATTTTGCGCCTGTGGGGCAAAACGGCCGCTGCGTGCGGCCGTTTGTATTCGAGGCGCGCAGTTTGACGCTGGCCCCGCCCGCGGGCACGAACCCTCGCGACGCGGCGCTCAGCGCGCCGGCACGAAGCGCCGCACGAGCCAGCCGCCGAACACGTTCACCGCCAGGCCCGCCATCACGAGGGCGGCGCCCGCGATCTGCGGCGACGTCAAATGCTCGTCGAGAAACACCGAGGCAGAGGCGAGACCGACAATCGGCACGAGCAACGAAAACGGCGCGACCTGGCTTGCCGGATAGCGCGACAGCAAACGGCTCCACAGACTGTATCCGAGCAGCGTCGCGATAAAGGCGAGATACACCACCGCGAAGATCGAAGTCGCATCGATGCCCGACAGCGCCCCGGCGATCCGTTGCGGGCCTTCGAACGCGTAGGAGAGCGCGAAGAACGGCAGCGGCGGAATCAGGCTCCCCCACACCACCAGCCCCACCAGATCGACCTTGCCGACCTTCTTCGTGACGATGTTGCCGAGCGCCCATGAGCCGGCCGCGCACAACGTGAGCACGAAGCCGGCGAGCGTCATGGCATGGCCGCCTTGCATGCCGATCACGGCGAGGCCCGCGGAGGCAATGGCCAGCCCGATCACGTTGGGTGCGCGAAAGCGCTCATGCAGGAACAGCCCGGCGAAGATCAGCGTGAAGAAGGCCTGCGCCTGCAGCACCAGCGAAGCGAGCCCGGCCGGCATGCCGACGTACATGGCCGAAAAGAGAAACGCGAACTGGCCGAACGAGATCGTCGCGCCGTACGCAAGAAGCCAGCGCCACGGCATCTGCGGGCGCTTGACGAAAAACACGGCGGGCACGGCAGCAAGGGTGAAGCGCAGCGCGCCGAGCAACATTGGCGGCACGCCATGCAGACCCACTTTGATCACCACGAAGTTGACGCCCCAGGCGATCACCACCACCAGCGCGAGCAGCAAATCCTTCGGCGCCATGGCCGTCCCCCTCGTTCTTGTCGGAAGGGGGCAGTTTAACCGAGCTATCCAGCCACAGCGCGCTTAGCCTCCCGCAAACAGCAGCGGCGCCCGCACACCAGTAGAATGGTCCCATCCTCCACCCCCGAGCCCGCTCCATGTCCTCCTCGATCAAAGCTGTCCTCAAGCCCCACCTGCGCGACGTCGGCAACCTGACGGTGCGCCGTGTCCTGCCGGCGCTGGCCGCGCGCCTGATCGGGCCGTTCATCTTCTTCGATCACATGGGCCCCGCCACGCTCGCACCCGGCGTCGGCCTCGATGTGCGTCCGCATCCGCATATCGGCCTCGCCACCGTCACCTATCTGTTCGAAGGCGCCATCATGCATCGCGACAGCCTCGGCTCCGCGCAGAAAATCGTCCCCGGCGATGTCAACTGGATGACCGCCGGCCGCGGCATCGTCCATTCGGAGCGCACGCCTGACGAAGACCGCGCCCGCGGCCAGACGATGCACGGCATCCAGACCTGGGTCGCGCTGCCGCTCGATCACGAAGACGTCGAGCCGTCCTTCGAGCATCACCCGGCCGCCACGCTGCCCGAGATCGAACGCAACGGCGTCAGGCTGCGCGTGATCGCCGGCACGGCATTCGGCCAGAGCGCGCCGGTCACGACCTTCTCGGGCACGCTGTACGTCGCCGCCCATTTCACGCCGGGCAGCGCGTTCGCGCTCGAACCGGAACACGAGGAACGCGGCGTCTATCTGGTGGAAGGCGACCTGGAGATCGACGGCACGCCGCTCGAAGTCGGCCAGATGGCTGTGCTGGCGCTCGACGAAACGGTCACGCTCGCCAGCAGCAACGGCGCCACCGTGATGGTGCTCGGCGGCGAGAAACTGGACGGGGAACGCTTTATCGAATGGAATTTCGTCGCCAGTTCGCGCGAGAAAATCGAGCGGGCCAAGCTTGCGTGGATGAATCAGGAAATGGGGCAAGTGCCCGGGGAAACCGAGTGGATTCCGCTGCCCGAGCGGCAAGGACACTGAGCGCACCGGGCATGGCGAGCGCCCGGCACGCCGCGAACCTGCCCCGGGACGCACATTGAATCCGCCGCATTCGCCCCCATCTTGAGGCACGAACCGTTATACCGACGAGGATGCAATGGAAACAACCCTGGCCACTTTCGAGAAAGACGTCATCACCGCCTCGACGCTTGCCCCCGTGCTGGTCGACTTCTGGGCGCCGTGGTGCGGCCCGTGCAAGACGCTGGGGCCGATGCTGGAAAAACTCGAGGCCGAGTACGCCGGCAAGTGGCGGCTCGTGAAGGTGAACGTCGACGAGAATCAGGAACTGGCCGCACACTTCCAGGTGCGCAGCATTCCCCATGTCATGGCGTTCGCTGACGGCCGGCCGGTCGACCAGTTTGTCGGCGTGCTGCCGGAAGGCCAATTGCGCGAGTTCCTCGACCGGCTGGTGCCGCAGGGCGCCGACGCCTTGCGCGCCGAAGCGCAGACGGCGCTCGCCGACGGCCAGCGCGAAGACGCGTACGACGCACTCAAGGAAGCGCTCGCCTACGACCCGGGTTACGACGACGCCCGTCTGGACCTGATCGAACTCCTGCTGGAAGACCACCGGATCGACGAGGCGCGCAACGAAGTGGACCTGCTGTCGCCGAAGACCACCCAGGGCATCGACGCGCGCTTCAACGCGATCAAGACCCGGCTCGACGCCGTCGATGCGGCTGCCGACCTGCCGCCCACCGACGCACTGGAAGCACGCGTGGCCGCCGAACCGGGCGATCTCGAAGCGCGCTTCGACCTCGCCAGCGCCCTGATCGCACGGCGCAACTACGCCGGCGCGCTCGAGCACCTGCTCGCGATCGTGCAGCGCGACCGCACGTTCCGCGACGACATCGGCCGCAAGACGATGCTGTCGGTGTTCGACCTGGCCGCACACCAGCCGGAAATCGTCTCGCAGTGGCGGCGCAAGCTGAGCGCAGCGCTGTTCTGACCTAACCTGACCTGACAGCGCCGGGTTGGCCTGGCGGCGGCGCCGTCAGGTCGACTGCGCTGGGGCACCCTGCCCCAGCGCGCGCAGCACGTGGGCCGCCGCGGCGAAGCCGAAGCTCGCGGTCACGCACACGCTCGAACCAAATCCCGCACAGTTCAGCCCGACCGGACCGGCATGTCCCGGCGAGGTCGTGACGTGCTCGGCTACCTCGTCGACGTCGCAAACCGCCGCTTCTGGGTAGATCAGCGGCTCGTCCGAATACACCGCGCTCACCTTGAATTTCGCCTTTGGCCCGCGCGGGAAACCGTGCTGCTTGCGCAGTTGCGCGCGCACCTTCGACAGCAGCGGATCCTGAATCGTCAGCGCCAGATCGTCGATGCGGATACGCGTCGGGTCGAGCTGCCCGCCCGCGCCGCCCACCGTGATCAACGGCTGGTGCTGCTCGACACACCAGGCGATCAGCGCGGTCTTGGTGCGCACGCTGTCGATCGCATCGACCACGTAATCGAAACCGCCGCCCAATAGCGCGGCAAAATTGTCCGGCTCGATGAAGTCCTCGACCAGCCGCACCTCGCATTGCGGATTGATCTGCCTGATCCGCTCGGCCATCGCCTCGACCTTCGGCTTGCCGTAGTTGCCGTCGAGCGCGTGAATCTGCCGGTTGGTGTTGCTTTCGGCCACGTTGTCCAGATCGATCAGGGTCAGCGCGCCTACCGCGCTGCGCGCGAGAGCCTCGGCCACCCACGAACCCACCCCGCCGATGCCGATCACCGCAACGCGCGCGCGCTCGAACGCCGCCAGCGCCGGTGCGCCGTACAGCCGGGCGATGCCGCCAAAACGGCGCGCATGGTCGGCGGCTTCAAAGCCGCCAAGGCTGGTAGTAAGATCGGAAGGCACAGTAGGACTAGGCGTCGACATGGTCTGGGGCTCGTCGGGGACGGACAGGGAAGCGAACAAAAAAACGGATAAAAGCTGCGCAAACACAAGCAAACGGTATTCGGAAACACAGGCGTAAAACACGCGCATGCGCCAATCCGGTATTTTGCCTGATCGCGTCATCGGAGACGCTGAAGCCCTGCGCAAAGCGCTGCCTGCAAGGCGCCGCACGCTGTCGCGCTGCACGCAGGAAATTTATACCTTGGCTATACTGGACGAACTGAAGCGTTCGCATAAGAACATGACCTCACTCGCCGAACTTCGAAAAAACTACTCGCTGGGTTCATTGGATGTCGCGGATGTCGACCCTAACCCGTTTCGCCAATTCGACGCATGGTTTGCCCAGGCCGTCGATGCGCAGTTGCCCGAGCCGAACACCATGACGCTCGCCACGGTCGACTCGCGCGGCCGGCCGTCGGCCCGCATCGTGCTCATCAAGGGCGTCGACGAACGCGGGTTTGTGTTCTTCACCAATTACGAAAGCCGCAAGGGCCGCGAACTCGCGGACAATCCGCACGCGAGCCTGTTGTTCTACTGGATCGAACTGGAGCGCCAGGTGCGCATTGAAGGTACGGTCGTGAAAACGAGCCCGGCCGAAAGCGACCAGTACTTCCAGTCGCGCCCGCTCGGTTCGCGGATCGGCGCGTGGGCGTCGGAACAGAGTCAGGTGATTGAAAGCCGTGCGGTGCTCGAAGCGCGCGAGAAGGAAATCAGCGCGCAATACGGCGAGCATCCGCCGCGGCCGCCGCACTGGGGCGGCTACCGGCTGGTGCCGGACGCCATGGAATTCTGGCAAGGCAGGCCGTCGCGCCTGCACGACCGCCTGCTCTACACACGTGCGGCGGAAGACGGCAACTGGGAAATCGCCCGGCTGTCGCCCTGAAACCATATAAATGCCGGCGCGCCCGATCTGCCGTAGAAGCGGCGCGCGCACCGGCAGGATTGCGCGGCCACTAAGGCTTGGGAATCACGCCACGGCACGTAGCAACCTGAAAAGCTTTGCTTTGTATTTCATCGGACACGGAGAAATCACATGTTCTGGGAGAAGAAGCTGGCGCAGTGGGTGGAAGATGTAAAAACCAAGGCGAACCTGCCAGCACGCCTTGTGCTTTGGGATGGCCAGCAACATGACTTCGGGCAGTTTGCCGCGCCCCAGGTCACGTTGCACGTAAAGAGCGCGACGGCGCTGCCGTATCTGCTCGAACCGAGCCTCGACAATCTGGGCGAGGCGTATGTGAAGGGCAAGATCGACATCGAAGGCAAGCTGTCGGACATCATCAATATCGGCTACTCGCTGGCGCGCAGCACCGTGACCAGTGCAAGCAAGCTGGCGCGGGTGCGGCGCTACTTCAATCACTCGAAATCGTCGGACAAGAAAGCCATCCAGTATCACTACGACGTCTCGAACGAGTTCTACAAGCTGTGGCTCGACGAGAACATGGTGTACTCGTGCGCGTACTTCGAGAACGGCGATGAAGATCTCGCCACCGCGCAGGTCAAGAAGATCGACCACATCCTCACCAAGATCCAGTTGCAACCCGGTCAGCGTCTGCTCGACATCGGCTGCGGCTGGGGCGCGCTCGTGCTGCGGGCGGCATCGAAGTTCGGCGCACAGTGCGTGGGCGTGACGCTGTCGCAGAACCAGTTCGATCTGGCCACCGCGCGCGTGAAAGCCGCCGGACTGGAGAAGCAGATCGAGATCCGTCTGCAGGACTATCGCGACGTCGAAGGCCAGTTCGACCGTATCACCAGTGTGGGCATGTTCGAACACGTGGGCCGCAAGAATCTGCCGGGCTATTTCCAGAAGATCCGCGACTTGCTGGTGGACGACGGCATTGCGATGAACCACGGCATCACATCGAGCGATTCGGACAGCGGCGAGACCGCGCTCGGCGGCGGCGAGTTCATCGACCGCTATGTGTTCCCGGACGGCGAGTTGCCGCATATCGGCCTCGCGCTCGAGTCGATGCAGCGCGGCGGGCTCGAAGCGGTTGACGTCGAAAGCCTGCGCCGTCACTATGCGCACACGCTCGATATCTGGGCGGACAATTTCGAAACCCACGCGGAAGAGGCACGCAAGCTCGTCGACGACGAAAAATTCCGCATCTGGCGGGTGTATCTGGCCGGCTGCGCGTATGCGTTCGAGAACGACGACGTGTCGATCTACCAGGTGGTGTGCCGCAAGGCAGGCCGCAGCGCGAAAACCTTGCCGTGGTCGCGGCGCTACATGTACGACAAACCGCTGTGACGCGGTTGCGCCGGAGCACAGCACCGCCGCGCAGCCGCTCCGGCGCAACCTTTGACAGCAAGACCGGAAATCGATGGACGAAGGCGGAGCAAGCGAATTTCCGTCAGTGAGGCACGCAGCCGCGAACACTGACGCGCACAGGGAGAGCGTCACCCCGGATATGGACGCCGGGCAACTGGATCTGTTCGGCATGCCGGTTGGCGTGCCCGCCTCCGTCTCGGCTCCCGAAGCTGCACCCGGCAGCGGTTCGAGCCCGAGCCGGCCGCGTCAGGCGTGCACCGCTGCCGCCTCGTTGTGGGAAGAAGACGAGGCGGAGTCCGCCGAGGCTGAAACTCCTCACGCCGAAGCGGACGAGACACCCACGCCGCCTGGCTCTGCACCAAAAAAGCGCCGCACTCGCGAGGTGCTGGCGGCAGAACCCTCTGCCGAAGTCCTGGAGATCGCCGCCGCGCTGCCGCCGCAGATTCACCTCGGCACGTCGACATGGTCGTTTCCGGGCTGGAAAGGCATCGTCTACGGCGACGATTACAGCAACAGCAAACTGTCGCGCGACGGCCTCGCCGCCTACGGCCTGCATCCGCTGCTGCGCACGGTCAGCATCGACCGCTCGTTTTATGCGCCGCTCACCGTCACCGACTACCTGCGCTATGCGCAGCAGGTGCCGGAGCACTTCCGCTTTATCGTCAAGGCGCCCGCCCTCGTCACCGACGCCACCGTGCGCGCCGAGCGCGGCGAGCCGGTCTCGCTCAATCCGTGCTTCCTGAACGCGCAACTGGCCGCCGACGAGTTTGTGCGGCCCTGCCTCGACGGCCTGGGCGCCAAGGCCGGGGCGCTGGTGTTCCAGTTCTCGCCGTTGCCCGATCAGATGCTCGCGGACCCGGCCGGCTTCATCGAGCGGCTCGCGGCGTTCCTCGCGGCGCTGCCGCCTCTGCCCGAAGGCACGAGCTACGCGGTCGAGATTCGCGACGCCTGCCTGCTGACGCCGCGCTTCATCCGCACCTTGAAAGCGAGCGGGGTGCGCTATTGCGTGGGGATTCATGCGCGCATGCCGGAGCCGCTGCGCCAGGCTGCGGCGCTCGCGCTGCTCGACGGCGAACCGGCCGGCCCGCTGATCGTACGCTGGAGCCTGCACGGCGGCTTCAAGTACGAACAGGCGAAGGCCAAGTACGAGCCGTTCGACCGCCTCGTCGACGAAGATCCGGCCACCCGCACAGCGCTGGCCGAACTGGCCGCCCGTTATGCGATTGCCGGGCAACCGGTGGTGATTGCGGTGAACAACAAGGCGGAAGGTTCGGCGCCGCTGAGCTGCGTGAAGCTGGCGCGGGCGATTATCGAAGCGTACTCGCGCTTGCAGGACGAGAGCGCGGGCGGCGCGCCGGCAACACCGGCGCCCGACGCCGCCTAGGTACGAGGTCGCCCCGTGCGGGCCGGAGCCGGAGCCGGAGCCGGAGCCGGAGCCGCCCAGCAGCGTACTCAGCCCGCCTTCACCCGATGCGCGAACTTCTGGCGAAACTTCGCGACCTTCGGCGCGACCACGAACGAGCAATAGCCCTGATTCGGGTGCTGCGCAAAATAATTCTGGTGATACGCCTCGGCCGGCCAGTAGTTGCCGTCGAGCGGCAGCACCTGGGTGACGATCTGGCCGTCGTAGATGCCTTCGGCGGCAATTTCGCGGATCGCCTGTAGCGCGGTCTCGCGTTGCGCATCCGAGTGAGTGAAGATCACCGACCGGTATTGCGTGCCGACGTCGTTGCCCTGCCGGTTGAGCTGGGTCGGATCGTGGATCGCGAAGAAAATGTCGAGAATCTCGCGGTAACTGATGCGCGCCGGATCGAACTCGACTTTTACGACTTCCGCATGACCGGTGGCGCCGTCGCATACCTGCTCATAAGTCGGCCGCTCCACCTGGCCGCCCGCGTAGCCGGACTCTACGGCGTTGACGCCGTCGACGCTGAGAAACACAGCTTCGAGACACCAGAAACAGCCGCCGCCCAATGTTGCTATCTCACTCATTTCTTCACCTGTCAGTCAGAAGTATTCAAATCTCATCGTCGCCGGGAATTCACCCACGGGTTCCCTTCCACAAATGAGCGCCCGATGGCCAAAAACAAGTCGGGAATCTGCGACATCCAGGCTTTCAGTATATGAACGCTGACGGCCGACCGGTTGAAAAGCATCCGCTCCTCGCCGAAACGAAAGTCAGTGTTGCACGATGCGAGGCAATCCCTTGTCCCTGGCGTGGTCGAATTGACATCAACGGACAAAGGAGTATGTATGAAGAATCGAGGTACGGTGCTCGGGCTGATTGTCGTTGCAGCCCTTTGGAGCGTCGGTAGCGAAGCTGCTCAGCCAGCTTACGTTTATACAACGACGGTGCATCTTTCCGACGGAAAGACGCTGAGTTGCGGGGTCAACGAGCCGGCGAGCGCATTGCCCGTTTCCAGCCAGCCGCTGACTCGCCGCGAACAGACACAGGCGGATGTGCTGGCGACCCAGCGTTTGCGTCTGTTGAGCGGCCCCACGTCCGAATATCCGTCACCCTTGACGGCGCCCGATGTGGTTTGCAGTCCAGTCGCGTGATACCTGCGTGACGGGCGCTCCGGCATGCTTGCCGCGCAGCGCAAAAAAAAGCGGCGAGCGGACAAGTCCGCCGCCGCAACCCTGTGCATACTGAGTGACCAGATGCGTTACTGCTAACTGCTAATCCAGCTTAGAAACGAGTCCGGATACCGGTTGTCAGTTCGAGCTGGGTATTCGCACCGTAGGTCGTCGCTTCCGTATAGCCGCCGTGCAGCTTCATGAAGTCGCCCGCCAGATAAACCTCGGTGCGCTTCGAGAGGTGATAGAAGGTCGACCAGTACAGCGTTTCCTTGTAGCCGTTGCCGACACCGTTGGTCATGCTGAACGTGCCGATGTTCGCGTTCGGCGTGAAGCCGTCGCTATTGTTAGCCGCGTTGTGGATACGCATCTGTTGATAGCCCAGTTCGTAGTCGAACGGACCCTTCGGCGCCAGCTTCAACGACACCGTCCAGGCGTTGTCCTGGCGCTGGCCTAACGAACCCTGGTTGCCGAGGTAACGGAAGTAGCCCGCGTTGGCACGCACGATGCCGAAGGTATAGTTGCCCCCCACCGAGAACGACTGGTTCGTAAAGCCGTCGCGATTCGCATGGCTATAGAAGCTCGAGACATTGAACGGACCGCCGTTATAGCCAAGCGCGGCCTGGTAATTCGAATTGTTCGAGAATGTCGTCGTATTGCCGAATGCGTAACCTGCGCTCGCAAAGATACCGTTGTTGAACAGCTTCTTCCACGCTACGCCATTGCTGTATCGGGTACCGGTCGCGCTGGCCGCGTAGAAAATCAGTTGCTTGAAGTTGTTGGCGTTGGTCCAGCCGCCCTCTTCCGTCGTGAGCTGCGCCGAGCCGTACGGGTCGCCGTAGATCGTCGAAGCGTCGCGTGCGATGGTGTTCTGGAAGCCCACCGTGAATTTGCCGAACGTATCGTTGACGATACCCACCCACGCATCGCGGTCGAAGATCTGGCCCGGATCTTCCATCTGGCCGTCGCTCGCGCGGTATTCGCTTTCGAGCCGGAAGATGATCTTCGAGCCTGCGCCAATGTCTTCCGCACCCTTCAAGCCCCAGCGGCTGCCGCTGAACCACGGTTCGCCGCCCACACCCATGCCGATCACGTGATTGCCGTTCGCATCGGCGTGAGAAACGTAAGTAGGCGCGCTGAGGTCGATAAGACCGTACAACTGGACGCTCGATTGCGCGTGTGCATTGACCGCAACGCATGCGCCGGCTGCTACTGCTAACGCCTGATATGCCTTCTTCAAGATTGTCTCCTCTGATTGATACGTTGAAGTTCTGTTTTTTTACCGGCAACGACTGCCGTTTGACATTTCATTACTGCTTCGCCTTGTCAACGCATTCATCCTAGTGACCTCAATCCTTCATGCTCCTTTCCTGTACCATCTGTACAACTAAGTGCTATCCCTGATGTGCCCAGCGTTTCGACACAACGATCGGCCACCCGGATTAAACCTCCTTGCTGCGCAGTATGTAGCCCAGACCACGCAGCGTCATGATCTGCGCGCTGGACATGGCGAGGTGTTTGCGCAAGCGGTGAATGTAAATGTCAATGGCGTCCGCACTCGGCTCGTCGTCGAGGCTGAAGATGCTTTCCATCAAGGCGGACTTGGAAACGGTCTTGCCCTGCCGCAGCATCAAGGTTTCGAGAATCATGTGCTCGCGGCGCCGTAAGGCGAGCGGGGTGTCGTTATGGCGGAATTCGCGCGCGTCGGAAAGATATTGCAAGTCGCCACAAATCAGGCACGTCGACTTTTCCCCCGACTGCCGGCGGATCAGCGCCTTGATGCGCGCCACCAGTTCGCGCGCATCGAACGGCTTGACGACGTAGTCGTCGGCACCGATGCCGAAACAGTCGACCTTGTCGTCAATCGAGCTATGGGCCGTCAGCATCAATACGGGCACATTGTCGCCACGGCGGCGCAAGCGCGCGAGCACGTCCTTGCCGCTCATGCGCGGCAAGCGCATGTCGAGCAGCACCACTTCGTAGCTTTGCGTCGTCAGCACGAGCTCCGCACTTTCGCCGTCGGCTACGCAATCGACCACGAAATTCTCGGCGCGCAGCAGGTTGACGATCCAGTGCGACAGCTCGACGTTGTCTTCCACGAGCAGCAGCTTCATCTCTTCTCCCTCACACTCGCCAGGCCGGCATCCGGACCGTTGCGACAAGCCCGATCCGTCCGGCACCGGGGCTCAACCTCACCGTCGCGCCATGCAACTGGGTGATCTCCTTGACGATCGACAAACCGAGACCGGTGCCCTCGACGTCAGTCGGCCCGCGATAGAAACGCTCGAAAACGTGCGCACGCGCCTCCGCCGGAATGCCGGGACCGTTGTCCACCACCTGCAGCACCACGTCGTCGCCTTCCCGCTGGCAATTTGCCGTGACGCGTCCGCCCTCCTGCGTATAGCGGATCGCATTGTCGACCAGGTTCGTCACGAGCGCGATCAGCAGGTTCGCGTTCCCCATCACGCACACGTCGCTGCCCAGTTCCGCGCCCAGGTCGATGCCGCGCTGCTCCGAGGCCACGATCAACTCTTCCAGCACGGACGACACAATCACGGCCATGTCGACCTTCGCGCGCGCACCCAACGGCGGTGCCGACTCCGCCTGGGCCAGCAACAGCAACTGGTTGGTCATCTCCGTCATCTTCAGACTGCTGCGCTGGATCGCCGCGAGCGCATCGGTGAGCGTCGGCTCGCGATGCTCGAGGCGGCGCGCGTACTGAACCTGGGTATCGAGCACCGTGAGCGGCGTGCGCAACTGATGCGCGGCATCCGCGATGAACTGGCGCTGGGTCGTGGTATGCAGCTTCAGCCGCGCGATACATTGATTGATGGCATCGACAATGGGCCGCAGTTCGAACGGCAGCCGGTCGGCGCGAATCGGTTCGAGCTGCATCGGCTCGCGGTCCGCCACGTCGTCCTTGAGCTTCATCAACGGCCGCAACTCGATGGTCAGTCCAAGCGGCACAAGCGCGGCGACCAGCGCCAGCATCAGGCACTGGCGAAGCAGCTGCGGACGCCACAACTGCTCGATCAGCGCCTCGCGCGAAGCCTGTGTCTTGGCGACCACCACCGTGACCGGTTCCACCTTGCCTGAGTCGTACAACTGCCGTTGATACGCCACTGCACGAATCGGCCGGCCGTCCAGCGTAGTGTTGTAGAACACCGGCAACGCCCCGATATGCTGCGGCAAATCCAGCGCGGGGTTGCCGCCAAGCAGTTGATCGTGCCCGGCGATCACCTTATAGAAAACCTGGTCCTGATACGGCGATTCGAAAATCTCCAGCGCGGCCGGCGGAATGTTGGCGATCAACCCGCCGCCTTCCCAATCGACATCCTCGCCGATCGTGCGGGCCGACGACAGCAATGCGTTGTCCTGAATGAGATCGGCCGTCTGGCGCGCCGTATCGTACGAGAGCACGCCCGCGACCAGTACGAACGCGGCCAGCGGCAACAGCAGCCACAACAGCAGTCGTGCGCGTAAGCTAAGCGCCATACGGTCTCCCTGTTCCATTACCCACCTGTGGGTGACCGCCGCCGGCCGGACCCCGGCCGTTGCGGCGGGCACGGACACAGGCACGGGCGGATTTCGTACGGCAAGACATGTTCAGAAAGCCGCCGGTCTCCACTTCAGCAGGCGCTTTTCGAGTGCGGTCAGCAAATAGTCCGCACTGAGCGCCACCACCGCCAGCACGATCATCGCCGCGAACACCCCGCTTGCGTTAAACGCGCCCTGAGCCGTCGAAATCAGCAGACCAATGCCCTGTTTAGAGCCGAGGAATTCGCCGACCACCGCGCCGACCAGCGCGAAGCCGAAGCTGACGTGGAGGCTCGCGAGAATCCAGCTAAGCGCCGAAGGAATCACCACCGACGTCGTCAACTGCCGCCGGGAAGCGCCGAGAATTTGCGCATTGGCAATCATGTAGCGATCGGCTTCGCGCACACCCTGGAAGGCATTGCCGAAGACCACGAAGAATACCATTACGACCGCCAGCGCCACCTTGGACGCCATCCCCAGCCCGAGCGCGATCACGAACACCGAACCCAGCACGACGCGGGGAATCGAATTGGCAATCTGGATGTAGAGACTGAAGACGTCGGAGAGCAGCTTGTTGCGCCCCAGGATCACGCCGCAAACGATGCCGCCCACCGAGCCGATCAGGAAGCCGAGAAAGGTCTCTTCCAGCGTGACCCACACTTGCAGCAGCAACGGGCCCTGCGAAGTGCCGTTCACGAACCAGTCGACGATCTGCGCGAAGATCAGCGAGGGCATCGAGAAGAAGAACGGGTCGATCCATTTGTAGCGCCCCGCGACCTCCCAGCCGCCCAGTACGAGCACCAGCACCAGCAGCCGCAGGCCGATGATCAGCGCGTGGCGTTGTCGCAAGCGGCGCCGCGCGATGCGTTCGACTTCGGCTAGCGACGCGCTGCCGTCGGCCGTTTGCAGCAGATATTCAGGAGTTGCCATGTCTGTCTTTCCGGTGTCGGTTTTGCTCA
Source organism: Paraburkholderia sp. SSBN10T (assembly GCF_056619545.1). Classification (NCBI taxonomy): domain Bacteria; kingdom Pseudomonadati; phylum Pseudomonadota; class Betaproteobacteria; order Burkholderiales; family Burkholderiaceae; genus Paraburkholderia; species Paraburkholderia sp. SSBN10T. The sequence goes on from NZ_JBWQQI010000013.1 coordinate 104,873, forward strand.
TGCAATCTGTACTTCTTCACGCAGGTCGCGCCAGATGTCGCGCGAGATTTCGATGAAGCGCGGGTCGTAGCGAATCTCCGAGGTGATACGCGGACGCGGCAGATCGATCTCATAGACCTTCTTGAGCGTGGCGGGCCGCGCGGTCAGCACGAAGACCCGGTCGGCCAGCGCGATGGCCTCTTCGAGATCGTGCGTGACGAACACCACCGATCCCGCATTGCCGGACCACAGTTGCAATAGCTCGTCCTGCATCAGCGTGCGGGTTTGCATGTCGAGCGCCGAGAACGGCTCGTCCATCAGGAGAATTTCCGGCTTGTTGATGAAGGTCTGCGCGAGTGCAACGCGCTTTCTCATCCCGCCCGAGAGCTGATGCGGATAGTGCTTGCCGAACTTTTCGAGGCCGACCCGGCGCAGCCATTCATGGGCTTCATCGTGCGCCGCGGACTTCGAGCGGCCGCGATACAGCGGACCGGCCGCCACGTTGTCGAGCACCGAGCGCCATGGGAACACGGCATCGGCCTGAAACACGAAACCGATGCGCGGGTCGATGCCGTTCACCGGCGCGCCCATCACGCGCACCTCGCCGGTGGTCGGCTTGAGCAGCCCGGTGATCATGCTGAGGGTGGTCGACTTGCCGCAGCCGGTCGGGCCCACGACGGCGACAAATTCGCCCTTGGCGACGGACATGCTGAAGTCGCGCAAGGCGACTGTCGCTTTGCCATCCGGGCTGATAAAACGGCACGACACCGAGCGAAACTCGATGACCGGAACGTGTTCGGAAACAACAGGATTCATAGGATCAATCCATAGAGATGCACGCAGCCGCAACGGCGCCGCTTCAGGCACGACGACGTGCCGCCGCGCCTTTGCCACGCGCAATCGGCCGCAGCCGGGCTTATTTCGATGTAACGAATTCGTTGGTGTAGGTTTTCGCCAGGTCGATATGCTTGCCCTTGACCGACGGGTTGAATGCCGAAAGCACCTTCAGTACCGTGGCCGGACCGTCGGCCGGCATCTTGCCGTCGGCGGTGTACATGGGCAGCGACGCCTTGAGCGCGCTCACATACATGGCTTTGTCTTTCTGGTAGTCGTCCGGCATCTTCGCCGCGATTTCCTCGGCGCTATGCGTGTGGATGAATTGCATGGTGCGCACGAACGCATGCGCGAGTTTCGCGGCGTCCGCCTTGTGGGCATCGGCCCAGGCGCTCTGCACATAAAGGCTCGAAGCCGGGTAGGTGCCGCCCAGCGCCGCCTTGGTCCCCTCGACCGTGCGCATGTCGACCAGCACCTTCGCGTCGCCGGACTTTTCCAGCGCCGACACCGTAGGCTCCGTGGTCATGCCGGCGTCGATACGGTTTTGCTTGATGGCCGCGATGAAGCTTGCATCGGCGCCGACCGGCAACATCGTGTACTCGTTCGACTGGATGCCGTGCTGACCCGCGAGATATTGCGTCAGAAAGCTGGTCGACGAGCCCAGCCCGGTCACGCCGAGCGTCTTGCCTTTCACGTCGGCCATCGATTTGACGGTCTCGGCCGCTTTGGTGGAGACCATTTCGACTTCGCCCGGCACCTGGCCGAACACGACAATCGCCTTGACTTCCTTGCCCTTGGTCTGCAGGTCGATCGTGTGGTCATAGAAGCCGACGACACCCTGGACCGCCCCGGCCAGCAGCTCGTTTTCCGCATCGACGCCGGCAGGCTGCGACTGCAGCTCGACGTCGAGACCTTCGTCCTTGAAATAGCCGAGCTGTTCGGTGAGACGCGCCGGCAAATAGATCAGCTTCGTGATGCCGCCGACCATGATCGTGATCTTGCCATCGTCGGCTGCCGCCGCATGTTGCGAGGCAAGGGTCAACAGTACGCTGGAAGCGACGGCGATCTGTCGAAAGGTGCGGAAGGTCGGTTGCATCGATTTGTCTCCATTGTTGTCGCCGGCGGCGGATTGCCGCTCGTCTGCATTAATGGCGCGATTCTATGGGGCAGAACCCTTCTCAACGCTTTCATGGCGCGGCATTTACCGTACGGGATTTCCATGAGTGAGAATTGACGGGCGCGCGCCCCCGGCAAGCGTTTTCGGCGAGGCCGGGCACCGCGGCGGCTCAGGATAGAGCGAGAAACGCTGGAAGATGAAGCTGGAACGATCCGGGAGGAACAGAGAGGCTGGCCGCCAGTGCCGGCGGCTAGCCGTTAGCGGTATTGATAGCGATAGCGGCCAAGGTTCGCGGCCAGTTCGCCCGCGATTCCGTTAAAATTGAAACAAATCGCCGATCTTCTACATGACTTTCGATTCAATTCACTTCCTTCGCGCCCGCCCCGCGACCACCCGGCCAGCCCAGTGGACCTGCGTCCAATGAAGCGCGCCACTCCGCCCAACTTCGACCAGCTCGCCTTCAAAAAGGCGCTGGGTCAGTTCGCCACCGGCGTCACGGTCATTACGACACGGGCGGAATCGGGCCAGTTGATCGGCATCACGGCCAGCTCGTTCAATTCGGTTTCGCTCGCGCCGCCGCTCGTGCTCTGGAGCCTGGCGACCCGCTCGGCGTCGATGCCGGTGTTCCAGGCGAACAGTCACTATGTCGTCAACGTGCTGGCCGCGTCGCAGCTCGATCTGTGCAAGCGCTTCGCCACCGTAAAGGGCGATCGCTTCGAGGGCGTCTCGCACGCGGCGGGAGACTCCGGCATGCCGGTGCTCGATGGCGCGCTGGCGTGGTTCGAATGCCACAACCGCAGCCGCTATGAAGAAGGCGACCACGTGATTTTCGTCGGCGAAGTCGAGCGCTGCGGCATCCGCGAGGATGCGGGCGAAGTCGCGCCGCTGGTATTCCAGAACGGCCAGTTCCACGGGCTGAAGCCGCTCTAGGCGGCTTGCGGGATCAGCCGGGCCGGCCGCGGGTCGTTCCGGCGCCTTCCCTGCAACCGGCTCCATCCGGATCACGCTCAGGCGGCCACGGCAAACCCTTCTCCCCGCGTTTGGCCCCTCAGTCGCCCGCGGCCACGCTGCTTCTGGCCATCACCCCCGGCACCAGCGCCACCGGCACGCCCGAATCCTCCTTGAGCGTCTGCAGCACGATGTTCGAGCGGATATCCATCACGCCGGGCGCCTTATACAGCCGCTGCAGCACGAAATCCGAATAGTGCTTGAGGTTGTGCGCCAGCACCCGCAGCAGGTAGTGGGTCTCGCCCGTCACGACGAACGCCCCGACCACCTCCGGCCAGTCCCGCAACGCCTCCGCGAAACGCTCGTGCCAGTTTTGCTGGTCGTTGCGCATCGACACCTGCACGAACGCCTCCAGTTCGAAGCCCAGCACCTCGCGGTTCAGGCACGCCCGGTAACGTTCGATCACCCCTTGCTCTTCCAGCAAGCGCAACCTTCGCAGACACGCGGAGGGCGAGAGCGAGATCCGCTCCGCCAGGTCGAGATTGCTGATCCTTCCCTCTTGCTGGAGCACCGTCAAGATACGGCAATCGGTGGCGTCGAGCGAGATCGCGTTCATATTCGGTCTCCCTTTCCCGTTTGGATCAAATTATGTTCCAAGGGAGACCAAAAAACGAGATTTTTTCGCAAGCACATTTCGCGACGCCCCACCTATCATTCGAGGCATACACTGCAAGGCAGGTCGGAGACATGACTACACTCTGGGATATCACCCCCGCCGTCGACGCCGCGACGCCCGTCTGGCCGGGCGATACGCCGGTCACGATCGAGCGGGTCTGGCGCATGGAAGCCGGCTCGCCGGTCAACGTCGCGCGGCTCACGGTCTCGCCGCACACCGGCGCGCACACCGATGCGCCGCTCCATTACGACGCCGCAGGCGCCGCCATCGGCGCGGTGCCGCTCGACGCGTACCTGGGCCGCTGCCGCGTGATCCACTGCATCGGCGCCACGCCGGTCGTCACGCCCGAGCATCTGGCCGGCGCGCTCGAGCGCCTGCCGCCGCGCGTGCTGCTGCGCACCTACCAGCACGCGCCGGTCACGGCGTGGGACAGCGCGTTCTGCGCGGTCGCGCCCGCGACGATCGACCTGCTGGCGGCGCACGGCGTCAAGCTGATCGGCATCGACACGCCGTCGCTCGACCCGCAGGAATCGAAGACGATGGACGCCCATCACCGCATCAGGGCGCACCGGATGGCGATTCTCGAAGGCATCGTGCTGGATGCCGTGGCGCCCGGCGACTACGAACTGATCGCCCTGCCGCTCAAATTCACCTCGCTCGATGCAAGCCCGGTGCGCGCCGTGCTGCGCGCGCTGCCCGCCGTCGAGTCCGCCTGATTCTGATTCCAACTCCCTCTGATTTTTTTGACTCTGAACCATCATGAAAAACCGTGACGAAGCCCTAGCGCTCGACCGCGCCGACCCGCTTGGCGCGCTGCGCGAGCAGTTCGCCCTGCCCGCGGCGACGATCTATCTCGACGGCAACTCGCTCGGCGTGCCGCCCGCCGCGGCGGCTCAGCGCGCGCAAAGCGTGATCGCCGCCGAATGGGGCGAAGGACTGATCCGTAGCTGGAACAGCGCGGGCTGGTTCGCGCTGCCGCGGCGCCTCGGCAACAAGCTCGCGCCGCTGATCGGCGCGGCACACAACGAGGTGGTCGTCACCGATACGATCTCGATCAACCTGTTCAAGCTACTGTCGGCCGCCGTGCGGATCGCCAATGAGCGCGACCCGAAGCGGCGCGTGATCGTCTCCGAGCGTTCGAATTTCCCGTCGGACCTGTATATCGCGCAAGGTCTTATCGAGCAGCTCGACCGGGGCTACGAACTGCGCCTCGTCGACGATCCGTCCGAACTGCAGGCGGCGATCGGCGACGACACGGCGATCGCGATGATCACGCACGTGAACTACCGGACCGGCTATATGCACGACATGGCCGCGCTGACGAAACTGATTCACGACAAGGGCGCGCTCGCGCTGTGGGACCTCGCGCATTCGGCGGGGGCGGTGCCGGTGGACCTGAACGGCGTCGGCGCCGACTACGCGGTCGGCTGCACCTACAAGTATCTGAACGGCGGCCCCGGTTCGCCGGCCTTCGTCTGGGTGCCGCACCGCCATCAGAACGCGTTCGCGCAACCGCTGTCGGGCTGGTGGGGCCATCGCGCACCGTTCGAGATGAACCCGGTCTACAAGCCCGACGACGGTGTGGGGCGCTTCTTGTGCGGCACACAGCCGATGGTGTCGATGGCGCTGGTCGAATGCGGACTCGATGTGTTCCTGCAAACCGATATGCAGGCGATCCGCCGCAAGTCGCTGGCGCTGACCGATCTGTTCATCGAACTGGTCGAAGCGCGCTGCGCCGAGTTTCCGCTCACGCTCGTCACGCCGCGCGAGCATGCACAGCGCGGCTCGCATGCGAGCTTCGAACATCCGCACGGCTATGAAGTGATGCAGGCTTTGATTGCGCGTGGGGTGATCGGCGATTATCGCGAGCCGCATGTGTTGCGCTTCGGTTTTACGCCGCTGTACACGCGCTTTGTCGATGTATGGGACGCCGTCGAAACGCTGCATGAGGTGCTCGCCAAAGAGAGCTGGCGTGCGCCCGAATTTGCCGCTCGCGGCGCGGTGACCTGAGGAGCCTGCGATGACCGACCATATGCAAACGCCGGGGATACCCGGTTCGCCGGAAGCGTCCGGTGCTGCGCCGGTGCAGGGCGGCTGTCCGTTTGGCCACAGCAGCGGCGCTGCTGCGGCTCACGCTGCGCCGGCGCCGCACGTGCCGGCGGCGGACGACGACGGCTGGCACAACGCCCAGCTCGATTTTTCGAAGTCGATGAGCTATGGAGATTACCTGTCGCTCGGGTCGATCCTCTCCGCCCAGCATCCGCTCTCGCCCGATCACAACGAGATGCTGTTCATCATCCAGCATCAGACCAGTGAACTGTGGATGAAGCTCGCGTTGTACGAACTGCGCGCTGCGCTCGACGCGGTGCACCGCGACGAGTTGCCGCCTGCGTTCAAGATGCTGGCGCGCGTCTCGCGCATCATGGAGCAACTGGTGCAGGCGTGGAGCGTGCTGTCGACGATGACGCCGTCCGAATACACGGCGATGCGGCCTTATCTGGGCAGCTCGTCCGGGTTTCAATCGCATCAGTACCGGCAGATCGAGTTCCTGCTCGGCAACAAGAATGAGCTGATGCTGAAGCCGCATGCGCATCGGCCCGAGGTGCTCGCCGAAGTCACGGCGACGCTCGAGGCGCCTTCGTTCTATGACGAGGTGATCCGGCTGCTCGCGCGGCGCGGCTTTGCGATTGCGCCGCAGCGGCTCGCGCGCGACTGGACGCAGCCGACTACGCACGACGCATCGGTGGAAGCGGCGTGGCTCGAGGTCTATCGCAATCCGTCACAGCATTGGGAGTTGTACGAGATGGCCGAGGAGCTCGTCGATCTCGAAGACGCGTTCAGGCAGTGGCGCTTTCGGCATGTGACGACGGTCGAACGGATCATCGGCTTCAAGCAAGGGACAGGCGGCACGAGCGGGGCGCCGTATTTGCGCAAGATGCTCGATGTCGTGCTGTTTCCGGAGTTGTGGCACGTAAGGACGATGCTCTAGTCCGTCCGCCCGGTAGTCGTACTAAGTCCCCGGCACGGCGCGCATCCGCCTCAGCGCGCCGTAAAACCCCCGTCAATCGGCAACGCTGCCCCGCTAATCATCGAAGCCGCATCGCTGAGCAGAAACATAATCGGCTCCGCCACCTCACGCGGCTCCGCAAACCGCCGCAACGGAATCCCCTGCAGCGCCGGCCCGCGTTTCGCCGGATCGCTCCACGCCTGCACGGCCATCGGCGTGAGCGTGACGGTCGGATTCACGCTATTCACCCGAATCCCATACGGTCCAAGTTCGATACACAAGGCTCGCGTGATCGCATCCATTGCGGCTTTCGACGCGGAATAGCTGAGGTGATCGTCGAGCGCGACGAGCGCCGCCTGGCTCGACACATTGACGATGCTGCCCCTGCGCTTGCCGTAGATCATCCCTCGCGCCACGTGACGCGCCACCAGCGCCGCGCCCCGTGCGTTGACCGCCATCACGTGGTCGAAACTCACTGCGCTCGTATCGATCGCCCGTTCGAGCAGCGCAATGCCCGCGCAATTCACGAGGCCGTCGAACGGATCGAGGCCCTCTAGCGCATCGTCAATCGCGGCCGGATCGCCGACGTCGAGCACCAGCGGCTCGCAGCCGGTCTCCTCGGCGAGGCGCGCCAGTTCGTTGACGTTACGCGCCGCCGCGACGACACTCGCGCCGCTCGCGCACAACAACTCGACGGTGGAGCGGCCGATACCGCTCGAAGCGCCCGTCACCAGCACCGAGCGCCCGGAGAAATCGAAGGTCGTTTTCATGTGGGTTGCAGCCGGTGCATGACCGGCTTCAAGGCAGGGTACAGATCAGTGTAGACGCCAAAGCGCTCCGCATACAAAGCGACGCGTCGAGCCTCCGGCCGGGCCCGCTCGATCAGCTTGACCCAGCCGCCTTGCGCGGCCTCCTGCGACACCAGCTTGACGCCGAGCGCCGCCAGCAGCGCGGCGCCCATCGCCGCCTCCACTTCCTGTTCGATGGTGAAGACGGTGTAGCCGGTGATGTCGGCAATGATCTGCATCCACAGATCGGAATGCGCCGCGCCGCCCACGACGATCAGCTTGTCGTCGAGCGATTGCGCGCCTTTACGTCCCGCTTCGATATTGTGCTTGAGCGCAAACGACACGCCTTCCAGCACCGCGCGATACAAATGTGCACGCGTATGAAACAGGCTCAAGCCGACAAACGCGCCGCTCGCCTTCGCATCCCACACGGGGCTGCGCTCGCCCATCAGATACGGCAGAAACAGCACGCCATCGGAGCCCGCAGGAATTTTCGCCGCGGCCTCTTCGAGCAGTCGATGCGGATCGCCATGCGGCAAGGAACGCGCGGCTTCGGTTTCGGCATGGCAGAACTGCTCGCGATACCACGTGACCGATGCGCCCGCCGTAATCGCACCGCCGAAGATATAGATATCGTGCTGGCCGTTGAACACGTGAGGCATGCTGATCAAGCCATGGCGCGCATCGACGCTCTGGTTGATATAGCCCCAGCACATGCTGGTGCCGATCATCGCAACATGCTGGCCGGCGCGTGTGACGCCTGCTGCAAACGTCGCCATGGCGGCATCGACACCGCCCGCGACGATCGCCGTGCCGGCCTTCAATCCAAGCTGATCGGTCCATTGCGACAGCAAGCCGCCCACCACTTCGGACGAGTCAACGAGCCGCTCCGGCATCATGGTTGCCGGAATGCCGAGCATGTCGAGCGCTTCGTCCGACCAGTCGCGCCGGGCAATATCGTAGACACCGCCGATGTTGCCGGCCGAACTGTGATCCACCGCCACTTCGCCGGTGAGCAGATAGATCAGATACGCATTGGGCGGCAGAAAATAGCGCGTTTTCGACCACACGTCCGGCTCGTGTTCGCGCAGCCAGAGCATCTTCGTATAGCCGTAATAGCTGTCCACGCCGTTGCCGGTAATCGCATACAGGCGATCGAGGTCGACGTTCCCGCGCACCCATTCGACCTGGTCGGTGGCGCGGCGGTCCATCCAGATCAGGCATGGATAAAGCGGGCGCATTTCGCTGTCGACCGGAATGCCCGAGCCGCCATACAGGCTGCTCACGCAGACGGCCTTGATCGACGCGGCGGACACGCCAGCCACTTTGGCCTTTTCGACACAGCGCGAGATACAGTCCACCACCGCCTTGAGCCACACTGAAGGCCATTGTTCGGCCCACAGCGGTTTCGGCGTATCCGGCTGATAACTGCTCGCGTGGTGCGCCACGATCGTGCCGTGCTGATCGACGACTAGCGCCTTGGTGCTCTGGGTGCCGATGTCGACGCCGATAACGTAATCCATACAGTCTCCGTTCTTGTGCCGCTTTTTGCGTGCGCTCATAAGCGCGTTGCGCCCGAGCGCAGGATCAGGTCCTTGGCTTCATCAGCACCTTGATCGAATCGAGCGAGTTCGCGGTCTTGATCGCCTCGTCCCACTCTTCCAGCGAAAAACCGTGAGTGACGATGCCCTTCGACGTCACCAGCCCGCGCGCCAGCAGATCGATAGCGATCGGGTAACAGTACGGCCCCAGATGCGCGCCGCGTACATCGAGCTCCTTGCGATCGCCGATCACCGACCAGTCCATTGTAGTCTCGCTGCCGAACACTGAAAACTCGACGAAGCGTCCGAGCTTGCGGATCAGGTCCATGCCCTGCGTGACGCCTGCCGGCACGCCGGTCGTTTCGATGTAGACATCGCAGCCGTAGCCCTGCGTCAGCGACTGGACAATCGCCAGCGCATCGTCCTGCTGCGGGTTGATGGTCACGTCCGCGCCATATTCGCGGGCCAGCGCGAGACGCTCTTCCACCAGGTCGATCACCACCAGCTTCTTCGGTGTTTTCAGATGCGCGACCTGCGTCATCATCAAGCCGAGCGGTCCAGCACCCGCGATTACGACCACGTCGTCAAGCTGCACGTCGCCGCGGTTGACCGTATGAATCGCACAGGCGAGCGGCTCGATGATCGCTGCATCTTCCAGCGAAATGCCGTCGGGAATCTTGTGCACGATCGCAGTCGGCGGAATGCGCATGTACTCGGCCATGCCGCCGTCGGCGACTTCGCGCTGAAAGCCGAAGATGTTATGCACTTCGCACATCCAGTACTGGCCGGCCTTGCAATAGCGGCATTTGCCGCACGGAACGATCTGTTCGGCAATCACGCGCTCGCCGAGCTTCACGTCGAAATGTTCGGCCGCGCCTTCGCCCAGTTCCTCGACGAAGCCGAAGAACTCGTGCCCCGGAATCACCGGCGCCTTCACCCACGGGCTCGGGCCGCCCCAGAACATCTTCGCGCCGGAGTGGCACTTGCAGTCGCTCGCGCAGATGCCGCACGCAGCGATGCGAATCACCAGTTCGCGTGCCCGCGCCTTTGGTTTGGCCACCTGTTCGACGCGGTAGTCTTCAGGTGCATGACAGACGATGGCCGTCATGTTTTGTGCGTTGTCTTGAGTCGTCATTGCATTGTCCTGCGAGAAAGGAAAATCAATCGTTCGAAGCGGCAGTTCACGTGCGGCGATCGCGGCTGATATAGATCGCGAGCAGGATGATTCCGCCCTTGATCACGTTCTGCACATACGGGTTCACGCCCACCATGTTCAGTCCGTTGTTCAGCACACCGAGCAACAGCGCACCGATCAGCGTGCCGATAATCGAGCCGCGTCCGCCGGAAATCGACGTGCCGCCCATCACCACCGCGGCAATCGCGTCGAGTTCGAAGCCGATGCCGGCGTTCGGCTGGCCGCTCATCAGGCGCGCGGTCAGGACGATGGACGCAAACGCGGAGGTCAGCCCTGCCAGCATGTAGACGATCAGCTTCACGCGAGCCACGCGCACGCCGGAGAGGCGCGTGGCCTGTTCGTTGCCGCCGATCGCGTAAACGTAGCGCCCGAACGGCATGCGTTCGAGCAGCACCCACGCAATGGCGTAGATCGCCAGCATGATGACGACCGGCGCCTGCACGCCCAGCACCTTGCCGCTGCCGAAGAAGCCGACCCAGTCGGGCAGGCCGTCGATCGGATAGCCACCCGTGTAGATCAGCGCGAGACCGCGGGCGATCCCCATGGTCGCGAGCGTGACGATGATGGGCGGCATGCCGGCATAAGCGACGAAAAAACCGTTCGCCGCACCGAAGCCGAGACCCACAGCAATACCGACCACCAGCGCCGCCACTGCATTCATCCCCGCCACCATCAACCCGGCCGCGAGCGTGCCCGATAGCGCCATCACGGAGCCGACCGACAGGTCGATGCCGCCCGTCAGGATCACGCAGGTCATGCCGACTGCGATGATCGCGTTGATCGACACCTGGCGCAGCACGTTCTCGATGTTCGCCGCCGACAGAAAGCTGTTGCTCGCGAACACCATGACGAGGCACACCACCAGCAGGCCGACGAACGGATAAAACATCGTCGAACGTTTGAGGCCGGCCCACGAAAGACGAACCGGCGCACCGGCTGAATTGCCGCTGACGGCGGATGCCTTGGGCGATGAAGAAGGATTAGGCGTGTTCATGGGTTGCTCCACGAGAAGAGCCTGCTGTGGCGTAAGTCATCACGGCGTTCGAGTCGATCTCGTCGCCTGCGAGAATCGCTTCGATGCGGCCCTGACGAAACACCGCCACGCGGTCGCACATGCCGACGACCTCCGGCAGTTCCGACGAGATCATGATGATCGAGTAGCCGCGCGCGGTGAGCTCGCGCATCAGCAGGTAGATCTCCGCTTTGGCGCCGACGTCGATACCGCGCGTCGGTTCGTCGAAGATCAGGATGTGGGTGTGATGATTGAGCCAGCGTGCAATCACCACCTTCTGCTGATTGCCGCCGGAGAGCGTCGCCACCTCGGTATGCATGCCCGGCGCCTTGACGCCGACGCGCTTCATGATGTCGGCGGTCGCGCGCGCTTCGCTGCGCCGGTCGATAAAGAACCGCAGCGCGCGGTATTTGCCGAGGTTGTTGATCGAGATGTTCTGCTTGATCGAGAAGCCCGTCACGAGCCCTTCGGTCTTGCGGTTCTCGGGCAGGATGCCGACGCCCGCTTTCAAAGCGTCCGCTGGGTCCGACAGGTTGGCCGCGGCGCCGTTGATGCGAATCTCCTTGACGTGAGCCGGGTCCGCGCCGATCACCGCCAGCGCGGTTTCGGTGCGCCCGGAGCCGACCAGTCCCGCGAAACCCAGAATCTCGCCTTCGCGCAACGAGAAGCGGTTCACCGGGCCGTCCTTATGCAACTGCAGCGCGTTCACGTCGAGCACGACTTTCGCATCGGTGCGCAGCGACGGCTTGGGTGGAAAGCTGCTTTCGATGCGCCGCCCCACCATCATCTCGACGAGCCGCCCCACATCGGTGTGCGCCACCTCCGTGACGCCGACGTATTGCCCATCGCGCAACACGGTAATGCGGTCGCACACTTCGAAGATTTCTTCGAGGTGATGCGAGATGAAGATCATCGCCACACCCTGCTGCTTCAGATCACGCATGATCGCGAACAGATGTCCGGCTTCGGCGGGCGTGAGCGTCGCCGTCGGCTCGTCGAGGATCAGGATGCGCGCATCGAGCGACAGCGCCTTGCCGATTTCCACGAACTGCTGCTGCGCGACCGACAATTCGCGGATCTGCACCGCGAGATCGATCGTCACACCGAGCCGCGCAAAAATCTCCGCCGCGGCGCGCCGCATCCGCGCCCGGTCGAGCATGCCCAGGCCATTGCGCAACTCGCGGCCAAGAAACATGTTCTCCACCGCGTTCAGATACGGGATCAGGCTGAACTCCTGGAACACGATGCCCACGCCGGCGGCCACCGCGTCGTGATAGCTGGCGAAGTGCCGCTCCTGACCATCGAGCGTGATCGTGCCTTCATCGGGCTGATAGATGCCGGACAAGATCTTCATCAAGGTCGACTTGCCTGCGCCGTTCTCGCCAAGCAGCGCATGAATCTCGCCGCGCGCGATCTCCAGGTGAATGCCCTGCAGCGCCTTCACGCCGGGAAAGCTCTTGGTGATCCGCTCGAGTTTGAGTATCGGGTCCATCGGGTCCTCCTTGGCTGCGCGAGCGGCACGCCGTAAAGGCGCGCCACTCGCGTACGGCTTACCAGCTAAAGCCCTTCGCGTTGCTCTTGTCGATCAGCTTGACGTCGACTGGAATCGCCTTCGGCACATTGGCGCCCCACTTCTTGGCAAGCGCAACGCCGAACGCGATGCGCACCTGGTCGGCCGGAAATTGCGCCGACGTCTCGATGAACTTCGAGTTCGGCTTCTGGATCGCCGTAATCGCTTCCGGCGCGCCATCCACGCTGGTCAGCTTGATGTCCTTGCCCGACGATTCGATGGCCGAGAGCGCGCCCATCGAGCCGCCGTCGTTGACGCTGAAAAGACCCTTGAGATTCGGATGCGCCTCGATCATGTTTTCGGTGACCGTGAGCGCGGTCGCACGCTCCTGCTTGCCGTTCTGCGTGTCGGCGATCTTCACGTTCGGAAATTTGGCGAGCGCCGCCTTGCAGCCGCGCACGCGTTCCAGAATCGGCACCACCGGAATGCCGTCGAGAATCGCCACTTCACCGCTGCCGCCAATCGCCTTGGCGAGGTAATCGCACGACATCTGGCCGGCATCGAAATTCTTCGAACCGACGAATGAATCGACCGGGCCGTTCGCGTTCGCATCCACCGCCACCACCACCACGCCCGCCTTCTTCGCCGAGACGACCGCCGACTGGATGCCGGTCGAATCGGTCGGGTTCACCAGCAGGATGTCGATCTTCTTCTGCAGCATGTCCTCGACGTCGCTCACCTGTTTGCTCACATCGTGGTGCGCGTCGGTAACCACCACATCCGCGCCGATGGTTGCCGCCGCATCGTTCAAGGCCTTTTGCATCGTCACGAAGTACGGATTGTTCAGTTCCTGAAACGTCATGCCGATCTTGAGCGGCGTGGCCTGGGCAGCGCTCGCGGCGGCGAGCGACACGCCGAGCGCGAGCGCCGCGCAGATGGCCGACGGGCGTGCACGGCGCATGAGGGAATGGAACGAGGCCTGCTTCAGCATGGTTTGCGTCATGGTTGTCTCCAGATTTTGAGGATGAGCACATCCCTCGCGCGGTCTCGAGCCACGCGATGAGTGTTGAAACACGGGTGAGGTGAAGCGTTACGTCGGTGGATAGGCGGCCGGGGCGGTCCGCGTGTGGCTGTGGGTCTGCACGGCCGGTACGATCGACGGCGCGTTGGCGATGCCGGCGCCGCGGGCGGCCGCTTCTTCGGAGGCGTCGCGGCTCGCGTCGTTCAACTGCTGGTAGCGGCGAAACTTCGAGGGCGCCATGCCCTTGGCGATCAGGAACTGCCGGTTGAAATTGGACAGGTTGTTGAAGCCGACCTTGTAGCAGATGTCGGTCACGCTCAACTCATCGTCCATCAGCAACTGGCAGGCGAGATTGATGCGCATGCGGTTCACGTACTGGACGAACGGCATGCCGGTATGACGGCGGAAATAGCGCGAGAAGGCGCTCACGCTCTGGCCCGCCAGTTGCGCGAGATCCGACTCGCGCAACTCGGTGGACAGATTCTTGCCGATATACGACAGCGCATGGTTGATGCGCGTCGCGGCGAAACCGGTCGGATCGGCCTGATAGGCCGGGCTCGCCAGCAGTTCGGTATCCTGTGCATTGACCAGCGCTTCGAGCATCGACAGGAACAGCACGATGCGGCGCAAGCCGCGCGCATTCAGCAGCTCGAGAAACAGCGGCCGGATCGCCGCACTGGTCTGCGCACCGAATGACACGCCGCGCCGCGAGTCCGCCAGCAAGGCTTCCACCTGACGCCACTCCGGAAAGCTCTCCATGCAGTGCGCGACGAACTCCTGGCCGAACTGCACGACCAGATTGCGCTGCTCGATGGTTTCGCCCTCGGGCACCTCGCTCACCCAGTTGTGCGGCAGGTTCGGCCCCATCAGCACCAGATTGCCGGGCGCGAAACTGCCGATGTGATCGCCGACGAACATCTTGCCCGTGGTCGCCACGATCAGATGGATCTCGTACTCGGGATGGAAATGCCAGCGCACCGTACGGTACGGATAACCGTGGTACCACGCCTTGAACGATTCGTCGCGGCGCACGGCCACGAGTTCGAGATCGGGTTGCACGTGTCTTCCTCCATTGAAGCGGCTCTGCGGCAACGCCGGTTTCAGGCGCGCCGCGGGTCTTCGGTTTGTATAGCGAAAATTAGCCTGCAAAGCCGCGGCGCACCACTAAAAATGAAACCGTGGACCGATACTTTTTTGCATTCGGGTTACTCCCGACGCTTTGCAGGTCAAATTTGATGCAATGCAGCAGCCCTGCGAAGTCGCCTCGCATAACGCCCCGCGTCCTCCACCCATCCCATACAAGCCCCGCCACGCGGCGCTGCGCCACAAATTGACGCGTTTGCCGCCTTGACTTTCGATTCGCCGGGTACGATCATTCGCTCACATGCAGAGCAAATGCTCCAAATCAGAAAATGCACGTGCAGACCATGCGCGAAAGACTTTCACAACCATATTGTCTGGGAGCGGAGTAGGCGCTGAAGCGTTAACTCGAATCCCGGCGCAATCACTTGCATGGGACCGGAGTAAGCGCTGAAGCGCCAACTCCGGTCGACATAGGAGACGCACATGAACAGCGGCCAAGGCGGCGTCGCGGACGCCCACGTGATCTTGCACATTGGCGCAGGATCGTTTCACCGCGCCCACCAGGCGTGGTATCTGCACCGGTTGAACGAGCTACGCAAGGAAGGCGAACCGCGCTGGTCGCTCACCGTCGGCAATATTCGCGGCGACATGAATCCCGTGCTCGAAGCGCTCGCGGCGCAAGGCGGCGTCTATACGCTCGAGACCGTCACGCCCGCCGGCGAGCGCGCGTACGAGACAGTGCGCTCGATCGAACGCGTGGTGCCGTGGTCCGACAGCCTCGACGGGCTGATCGAAGCCGGCGCCGATCCGGCCTGCAAGATCATCGCGTTCACCGTGACCGAAGGCGGCTATTACCTCGACGAGCACGACCGGCTCGACACGGCCAACCCCGATCTCGCCGCCGACCTGAACGGCGCGCAGACCACCATCTACGGCGCGCTGGCGGCGATCCTCGAAGCGCGCATGCAGCGCAACGGCGGCCCGGTGACGCTGCAAAGCTGCGACAACCTGCGCAGCAACGGCGAGCGCTTTCATGCGGGGATGAGCGAGTTTCTCGAACGGCGCAACGCCAACGCACTCGCGGCCTGGTTCGACGCCAACACGACCTCGCCGAGCTCGATGGTCGACCGCATCACGCCACGGCCCACTCCCGATGTGCGCGAGCGCGTGCTGGCCGCCACCGGCTTCGACGACGCGGTGCCGGTGATGGGCGAAGCGTTTATCCAATGGGTGATCGAGGACCGTTTCTGCGCCGGACGTCCGGCGTGGGAGCAGGTCGGCGCGGAACTGGTCGACTCGGTCGTGCCGTACGAAGAGGCCAAGATCCGCATCCTGAATGCCACCCATAGCTGTATTGCGTGGGCCGGCACGCTGGTCGGGCTGAACTACATCCACGAAGGCACGCACGATCCGGAGATCCGCCAGTTCGCGTTCGATTACGTCACCCAGGACGTGATCCCCTGCCTCACGCCAAGCCCGCTCGATCTGGCGCGCTACCGCGATGTCGTGCTCGACCGGTTCAGCAATCCCCATATTCAGGACACCAACCAGCGCGTCGCGGCGGATGGCTTTTCGAAGATCCCCGGCTTCATTGCGCCGACGCTCGCCGAATGTTTCGGGCGCGGCGTCGAGCCGGCCGCCACCGCGGTGCTCCCGGCCCTGTTCTTCCGCTTTCTCGACCGCTGGCAGGCCGGCAAATTGCCGTATGCGTATCAGGACGGCGTGATGGACGAACGGGTCGCACGCGGCTTCTTCACCGCGCCCGATCCGCTGCAGGCGTTCTGTGCCGACCGGCTGCTGTGGGGCAGCATGGCGCAGACGGCCCATCTGGAGAAGGCGTTGCGCGGCGCATTGGCCCGCGTGGATGCGTGGCTGGCGAAGCGCGCATGAGGTCCCGGGGGCGCGCCCACCGCGCCCCCGCCTACGCCTGCGCCCGTGCGTGCGCCTCACGCCCGGCCACGCGTCAGTCCGGGCGGCTCCAATCGCAGCCAGGTCTAACGCCCATGGCATCTACCGCCGTGTGCGGCTAAAGTAGCGCATCCCCAACGACGAAGGTTCCGCGCCCATGTATCTCGGCATCGACCTCGGCACGTCCGAAGTGAAAGTCCTGCTGCTCGCGTCCAACGGCCGCGTGATCGGTACGGCAGGTTCTCCGTTTACCGTTTCGCGCCCGCATCAGCGCTGGGCCGAACAGAATCCCTCCGACTGGTGGGACGGCACGCGCGCCGCCCTGTTCGCGCTGCGCGCGAAGCATCCCGACGAGTTCGCCCAGGTGCGCGGCATCGGCCTGTCCGGGCAGATGCACGGCGCCGTGCTGCTCGATGCGCAAGACCGCGTGCTGCGCCCGGCGATCCTGTGGAACGACATGCGCAGCGTCGAGGAATGCGCCGAGCTGACCGCACGCGCGCCGGAACTGCATCGGATTGCCGGCAACCTCGCCATGCCTGGCTTCACCGCCCCCAAGCTGCTGTGGGTCGCGCGCCATGAGCCGGAAATTTTCCGGCAGACCGCGAGCGTGCTGCTGCCAAAGGATTATCTGCGCCTGCAACTGACCGGCGACAAGGTCTCCGATCCATCGGACGCCGCGGGCACGCTGTGGCTCGACGTGGCCAGGCGCGACTGGTCCGACACGCTGCTCGCCGCCTGCGACATGCGCCGCTCGCAGATGCCGCGGCTCTGCGAAGGCAGCGAATCGTCCGGCACCTTGCGCGCCGACGTGGCCCGCGAATTCGGCCTCAGCGAAGGCGTGGTGGTGGCAGCCGGCGGCGGCGACAACGCGACGAGCGCCATCGGCATCGGCGCGACGCAGCCGGGCGACGGCTTCGTCTCGCTCGGCACCTCAGGCGTGCTGTGCGTGGTCGGCGACAGCTTCCGGCCCAATCCGGCCTCCGCCGTGCATGCGTTTTGCCACGCGATTCCGGACCGCTGGCACCAGATGAGCGTCGTGCTGTCGGCAGCGAGCTGCCTGCGCTGGGTCTGCAAGCTCACCTCCACCGACGAGCCCACGCTGCTTGCCGAAGTCGAAGCGCTCGCACCCGAGGCTTTGACGAGCGCGCCGTTCTTCCTGCCGTACCTGTCCGGCGAACGCACACCGCACAACGATCCGTATGCGCAGGGCGTGTTCTTCGGCATGAACCACGCCACCGACCGCGCGCTGCTCGGCTACGCGGTGCTCGAAGGCGTGAGCTTCGCGCTCACCGATGGACTCGATGCCCTGCGCGCGGCCGGCACCGAAGCGAGCGCGCTGTCGCTGCTCGGCGGCGGTGCGCGCAGCAACTACTGGGCACAGTTGCTCGCCGACGCGCTGAACACCACCACGCGCAAGCACGGCGGCGGCGAAACCGGCGCCGCACTCGGCGCGGCCCGTCTCGGCTGGCTGGCGGCAGGCGGCGATCCGGCGCTGGTGCTCACCAAGCCGCCCGTGGAACTGGAATTCACGCCGGAGCCGGCCAGGCACGCGGCATTGCGCTCGCGCCTCGATGGCTTCCGGGCGCTATACCGGCATGTGCGGCCGCTATTCGACCCGTCGCGCGAGCGGCTGGCTTAACGTTCATGCCGACATCAGCAGGCTGAGCCGCTGCTATCCTCGGCGCAAACCACAAGAAGCCCATCGTGCCCAAGTCCAACGAAAAACTCGACCTTGCCACGCGCGCCGCATGGCTCTATTACGTCGCCGGCAATACCCAGAACGAGATCGCGGAGAAGCTGCAGGTCTCACGCCCGGTGGCGCAGCGGCTGGTCGCGTTCGCGGTCGAGAAGAACCTGATCCGCGTGCGCGTCGATCATCAGCTCGCGGATTGCCTCACGCTCGCCGAGCAGTTGTCGAAGCGCTATGGGCTGTCGATGTGCGAGGTCGTGCCGGTCGACAGCGACGCGCCCGAGGAAATCGACCGCAAGCTGGCGGTCGCCGGCGCGCAGGTGATGGAACGCTACCTGAGCGAAGAAAAGCCGATGGTGATCGCGGTCGGCAGCGGCCGCACGCTCAAAGCCGCGGTCGATCAGATCGCCCAGCTTGACCGTCCGCAGCACCGCCTGGTATCGATGGTCGGGGCGATCGCCCAGGACGGCTCCTCGAACCGCTATGACGTCGCGCTGCACATTTCGGAGAAGACCGGCGGCAGACATTTTCTGCTGCCCGCACCGCTGCTCGCCGATAGCGAAGCCGAGCGCGCGCAGTGGTGCAATCACCGTCTGTACCGGATCGTCGAAGCGCTGACGGGCAAAGCGGATGTCGCGTTTGTCGGGATCGGCAACGTCGGACCGCATTGTCCGCTGCACGAGGACGGCTTTATTACGGCGGCCGAAGTAAAGGAACTGGTGCAGCGCAAGGCGGTGGCCGAAATGCTCGGCTTGCCGATCGACGCGTCGGGTGCGCACGTCGATTCGCCGACCGGGCAGCGCGTCACCAGCGTGGCGCTGGATTCGCCGCCGCGGCGGCCCACCATCGGCTTCGCCGGCGGCGAGCGCAAACACGAAGCGGTGATTGCGGTGCTCAAGGGCGGCTGGCTGTCGGGACTGGTGACCGACGAGTTGTGCGCACGGGCGGCGCTGGAAGCCTGAACCCGCTACGCGGCGCTCGCTCGACCCAGCGCGGCCCGGCGCGGCCCGGCGCGGCTCGCCATGCGCCGCGCCGTCCCCGCCCTAGCCTCGCACGAACCACGTCCGCTTGGCGGACACCAGCATCCCCCGATACACGAGCCATGACACCACAAAGGTCGAGGGTGCCGAGAAGGACTGCGCAAGGCCGGGCACATTCATCAGCACGAGACCGGCGAACGCCCCCGCAAACCAGGCCGTCAAACCGCCAGGGTTGAATGCAGGCACGTGCGAGTCGCGGCATTCGATCTCGCCGCCGAGCAACTCGTCATAGCGGGTCGACAGGATGTGCGCCAGCGCCACGCCCACCCAGGCGACCACAAAGATGCCCTGATAGGCGAGCGCCTGCAGGATCTTCGAGAACACATCGGCCATCATCAAGCCATAGACGACCACCCCGACCACGAGCGCCCACACGAACTTCGGCGCGCGCAGGCCCGCCACTTTCTGAAAGAAAGCCTGCATGTTGATCGCGGCGAGATAGTAGTTCGCGGTATTGATGCGCGACTGCGTCACCCACACGAACAGCAAGCCCCAGATCCCCATGAGTTTCAGCAGCGCAAGCACGACCGACACTTCGGAAAGCGTACCCAGCGCCGGAGTGGAGCTGACCAGATAAATGCCCACCGCGCCGTTCAGGAGGAACGTCACCAGATAGAACGGCATGCCGAAGTTGAAGCGGCCGTGATACGTGGCGTCCTGTTTTCGGCCGAAGCGCGCGTAGTCGAAGGTGAACATCATCAGCACCCAGACGCCCATGTAGTAGACGAAGCAACTCCACCAGCCGTCGGCCGGCACCGCGCCCTTCGGTCCGAAGTCGAGCCACGCAGCGTTGTAGCCGTATTCATGCGTAGTCAGCACGACCGCGGCGACGAGCCCGAGCAGATAGAACGGCAGCAGAACGCCATTGAATCTGTCGAGCCAGTGCTGGACACTGCCGAACACGAGCGGCACGCTATAGCACACGACGATCAGCGCCGCCCACCGGTAATCGAGTAGCGGAAACAGGCTGTGCGCCGCGACGGCGATCACGGAGCCTTCGAATACCGCGTAATAGATCGCCGTTGCAAAGAAGATCAAGGTAGCCAGCGCGGCGCCCGCGCTGCCGAACAGCATCCGCGAAAACAGCGCGACGCTGAGCCCGGTGCGAATCGCGTAGCGGCTGATCACCGCGTTCACGAGACCGTAGGACACCACCGATAACGCCATCCCGATCAGCGCGTTGCGCGCGCCGTAGTTGAGCGCAAGCGTCGCGCCCACGACGATGTAGAACACGGCGCTGCACACCGCCCACCACGCCATCGTGAGCGAAAACGCGGGCATCCGCGCGCCCTCCGGAATGGCGAGCGTCGATAGATCCAGTTCGCCTGCGGCTGCTTCCTGTGCCAGATTGGCCATGATCGTGCTCCTCAATACACTTGCAGGTTGGGGACTGGCGCCAGCGCACAACGTGTGGCGAGAGGGCGGCGCCTGAATGACAACGGGTATTGCGCGAAACCGGCGAACGCAGGTTCCCCCGCACGGCACGAAGCCGCGCGTGAGCGGGAAGTCGCGAACGAAGTTCAGTGAAGAAGAGGGACCGGCGTGCGGCCTGGCCGGCCCTTGAGCGCATGTTCCGCGCGCTAGCGCAGCAGCACCTCGCGCAAACGCGCCAGCCGCAATTGCGCGTCCCGCCGCGCAGCGAGCGCCTGTGTCATCGTGACCGGTACGAAGCGCGCAAGATGGTTCGGCTGCATTTGCCCGATCCGATCCATGTCCGCGCTGATCACCGTGCCGATCGTCGCGTAGCCGCCACCCGACACCGCATCGCGATGGAGGATGATCGGCTCGAGACCGCCCGGCACCTGAATCGAGCCGATCGGGTAGCAGGCGTCGACAATGTTCGACGGATCCGCGCCGGCGCCGAACGGTTGCTCGCGTTCGCGGAACTGGAGCGGCCGGCCCTGCTTGTAGCGGTAACCGATGCGGTCCGCTTCAGGCGCGACCGCCCAGGTGTCTTCGAAAAACGTGCTGGCCGATTCATCCGTCAGGCGATGGTGATAGAGACCTGGCAGCACGCGCAATTCAACCTCGCGCGTGAGCGCAACACGCAACGCGTCGGGAAGTGCCGTGCCTTCGCGGGCCGGACCTCTGACACGGCCAACGCTCAGGACGTCGCCCTTGTGCAGGCGCCGTCCCTGATGCCCGCCGATCGCGCCCAGTGCGTACGTCGAGCGGCTGCCGAGCACCTCCGGCACGTCGATCCCGCCGGCCACCGCGAGGCAGGCCCGGGCGCCGCCTTTCACGTAGTCGAACGTCAGCGTGCTGCCGGCCTTGATGCGCAACGCCACGTTGCACGCTTGCACGATGCCGTCGATCTTCGGCGTCATCTCGGCGCCGGTCACCGCAATCAGCGTATCCACGTTGAACAGCAGTTGCGGTCCCAGCAAGGTGCACTCCAACGCCGCCGCCTCTTCAGGATTGCCGACCAGCAGGTTGGCCGCGCGCAGCGCGTATTGATCGAGCGCGCCGGAAGGCGGAATGCCGACGTGGTAGTAGCCCTGCCGGCCGGCATCCTGTACCGAAGTCGCCAGACCGGGTTTGATCACCTCGATGGCCTTGAGCGGATCAGTCGGCATCGAGCACCTCCACCAGTGAACGGTTGTATGCGTCAGGGTCACGCATGAAAGCGCCTAGCGAGAAATCCACCGGACGGACGCGCAGCGAAAACGTGCCGGCTTCGACTTCGGCGACGGCCTTGTCGTAGGCAGCGCGGTCGATCGGCTTGAACTTCACGATATCGCCGGGCCGGAAGAACACCATGAAATCGCGCAGGTAGTCGAGACGCTGGGCCGGATCGAAAATCGGCGCGGGCGTCACACCGAACATCTGGTAGCCGCCTGCCCCGCGCACCGAGTAGATGCAGCCGAAGCAGCCGCCGTGGCCGACGGTCAGCTTCGGCGTATCGGTACGCGGCCGCAGGTATTTGGGCACCTGCAACTGGCGCTTGCGCTCGACCATCTGGAACATGAACGGCAAACCCGCCACGAAGCCGACCATCGACACGAACCACGGCGAACCGGCGTGCGCAGCGATGAAAGCGTCGACGTCTTC
Organism: Paraburkholderia sp. SSBN10T; assembly: GCF_056619545.1. Taxonomy (NCBI): domain Bacteria; kingdom Pseudomonadati; phylum Pseudomonadota; class Betaproteobacteria; order Burkholderiales; family Burkholderiaceae; genus Paraburkholderia; species Paraburkholderia sp. SSBN10T. Next base: position 127,273 of record NZ_JBWQQI010000013.1, read on the forward strand.
GTAGCCGTTGATGCGCGCGGCGTATTGCAGATCGGTCGAGTCCGGGTCCTGGTGGCGTTCACGAAAGCGCATCAGCGTTTCGTGGGTCCACGGGTCCCCGTAGAGCACCGGAACTTCGACGATACGCGTCGCGATGTTCAGATCGGCGTCGCCGACCTCGGCCTCGATGGCCTGCAGTACCGCAAGGAGCACCTCCGGCGCGATGACATCCGGATCGTAGCGCACCTGGTAGGACGCATTCGCCGGACAGATCTCCGTCACGCCAGCCACTTTGCGGCGTTGCAGTTCTCGGGTGATCGCCGTGCCCTTGAAAAAGGCCTCGAGCGACATGTCCTCGCTGATCTCGACGAAAATGAACTCATCGCCGCCGAACGTGTATCGGATCGTCATGCTGCCTCCACGGATCGCTGTGCGCGCCAGCCGGCCATCCACGCTTCGAGAAAGTTGGTGTGATAGCGGCCGGCACGCACGTCCTCATCGGCCAGCAGGGCGCGATGCAGCAATGCGGTCGTCTTCACGCCGCCAATCTGCAACTCGCGCAACGCTCGTTCGAGCCGCGCGAGAGCCGCGGGCCGGCTCTCGTCGGACACGATCAGCTTGGCGAGCAGCGAATCGTAAAACGGTGGCACGGTGTAGCCCTGATACAGCATCGAGTCGATGCGCACACCCGGGCCGGTCGGCCACACGAGTGCGTCGATGCGGCCCGGGTTCGGGCGGAAGTCCTGCTCGGGATCTTCTGCGTTGATCCGGCATTCGAGCGCCGCACCACGCATCGCAATGTCGCTCTGGCGAAACCGCAACGGCTCGCCGTCGGCAATGCGCAGCGTTTCGCGAACCAGGTCGACGCCCGTGATCGCCTCCGTGACCGGATGCTCGACCTGAATGCGTGTGTTCATTTCGATGAAGTAAAACTCGCCGCGCGTGTCGTCGAACAGATATTCCAGTGTTCCCGCGCTGCGATAGCCGACGTGCCGTGCCAGCCGCGTCGCGGACGCGCACAGCGCCTCACGCAAGGCAGGGGTCAGCGACGGCGAAGGCGCCTCTTCGAGAATCTTCTGACGGCGCCGCTGCAGCGAGCACTCGCGCTCGAACAGATGCACGACGTCCCGACCGTCGCCGAGCACCTGCACTTCGATATGCCGCGCCCTGGCAATGAAGCGTTCGAGATACACGCCGCCATCGCCGAACGCGGCCTGCGCCTCGCGTTGCGCGTGCGGCAGTTCGGCATCGAGTTGCTGCGCGTCGTAGGCGACGCGGATGCCGCGTCCGCCGCCACCGGCCGCCGCCTTGATCATCACCGGATAGCCGATGCGCGCTGCAATCTCGCGCGCCTCGCCGAGCGACAGGACAATGCCGTTGCTGCCGGGCACCGTCGGCACCTCGGCGCGCTGTGCCGTTTCGCGCGCGCGGGCCTTATCGCCCATGGTCGCGATCACATTCGACGAAGGTCCCACGAAAATCAGCCCGGCCGCTTCGACCGCGCCCGCAAAGGCGGCGTTTTCGGAGAGGAAGCCGTAGCCGGGATGAATCGCGTCCGCCCCGCATTGCTTTGCCGCGGCAAGAATGGCTGCCGGATTCAGATAGCTCTTTGCTGCGTGCGCCGGGCCGACAGGCACCGCTTCGTCGGCCATGCGCGCCGCCAGGCTGTCGCGGTCGGCATCGCTGACGGCGGCGACCGCGCGCATGCCAAGCTCATGCGCCGCGCGAATCACGCGAACCGCGATCTCGCCGCGATTCGCCACCAGCACCGTGCGGATGCGCTGCGGCTGGTAGAAGGTTGTCGTGGACGCGTCGGCATCCGTCGGGTGGGTTGCGCTCATCACGTTAAGCCTCGATTCGCATCAGAACCTGTCCGGCATCCACCGGTTCGCCGTCTTCGACAAGAATCTCGGTGACCTGTCCCGCGACGGTCGCCTCGACGTCGCTGAACTGCTTCATCACCTCCACCAGTCCGACCACCGCACCGTCTTCGATTGACGCGCCCACTTCGACGTACGGCGCCGCGTCCGGCGACGCGCGCCGGTAAAAGGTGCCCGGCAAGGGACTGACGATGTCATGTTGTGCCATCTGTTGTTTGCTCCTCGTGTCTGGTTTGGTGCCGATGCCGGTCCGATGGGTCTCAGTGCGCCAGCGCAGGCAGCGGCGCGGCCACGCGGATGTCGTGGCGCGTCAGCAGCGCGCGCGTCGACTCCACCAGCCTGAGCGCGCCGGGCGTATCGCTATGGATGCACACCGAATCGAACTCGATCGCAATGTCGTCGCCGTCGACCGTCGCCACCCGCCCTTCGACACAGGCCCTCAGCACCTTCGCCGCCACCTGGTCCGGATCGAGCCGCCCGACCCGGCGCGTAAAGACGATCGAGCCGCTCCTGTCGTAATCACGGTCCGCGTAGAACTCGCGAATCACCGGCTGACCGAGTTCGCGCGCAATCCGGTAGGTGACCGACGCTTCCATGCAGTACAGCAGGAGCTTGGGATCGAGCCTCTGCAGCGTTTCGATCAGCAGGCGCGACAGGTCTTCGTCGCGCGCCGCCAGCATGTAGAGCGCGCCATGAGGCTTCACATGCTGCACGCTGATGTTGTAGAGCCGCGCGAACTCGCGCAGCGCGCCGAGCTGGAAAACGATGTCGTTGACGAGCGCCTGCGGCGCCTCGGTGATCGTGCGCCGCCCGAATCCCGCCAGATCGCGAAACCCGGGGTGCGCCCCGACCCCGACACCCGCCTGCTTGGCGAGCTGCACGGTGCGCGCCATGATGTTGGGGTCGCCTGCGTGAAAACCGGTGGCGATGTTGGCGGAACTGATGAGCGGCATGATCTCCTCATCGACACCGTCGCCGATCTGCCATGCGCCAAAACCTTCGCCCATGTCGGAATTCAAATCGACGCTGTGCTTCTTCATGCTGAATGTCTCCCTGGGTCAGCAGCCCCGGTGCGCCACCACAACGCACCGGGCCGGTTCAGAGAAACATTAACTGCCCGTTGCCCGCCAAAATAGTTCTATTTTTATATGGGACGTTATCTGTTTTTCAGATGTCTCGTTCGCCGGTTGAACCCGCACAAACCTGTCTCGCAGGCCATCCCGCCTGGCATAGCAAAAGGAGCAGGTATCGATTTTTGGCGAAGATAAGATACTGCTCGGTGAATTATCATTTTTTCAGGCGGGCGGAATGTCCTTGACCCTAAGGCAGCTCAAGTATTTCGTCGCCACGGCGGAGCTCGGGCAGATCTCGCAAGCAGCGATTCAACTGACGATTTCGCAGTCCGCCGTCACCAACGCGATCAAGGAGCTCGAAGACAGCCTGGGCACGCAGTTGTTCCTGCGCACCGCCGCCGGCGTCACGCTGACCACTACCGGCCGGCGCTTCCTCAACCAGGCGTACACGATCCTGTCGTCGGTCGATGAAGCGATGCGGATTCCGAACCTGGAAAGCACGCTCACCGGAACCCTCGCGATCGCCGCGAGCTATACCGTACTGGGCTATTTTTTGCCGCATCATCTGCAGCGCCTGAACACGCTGTATCCGCGGCTGACGATTCAACTGCACGAACTGAATCGCGAATCGATCGAGGAAGGTTTGATTGCGGGCCGCTACGATATGGCGGTGCTGCTCACGTCGAACGTCGCGAATCCGGAGTTGACGCTCGAGCCGGTCATCCATTCGGTACGCAGGCTTTGGCTCTGCGCGCACCATCCATTGCTGAAGCGCGAAAGCGTCACGCTCGCCGACGTTGCGGCAGAACCCTTCGTCATGCTGACGGTAGACGAGGCGGCCTATACGGCGTTGCGCTACTGGAACGAGACGCCTTACCGGCCGAACGTGAAGTTGCGCACTTCGTCTGTCGAGGCGGTGCGCAGCATGGTGGCAAACGGCAGCGGTGTGGCGATCCTGTCCGACATGGTGTATCGCCCGTGGTCGCTGGAGGGACGGCGGATCGAGACGATGCAGTTGCGCGATGCGGTGCCGCCGATGAGCGTAGGTCTCGCCTGGCGCAGAAACGCAGAATTGAGCCCGGCGATGCATGCCGTGCGTGAATACTTCCGCCACACCTTCATGGAACCGCGCGCATTGAGCGCCGGCAATCCATAAGCCGGGGCCATAATCGGCAAACGGCAATGCTGCGGGCCACGCCACGCATCTGGGCCCCTTTGCGCGGCATGCCTGAAAAGGACGCAGCGCGCGCCGCGTCCATCGTGCCGCGCCGTGCGTCAGGCCGCCAGCACCTCGACGATCTTGCGCTGAAACGCCTTGCCGTTAGCATCGAACAGATGGCAATGCTCAGGCGTCGCCCCGAGCTTCTGGGTCTCGCCCTTCGTATGGCGTTCGAGCGGCGGAATCCGCGCAATCAGCCCCTCCGGCGACACGCTCGATTCCGCGTACAGATACGCCGCGTCGCCGAGCGACTCCACCGCCATCGTGCGTGCCGAGATGCCGTCGTCCGACATGCCGACGTGCAGATGCTCCGGACGAATCCCGACCGTCACCTTGTCACCCTGCTTCACCGCACCCGGCTCCACCGCCACGCGCTGGGTCTCGCCGGTTTCATAGCGTACCGTGACGCCGTCGCGCGCGACCGACTGCACCACGCCTTCCATGAAGTTCATCTTCGGCGAGCCGATAAAGCCCGCCACGAAGCGGTTAGCCGGCGCGTGATACAGCATCGTCGGACTGCCGACCTGCTCGACGTTACCCGCCGACAGCACCACGATCTTGTCGGCCAGCGTCATGGCTTCGACCTGATCGTGCGTCACGTAGATCATGGTGGTCTTCAGTTCGTCGTGCAGACGGGCGAATTCCAGCCGCATTTTCACGCGCAGCGCGGCGTCGAGGTTCGACAGCGGTTCGTCGAACAGGAACACCTTCGGCTTGCGCGTAATCGCGCGGCCAATCGCCACCCGTTGCCGCTGACCGCCCGACAACTGCTTCGGCTTGCGATCGAGCAGGTGGTCGATATGCAGGATCTTCGCCGCATTGCGCACCGCCGCGTCGATCTCCGGCTTCTTGGTGCCGGCGAGCTTGAGGCCGAACGCCATGTTGTCGTACAGCGTCATGTGCGGGTACAGCGCGTACGACTGGAACACCATCGCGATGCCGCGCTTGGCCGGCGGGATATCGTTCACGCGCGTGCCGTCGATATTCAGATCGCCGCTGGTAATGTCTTCGAGGCCCGCGATCATGCGCATCAACGTGGATTTGCCGCAGCCGCTCGGGCCGACGAACACCACGAATTCACCGTCCGCGATGTCGAGATTGATGTCGCGCATCACTTCGTTGTCGTCGTAGGCTTTTCTGATGTTGCGCAGCGTTAAGCTTGCCATGATGTGTCTCCGTGTGTTGCTCGTACTACGTTAAACCAGTCGACTGCGTCTGCTGACTGACGGCCTTCCGTTCGCGCCGCCAGCGCAAGCGCCTCCCTCAATGCGAATCCGCCGTCACCCGCAGCGTCCATTGCGCCGCCAGCGCGGGCAGTTGCGTCATATCGTCGAAGACGTGGCTCGCGCCCGCCGCGCGCAACGCGCCGATCTGCGCATCGCTCGCATGGCCGCCGCCGATAAAGGCAAGCACCGTCATGCCCGCCGCGCTCGCCGCCGTCACGCCGGTGACGCTGTCCTCCACCACCAGGCAGGCCGCGCTCGCGATGCCGAAATCTTGCGCCGCCGCCAGATACACATCGGGGGCCGGCTTCGGCAGCGCGACCGAATCCGCGCAATAAAGCCGCCCGCCGAAGAACGGCTCAAGCCCCGTGCGTGCCAGCACCGTCTGCACGTACTGCTTGAAGCTGTTGCTCGCACACGCCTTGATCAGCGGAATCTGCGCGAGCGCCTCGGCAATGCCGGCCACTGCGGGCGCCTGCATCGCCGCGGCTTCGACCGCGTGACGAATCGCCTCCATGTCGGCGGCGCTCAAACTCCTGCCAAGTTGCGCGGCGGCGTTTTCGAGCACCCGCTCGATGCGCAGCCCGAGCAGCGGCAGCACCACCGGCTCGACGTCGGTATCCGGCCAGCGCGCCTGCAGTTCGTGCACCAGCATGCGCGCCGCCACGGCTTCACTGTCGATCAGGACACCGTCGCAATCGCAGATCAGCGCCAGTCTGGCTTCGGTCGCGGCATTGCCTGTCGCGGAGTTGACGGTCATTTAACCGCCCCGAACGTCAGCCCACGCACCAGTTGCTTCTGCGACAGCCAGCCGACGATCAGGATCGGCGCCACCGCCAGCAGCGACGCCGCGGAAAGCTTCGCCCAGAACAGACCTTCAGGACTCGAATAGGACGCGATAAACACCGTCAACGGCGCCGCATTCGAACTGGACAGGTTGATGCTCCAGAACGCCTCGTTCCACGACAGGATCACCAGCAGCAGCGCGGTCGACGCGAGACCCGGCAGCGACATCGGCATCAGCAGGTAGACGATTTCCTGCCAGGTCGCCGCGCCGTCGATGCGCCCGGCTTCGAGAATGTCGCGCGGAATTTCGGCGAAGTACGTGAAGGTCATCCACACGGCAATCGGCAGATTGATCAGCGTATAGATGATGATCAGCCCCGAGACGGTATCGAGCATCCCGGTGTTTTTCCACAGCAGATAGATCGGCACCAGTACGCCGACCGACGGCATCATCTTGGTCGACAGCATCCACAGCAGCAAACTCTGCGTGCGGCGCGTCGGAAAGAACGCCATCGCATAGGCGCACGGCACGGCGAGCAGCAGGCACACCACCGTCACGCCCGCCGAGATCATGATCGAATTGCCGGCGAACGAGAAGTAGTTGCTGCGCGCAAAGACCTCACGAAAACTGTCGAGCGTCGGGATGAAAAACAGCGACGACGCATAAGCCTGCTGCTCGGTCTTGAATGCTGTGATCGTCATCCAGAAGATCGGGAAAAACAGCAGCAGCGCGATCAGCCAGGCCAGCACGCCGGGTACGGCGCGCTTGAAGACGGCCCACGGCGCGTTCTTCGATGACACCGTCGTCGAGACGGGTGAAGCGACAACGTGGCTCATTTTTCGTACTCCCCTTTGAGGTTCTTCGCGAGCATCCGCACGAGGAAGAACGACACGATATTGGCCAGCACCACGGCGAGAATCCCGCCGGCCGAGGCAAGCCCGACATCGAACTGTTGCAGGCCGAGCGCGTAGATCAGGTACGACAGCGTGGTGGTCGCCGTGCCGGGGCCGCCGCCGGTGGTCGTGTAGATTTCCGCGAAGATCGACAGCAGGAAAATGGTTTCCATCATCACCACGACCGCAATGGCCCGTCTCAGGTGCGGCAGCGTGATGTAGAAGAACATCGAGAAAGCGCCCGCGCCGTCGATCTTGGCCGCTTCCTTCTGCTCCTGGTCGAGCGACTGGATTGCGGTGAACAGGATCAGGAAGGCGAACGGCAGCCATTGCCACGAGACGATCATGATGATCGCGGTGAGCGGATAGTCGGCGAACCAGTCGATCGGGCGCAGTCCGACGGCGCGCATGCCCTGCGCGATCAGGCCGTACACCGGATGCAGGATCATGTTCTTCCAGATCAGCGCGCTCACGGTCGGCATCACGAAGAACGGCGCAATCGCCAGCAGCCGTGCGATGCCCTGGCCGTAGAACTTGCGGTCGAACAGCACCGACATCAGCACGCCGCCCACCACCGTGATCACCAGCGTGGCGACGATCAGTTCGAGCGTATGGCCGATCGACGGGCCGAACGACGGATCGGTAGCGAGGTACTTGTAGTTGTCGATACCGGCAAAACCCTTTTCGTCGGGGTTCAGCAGGTTGTAATGCGTGAACGAAAACCAGATCGTCATCGCCAGCGGAATCGCCATCCACAGCACCAGCACGGCCGTGGAGGGTGTCACCAGCCAGCGTGCCGACGCGGCCTTGCGCGATTCGCGCTCTTTTTCAGTCTGGGGATGGGCATGCATGAGAGGAAGGCGCAGAGGACGCATGATGTGACCACCTGTTTGGTAATACGCAGGACACGGCGCGGCTGAGGTTCGACCCGGGGCGCCGCCGGTCGCGGCGCAGCAGGTGCGACCGGCGTATGGCTCAGGCGTAACGGCTCAGCCGTGACGGCCCGCTGTGCTGCAAGGGCCGGCTGACTGGCGTCAGCCGGCGTGTTTCACGTCACTTCAGATAACCCGCCTGACGCACGGCGCGATCGGCGGTGGCCTGGCCGGCAGTCAGAGCCTGATCGACCGTCATCTGGCCGGCCAGCGCACCCGAGATGCTCTGACCCACTACCGTGCCGAACGACTGGAACTCAGGAATGCCGACGAACTGCACGCCCGTGTACGGCACCGGCTGCGCGGTCGGATGGTTCGGATCAGCCGTTTCGATCGCCTTCAGCACGAAGTCGGCAAACGGTGCAGCCGCCTTGTACTCGGGACGCGCGTAGGTCGACTGACGGGTTCCCGGAGGCGCCGAGGCCCAGCCTTCGTCCTTCGCGACCATCTCGATGTATTCCTTCGAGGTCGCCCAGGCGATGAACTTCTTCGCCGCATCCGCCTGCTTCGACGACTTCGGAATCGCCAGCGCCCAGGCCCACAGCCAGTGCGCGCCACGCGGCGTGACTTCGGTCGGGGCCGCCGCGAAGCCGACCTTGTCGGCGATCTGCGATTGCTGCTTGTTGTACAGCATGCCGGCGGCCACGGTCGCATCGATCCACATCCCGCACTTGCCCGAGGACATCAGCGTCAGGTTCTCGTTGAAGCCGTTCGAGCTCGCTCCCGGAGGGCCGTCTTTTTGCAGCAGGTTGACGTAGAAGGTGATGGCCTTCTTCCACTCCGGCGAGGTCAGTTGCGGCTCCCACTTCTCGTTGAACCAGCGGCCGCCGAAGGTGTTCACGACCGTCGTCGCATACGCCATGTTTTCGCCCCAGCCGGCCTTGCCGCGCAGGCAGATGCCGTAGACGCCGTTGGCCTTGTCGGTGAGCTTGTCGGCGAACTGCTGGATCTGGTCATAGGTCGGCTGATCCGGCATCGTCAGACCCTTCGCCGCAAACAGGTCCTTGCGGTAGTAGGTCATCGAGCTTTCGACGTAGAACGGCAGCGCGTACAGCGAGCCGTTATAGGACAGGCCGTCGCGGGCCGTCTTCACGACGTCGTTCAGATCGTAGCTGGCGGGCAGGTTCGTGATCGGCGTGAGCCAGCCGCGCTTGCCCCATTGCGGCGTCTCGTAGGCGCCGATCGTCATCACGTCGAACTGGCCGCTGCCGGTCGTGATGTCGGTGGTGGCGCGCTGACGCAGCACGTTTTCTTCGAGAATCACCCAGTTGAGCTTGATGTCCGGATTGGCCTGCTCGAACGCCGGCGACAGCTTCTTCAGCTCGATCATGTCCGGGTTGTTCAAGGTGGCGATCGTCACTGTCGCGGCGGACGCGTTCAGTGCCGCGCACGCAACAGCGGCGGCGCTGAGCGCCTTGAGCGCGGGTTTCATGGCTGCTTTCATCACTTGTCTCCTTTCTAGTACGTTATGTTTTACTGCGTTCTCGTGCAGAGGGGGCGGCGAACTTGTTACAGCGCGTCCGTTAGCTCATCCAGTTACCGCCGTCGACGTTCAGGGTTTGCGCGGTGATGTAATCGGCATCGGCGGAAGCCAGGAACAGCGCCGCGCCGGTCAGGTCTTCGGGCAGGCCCATACGGCCGAGCGGCACCGCCTCGCCGACCAGACGCTTCTTCTCGCCCGGCTGGCGGTTCTCATAGCGGGCGAACAGCGCGTCGACCTGATCCCACATCGGCGTATCCACGACCCCGGGGGCAATCCCGTTGACGTTGATCTTGTGCGGCGCCAAGGCGAGCGCCGCAGATTGTGTATAGCTTAGTACGGCAGCCTTGGTTGCGCAGTAGTGCGAGACGAGAGCCTCGCCGCGCCGGCCGGCCTGCGACGACATATTGATGATCTTGCCGCCGTAGCCCTGTTCGACCATGCGCTGCGCCACGGCCTGCATCAGGAAGAACATGCCTTTTACATTGACCGCGAAGAGCCGGTCGAACACGTCCCAGGATTCGTCGAGCAGCGGCCGCATGTCGAACAGCGCCGCGTTATTGAAGAGGATGTCGATCTGGCCGAACCGTTCGAGGGTACTCGCGACAATCCGCTGGATATCGTCGCGGCGCGTGACGTCGGCGCTCACAGTCAGGACCCGGTCGCCCGCGGTTTCGCGCAGCGACAGGGCAAAACTGTCCGCCGGCTTCACGTCGACCAGCACGCAGCGCGCGCCTTCGTCGAGATACCGGCGAGCCACGGCTTCACCAATACCGCTGGCCGCACCCGTGAGAATCGCTACCTTCCCTTGCAATCGCGCTGCCACTGCATGTCTCCGGTTCGTTTCGAGTCTTACCGCATGGTGAGCGAACGCTCGTTACGCGAACAATTGCTCTGTTAGTGATCGAATGATCGGATACGCGTCCGGTCATGTCAAGGCGGTTAACGAGATTTCGATGGTGCAGCGCGGCAGGACGCGCCCATTCACGCCGCGGCCCTGCCGAACAGCCACCGCAGCGCGTCCGGCAAGGCCTTGGCATGCGGCGGCTGCGGTTAGCGGCACGCTCGCCGCTAACCGCAGCCACTGACAAATTCAGTTGATACGTTATATTATTGCATCCCAGTCTCGACGCGACGCGCTTCCGGCTCGGCCGCAGGCGCCTCGCACCCAACACTTAGCTTACGCAGCAGGGATACCGATGAAAAAACTCAGCTTGAAGCAGCACGCAGCGCGCCGCGCGCTCGGCCTGTCGAAGTATCTGGTGGCCGGCGCCGCCGTGCTGGCCCTCGGCCAGGCCGCTTTCGCGCAGAATGCGAAGATCCAGGTGGTCGCCGCAGAAAACTTCTATGGCGACGTGGTGCATCAGTTGGGCGGCGAGCATGTGGACGTCACCAGTATCCTGAGCAACCCGGATGAAGATCCGCACCTGTTCGAAGCCAGCCCGAAGACCGCCCGCGCGCTGCAGCATGCGAACCTCGTGGTCTACAACGGCGCCGATTACGACCCGTGGATGGCGAAGCTGCTGAACGCCTCGAAGAACAACACAAAGCGCACTATCATTGTCGCGGCCGACCTGACCGGCAAGAAAGGCGGCGACAATCCGCACCTCTGGTACGACCCGGCAACCATGCCCGCGGTAGCGCGCGCTGTGAGCGCCGCGCTCGAAACGGCTGACCCGGCGAACAAGTCGGCGTACGATGCGAACCTCGCGAAGTTTCTCGATTCGCTCAAGCCGATCGACGCCAAGGTAGCCGAGCTGCATGGCCGCTATGCCGGCGTGCCGGTGACGGCGACGGAACCGGTGTTCGGCTATATGTCGGACGCGGTCGGCCTGTCGATGCGCAATCTGCGCTTCCAGCTGGCGACGATGAACGACACGGAAGCGAGCGCATCGGATATCGCCGCGTTCGAACGCGACCTGCGCGAAAAGCGCGTGCGCGTGCTCATCTATAACAGCCAGGCAACCGAGGCCCTGACCAAACGCATGTTGAAACTCGCGCAGCAATCGCACGTGCCGACCATGAGCGTCACCGAGACGGAACCGGCCGGCAAGAACTACCAGGCGTGGATGCTCTCGCAACTGGACGCGCTCGGCGCGGCGCTGGCCGCGGGCGACACGGGTGCGGCGGCGGCAACGGGCAAGTAACGCAGCAACCAACGGAACCACGCAATGAATCTGACTGGCCGCACGCCGTCCCAAGCCGCGCCCGTTCTCGAACTCGAGAACGTGACGCTGGAACTGGGCGGCCGTGTCATCCTGCGCGACACCAGTCTGCAGGTGAATCAAGGGGAATTTATCGGCGTGCTCGGGCCAAACGGCGCGGGCAAAACCACGCTGATGCGCGCCGTGCTCGGCCTCGTGCCGGCCGCGAGCGGCACGATCCGCGTGCTCGGACAGCCGGTGGTGCGCGGCAATGCGTCGATCGGCTACATGCCGCAGACGCGCGCCGCGCTCGCCGGGCGCCGCGTGCGCGGCCGCGATTTTGTCGCGATGGCGGCCGACGGCCACCGCTGGGGCCTGCCGCACGCCGATGCGAAGACCCGGGCGGACGTCGAACGCGTGCTGGATCTGGTGGGCGGCCGCGCGCTGGCGGCGCGGCCCTTGTCGGAACTGTCCGGTGGCGAGCGCCAGCGCCTGCTGCTCGCGCAGTGCCTGCTCGGCAATCCCAAACTGCTGTTGCTCGACGAACCGCTGATCAGTCTCGACCCGCATCATCAGAAGAGCGTGGTCGAACTGGTGCGTAATGTGCAGCAGGAACTCGGCATCGCGGTGCTGTTTTCGGCGCATGAACTCAATCCGCTGCTGCATGCGCTCGACCGCGTGCTGTATCTCGGCAGCGGCGTGGCGGCGCTCGGCACGGTCGACGAAGTCATCACGAAGCCGGTGCTGTCGCGGCTCTACGGCTCGGCCATCGACGTGATGCGCGTCAACGGCCGCATCTTCGTGATGTCGGGCGACGTCGAAGTCGAAAAGCACGATCACGAACACGAAGACGACGGCCACGATCATGGCGGCGCGCCGGACCATGGGCACCCGCACGGCCGTGGTCATAGCCACGACCACGGCCATACCCTCGACCATCATCAGGCCTCACGCGACGGACACACAAACGATGTTTGAATACGATTTCATGGTCAACGCGTTCGCGGCGTCGGGGATCGTCGCGGTGCTGGCGGGGATTGTCGGCTACTTTCTGGTGATGCGCGGACAGACCTTTGCGGGCCACGCGCTCTCGCACGTCGGCTTTACCGGGGCGACCGGCGCCGTGCTGATCGGCATCTCGCCGATCTGGGGGATGATCGGCTTCACGCTCGCAGCGGGCGTCGGCATGGGCGCGCTCGGTGAAAAGCTCGCCGGCCGCGACGTGGCGATCGGCGTAATCCTCTCGCTCGCGCTCGGCTTCGGGCTGCTGTTTCTGCACTTCTTTACCGCTTACGCGACCCAGGTCACGGCGTTGCTGTTCGGCAATGTGCTCGGCGTGAACGCGTCCACGCTCGGCGTGCTCGCGGGCCTCGGCCTGCTGAGCTTGCTGGCGCTGGCGGCGATCATGCGCCCGCTGCTGTTCGCCTCGCTGCAGCCGGAGCTCGCCGAGGCCAAAGGCGTGTCGCTGCGACTCGTGTCGGTGCTGTTCCTCGCAATCGCCGCGCTGGCGGTGGCGGCATGCACGCAGATCGTCGGCGTGCTGCTGGTGTTCACCTTGATGGTGGGGCCGGCGGCCGCGGCGCAGAACCTGACCACGAGACTCTCCACCGGGCTCGTGCTCGCGGCTCTCCTCGCGCTGGTGCAGGCGTGGCTCGGGCTCACGCTCGCGTTCTATACGGATTGGCCGACCAGCTTCTGGATCACCGCGCTCGCGGCGCTGGTATATGGCGGGAGTTTGCTGGGGCGGAGATAGCAGTGTGATGTGAAGGCGGCACGCGTCAGCCTGCGCCCGTGCCGCCTCCCCCCTCGATGCATCAAGCCAGCAACACCTTCGCGTGATGCGCGAGATGATCCTCGATGAAAGTCGAGATGAAGAAATACCCGTGGTCGTAGCCCTCATGCCGGCGCAAGGTCAACGGCTGTCCTGCCGCACGGCAAGCCGCTTCGAACACATCCGGGTGCAACTGCTCGGCAAGAAACTGATCCGACAAACCCTGATCGATCAGAATCCCCTCGGCGAACTTGTGCGACGCACGCGCCACCAGTTCGCTCGAATCGTACGCCTGCCACGCCGCGCGATCCTTGCCCAGATATCCGCTGAAGGCCTTCTCGCCCCACGCACAGCGCGAGGGCGCGGCGATCGGCGCGAACGCCGACACCGAGCGGTAAATCTGCGGATTGCGCAGCGCCAGCATCAGCGCGCCGTGGCCGCCCATCGAATGTCCGAAGATGCCGAGCCGCTCGCCGTCCACCGGCAGACTGGCCAGCACCGTCTCACGCAGTTCGTCGCGCACGTACGAGTACATCCGGAAGTGCTTCGACCATGGCTCCTCGGTCGCATCGACATAGAACCCCGCGCCGACACCGAAGTCCCACGCCGCGCTTTCGCCGGGGATGCCCGCACCGCGCGGGCTGGTGTCCGGCGCGATCAGCGCGAGACCATGCTGCGCGGCGAAGCGCTGCGCGCCTGCCTTGATCGGGAAGGTCTCCTCGGTACACGTGAGACCGGCCAGATAGAACAGCGCCGGCACCTTATGCGCGCCGGGAACGGCTTGCACCGCTTGCGGCGGCAAATAGACCGAGAACCGCATCGGCAGTCCGGTCACCTTCGAGTCGTGCTTGTAGAAGCGTTGCACGCCGCCGTAGCAGGCGTGCGAGGCTAGAAGTTCGAGCATCGCGCGCTCCCTTGATTGCAACGTGAAGCCGGCATCAGTACAGCACGACCGAGCGGATCGACTCGCCCTTCTTCATCAGGTCGAAGCCTTCGTTGATGCGTTCGAGCGGCAGACGGTGGGTGATCAGATCGTCGATGTTGATCTTGCCTTCCATGTACCAGTCGACGATCTTCGGCACATCGGTGCGCCCGCGTGCGCCGCCGAACGCCGAGCCCTTCCACTCGCGACCCGTCACGAGCTGGAACGGACGCGTGCTGATTTCTTCGCCCGCCGCCGCCACGCCGATGATGAACGACTGGCCCCAGCCCTTGTGCGTGCACTCCAGCGCCTGACGCATCACCTTGGTATTGCCGATGCATTCGAACGAGTAGTCGGCGCCGCCGTCGGTCAGTTGCACGATATGGTCGACCACGTTCTCCACTTCATTCGGGTTGATGAAGTGCGTCATGCCGAATTTCTTCGCCAGCTCGATGCGCCCCGGGTTCAGATCGACACCGATGATCTTGTCCGCGCCCACCATCTTCGCGCCCTGGATCACGTTCAGGCCGATGCCGCCCAGTCCGAACACCACCACGTTCGCACCGGCCTCGACCTTCGCCGAATACACCACGGCGCCGACGCCCGTCGTCACGCCGCAGCCGATATAGCAGATCTTGTCGAACGGCGCGTCTTCCCGCACCTTCGCCACGGCGATCTCCGGCACAACGATGTAGTTCGAGAACGTCGAGGTCCCCATGTAGTGGAACAGCGGCTTGCCGTCGAGCGAGAAACGCGAGGTCGCATCGGGCATCAGGCCACGGCCTTGTGTCGAGCGGATCGCCTGGCACAGGTTGGTCTTGCGCGAGAGGCAGAACTTGCATTGGCGGCATTCCGGCGTATAGAGCGGAATCACGTGATCGCCCTTCTTCAGCGTGCCGACACCCGGACCCACATCGACGATCACGCCGGCGCCTTCATGACCGAGGATCGCCGGGAAGAGCCCTTCCGGGTCCGCGCCCGACAAGGTGTAGTAGTCGGTGTGGCAGATACCCGTGGCCTTCACTTCGATCAGCACCTCGCCGGCGCGCGGGCCTTCCAGATCGACTTCCTCGATCGTCAGCGGTGCGCCCGCTTTCCATGCGATGGCTGCTTTCGTCTTCATGGTGAATGCTCCTGTAGTTCCGTGAATCAGTTCCGTGAATCAGTTCCGTGAATCAATCTGATGATGCGAGGCTCGCAACCGTGCGCGCCCCGTCGGCAACCTTATGCCGCGACCGGCGCCTATGATCGCCGAAATTTGCACTGCGTGTATGCGAGCACTGGCCACCGCGTTGCCCCTGGGCGACATCGGCTCATGCGTCACGGGACGGATCGAACCAGTCCTCGACACGTCCATACAGGTCGATGAAACGCTCGTAACGCGCAGTGAGCGCAGTATCGTTTTGCGGACCCGCGACGCGCGCCGTAGCCGGCGCCAGCGCCGCGAGATCGGCTGCATGCCAGTGGCCGCGCGCCAGTCCGCCGAGGATCGCCGCGCCGCGCCCCGCGGCATTCGGACAATCGAGCGCAAACAGTTCGACGTTCAATGCATCCGCGAGCAACTGACGCCAGCGCGCATCCACCGAGCCGCCGCCGGCGAGCCGCAGCGCCGCGACCGTGGCGCCGCTCGCGCGGATCGCGTCGAGCCCCGCGCGCAACGAAAAGGCGACGCCTTCGAAAGCGGCCCGCATCAGCGTGCCGCGCGTATGGCCAAGCGCGAGACCGAGCCAGCCGCCGCGCGCAGCCGGGTTGAGCCACGGAGTGCGCTCGCCCGTCAGGTACGGCAGAAACGTGAGGCCCTGAACCACCGGCGCGCCGGCAACATCGAACGCGTCGCGGTACGCCTCGGCCCATTCGTAAGAGAGCCAGCCGCGCACGGTTTCCAGCGCGACGCCGACGTTCTGCATGGCCGCCATCCGGTACCAGTGATCGCTCGCCGCGCGATAACGATGCAGCCCTTGCGCAGGCGCCGGCGCCTCGCTCGCGAGCACGACGATCTGGCCGCCGGTGCCGGTGGTGAGCAACGCGTCGCCCGCTCGAGCAAGGCCGCTGCCAAGCGCGGCGCACGGGGTATCGCCCGCGCCGGTTGCAAGCACGATGCCCGCACGCAACCCGAGCGCGGCTGCGGCCTGCGCCGACAGGGTGCCGCCCGCCGAATACGACGGCGCGAGCGGCGCGAACCACTCATGCGGCAAGCCGAGCCGGTCCAGTTGCGCGCGATCCCACACGCCGGCCGGATCGGCCAGCGCGGTCGCGCAGGCATCCGACGGATCGGTCACGACGGCGCCGCCCAACGCGACGCGCAACCAGTCCTTCGGTTGCAGCGCCCAGCGCGTGGCCTGCGCCGTTTGCGGCTCATGCAGCACGATCCAGCGCAGCAACGGACCTGCCATCCCAGGCGCGACCGGATTGGGCTGCGGCGCGGGCCATTGCCCGAGCAGCGCGAGCGCGCGCGTATCGGGCCATAGCATGGCCGGACGCACGGCGCGGCCCTCGGCATCGGTCAGCACCACACCGTGCATTTGTCCGGAAAAACCGATGCCCTCGACACCGGCCCGCGCCTCGGCGGGCAGTCGCGCAGCCGCTTCGCAGAGCGCGCGCCACCAGGTCTCTACGGACATCTCCGCCCAGCCGGGATGCGGCGTCTCGATTGCGTAAGCGACGCTGGCCGTGGCCAGCTCACGGCCGTTGTCGTCGACGATTGCCAGTTTGAGTGAACCGGTGCCAAGGTCGATGCCGAGAAAGTTCATGGGCAAAAAAGTATCGAGGTGAAGAAGAGGAACAGGCCAATCGCGGGTTAACCCCGCCACTCTGGAAGCGGCGTCAAAACGGCACTATGCATCGTATCGAATACACCTCATCGATTCTCACACATATCGGTTTCGAGGAAGCCACCGGCGCTACCGCAACCTCGCACCGCAGCATGGGGCTCACAGCCGGTTTGCCCAGCCTGCGCATTTCGATCGGCTTTCAAGGCGGCCTCGCGCATATGAACGTCGCGAAGCCCGGAATAGGCCCCAGCGGTCTTGTTGCTCGCTTTCTCTCCGCATACCTTGGAGCCATCCCAAAACGAGATGGTGGAGAGAGACAAAATGCAATCGAACACGGTTCACCCGTGCGACGAGCGACTGCCCGCGGGCCAGTTGCTCACGCTCGGCATTCAGCACGTCCTCGTCATGTATGCCGGCGCGGTCGCGGTGCCGCTCATCATCGGCAGCGCGCTCAAGCTGCCCAAGGATCAGATTGCCTTCCTGATCAGCGCCGACCTCTTCTCGTGCGGCATCGCCACGCTGATCCAGACGCTCGGCCTGTGGATCTTCGGCATCCGCCTGCCCGTCATCATGGGCTGCACGTTCGCCGCAGTCGGCCCGATGGTGGCGATCGGCACCAACCCGAGTCTCGGCATTCTCGACATCTTCGGCTCGACCATTGCGGCCGGGGTCGTAGGCATCCTGCTCGCACCCGCCATCGGCAAGCTGTTGCGCTTCTTCCCGCCGGTGGTGGTCGGCGTCGTGATCTCGGTGATCGGGCTGTCGCTGATGGAAGTCGGCATCAACTGGGCGGCCGGCGGGGTCGGCAATCCCGACTACGGTAATCCGGTCTACCTGAGCCTGTCGCTCGTCGTGCTCACGCTGATCCTGCTGATCAACAAGTTCGGCAAGGGCTTCATGGCCAACATCTCGGTGTTGCTCGGCATCGTCGCCGGCTTCGTGATCGCCGCGCTGCTCGGCCGCGTCAACATGGACGGCGTGACCGCGGCGCCGTGGGTCGGCATCGTGATGCCGTTCCACTTCGGCCTGCCGCACTTCGATCCGCTCGCCATTGCAACAATGGTCACGGTGATGTTCGTCACCTTCATCGAATCGACCGGCATGTTCCTCGCGGTCGGCGACATGGTGGAGCGTCCGGTGGACCAGAAGACCCTCGTGCGCGGCCTGCGCGTCGACGGTCTGGGCACGCTGATCGGCGGCATCTTCAATTCGTTCCCGCATACGTCGTTTTCGCAGAACGTCGGGCTGATCGGCGTCACGGGTGTGAAGAGCCGCTTCGTATGCGCCATGGGCGGCGTGATTCTCGTGCTGCTCGGGCTGTTTCCGAAGATGGCCCAGGTGGTCGCCTCGGTGCCGGCGTTCGTGCTCGGCGGCGCCGGTATCGTGATGTTCGGCATGGTGGCAGCGAACGGCATCAAGGTGCTCTCGAAGGTCGACTTTGTGAAGAATCACCACAACCTGTTCATTGTGGCGGTCAGTATCGGCCTCGGCCTGGTGCCGGTGGTCTCGCCGCAGTTTTTCGCCAAACTGCCGCCGGCGCTCTCGCCGCTGCTGCACAGCGGGATTTTGCTGGCCTCGGTGTCCGCGGTGGTGCTGAACCTGGTTTTTAATGGCGTAAAGGGCGAGCGCGCGGCGAAGCGCGAAATCCGCCGCGCTGGGCATGATTTCGACGGACGGGGCGGTCAGGACGAACCTGCGGCGGGCGATGAGATGCTGCGTGCTGCCGACTTGCATTGAGCAGCGCGGGCGCGGGTGACGGCAATGTCCTGCTTCAGGTGAACGCAGCAGCCGCGAGCCGCAACCCGCATCACAGCAAAGCGTAGTCGCAATAAAAAACGCCACAGCATGCCGTGGCGTTTTTCTTTGCTGCGCGAGCGGCGGGTTCAGAACAAGAACCCGCCCTTGCCTGCGCAGCGCCTAGTTTGCCGAACTCGCAGACGCTGCTGCCGGCGTGCTCGCCGCGCTGTAGTCGACCGGAGCATCGGCCGGACGCGGTTGGTCGCCGTTGTGTTCGATCCAGCCGCCGCCGAGCGACTGGTACAGATCGACCAGGTTCGTGAGCCGCGCCACGCGTGCCGAAATCAGCGCCTGCTGCGCCGAATACAGATCGGTTTGCGCAGTCAGCACCGACAGGTAGCTGTCCACACCGTTGCGATAACGCAGGTCCGACAGATCGAGCCGGCGCTGTTCCGCGAAGGTATCGCGCTCGAGCGCCGCGATCTGTTCGTCGTACGTGCCGCGCGCCGCGAGTCCGTCCGCCACTTCGCGGAACGCCGTCTGAATCGCCTTTTCGTACGTCGCGATCTGGATGTTCTTCTGCACGTGCGCGAGATCGAGGTTGGCCTTGTTCTCGCCGCCCGTGAAGATCGGCAAGGTGATCGTCGGCGAGAAACCCCACGACGCCGAGCCCGGCTTGAACAACCCGCCCAGCGTCGGGCTCAGCGTGCCGAAGTTGCCGGTCAGCGAGATCTTCGGGAAGAACGCTGCACGCGCCGCACCGATGTTCGCGTTGGCCGCCAGCAGGTTCTCCTCGGCTTCCATGATGTCCGGACGCCGCGTCAGCAGATCGGAGGGCAGGCCGGCCGGAATATCCGTCAGGAGATTCTGATCGCCGAGCGGCAGCCCCGGCGGCAGATCGTCAGGCAACGGCTCGCCCACCAGCAGCACCAGCGCGTTGACCGCCTGGGCACGCAAGCGCGCTTCAGCCTGATAATTCGCGTTGGCCTGCTCGACGACCGTTTGCGCCTGCCGCAGGTCGAGTTCCGAGCCCGTGCCGTTGTCGAACTGCAGCTTGGTGATCCGGTACGATTCCTGGGCCGTTTTCAGCGTGCCCTCGGTCACCTTCAGCAGATCGTCGTACGACAGCACGGTCAGATACTGATCCGCCACCTGCGACACCAGCGAGATCTCCGCCGCCTTACGAGCCTGCGCCGTAGCCAGGTACTGGTCCAGCGCCTGGTCCTTCAGGCTGCGGATCCGGCCGAAGAAGTCCAGCTCCCACGAACCGCTGAGCCCAACCGAATACTGGTTCGAGATCGTCTGGTCGAAGAACGACAGATCCTTCGGCGTACGCGATTTGGTCTGCGAACCCACTGCGTTGATGGTCGGGAAAAGTCCGGCCCGCGTCACCTGATACTGCGCCTGCGACTGCTGAATATTCAGCACCGACACGCGCAGATCGCGGTTGTTCTTCAGCGCAATCTCGATCAGCCGCTGCAGGCGCGGATCGACGAAGAAATCGCGCCAGCCGATATCGGCCGCGGCCTGGCCGTTCGCGCTACGCGCGCCGCCGCTCGCCGCGCCGGGCTGCGTCGAGTAGACGCCTTCCGTCGGGAACGTGCCCGACACCGGCGCGGCCGGCCGCTCGTACCTCGGCTCCATCGTGCAAGCCGTAGCGAGGAGTGCGACCGCCACTGCAATCAAAGAGTGTTTTTGCATCTCAATGTCCTTCCTTGCCCGAGCCGTTGCCACCCTGCTGCGGGTCATGAGGATGGTGCTGGTTATAGTGTTCGAGCGCCGCATCCGGATCTTCCTTCTCGCCGCCGAACTTCGCACGAACCACGACGAAGAACATCGGGATCATGAAGATCGCGAGGAAGGTTGCCGTCAGCATCCCGCCGATCACGCCGGTACCGATCGCGTGCTGGCTCGCCGAGCCGGCGCCGTTACTGATAGCCAGCGGCATCACGCCGAGAATGAACGCGAGCGAGGTCATCAGGATCGGCCGCAACCGCAGACGTGCCGCTTCCAGCGCCGCCTCGACCGGTCCCATGCCTTCACCCTGCTGCAGTTCGCGGGCGAATTCCACGATCAGAATCGCGTTCTTCGCCGACAACCCCACCGTGGTCAACAAGCCCACCTGGAAGAACACGTCGTTCTCGAGGCCACGCAGCGTTGCGGCCAGCAATGCGCCCAGCACGCCGAGCGGCACCACCATGATCACCGAGAACGGGATCGACCAGCTTTCATACAACGCCGCGAGACACAGGAACACGACGAGGATCGAGATGCCGTACAGGATAGGCGCTTGCGAACCGGACTGGATTTCCTGGAACGACAGACCCGTCCACTCGTAACCGATACCCGCCGGCAGCTTGGCCGCAATCGCTTCGATTGCCTGCATGGCCTGGCCCGTACTCTTGCCCGGCGACGCCGCACCCTGGATTTCCACCGCCGAAATACCGTTGTAGCGCTCCAGCTTCGGCGAGCCGTAGGTCCACGTACCGCTGGCGAACGACGAGAACGGCACCATCGTGCCCGCGCCGTTGCGCACGTACCAGAGGTTCAGGTCTTCCGGGCTCATCCGGAACGGCGCGTCGGCCTGCAGGTACACCTTCTTGATCCGGCTGTCGGTATCGAGGAAGTTGTTCACGTAGGCCGATGCCCAGGCGATCGAGAACGTCTGGTCGATCGTGGCGAGCGACACACCCAGCGCCGAAGCCTTCTCGTGGTCGATCGACACGTTGAACTGCGGCGTGTCGTTCAGGCCGTTCGGACGCACCTGCGCCAGCATCGGATCTTTCGAGGCCATGCCGAGCAGCATGTTGCGCGCTTCCATCAGCTTCGCGTGGCCGACCCCGGCGCGGTCTTCGAGTTCGAAGTCGAAGCCGGCTGCGGTACCCAGTTCAGGAATCGACGGCGGGTTGACCGGATAGACGAGCGCGTTCTTGTAGCCCGCGAAGTGCATGAACAACCGGCCCACCAGCGCCTGGACCTTCTGGTCCGAGTGCTGCCGCACGGAGTAGTCCTTCATCCGCACGAACACGAGACCCGCGTTCTGGCCACGGCCGGCGAAGCTGAAACCGTTCACCGTGAAGACCGATTCGACGATGCCCTTTTCCTTGTCGAGCAGGTAGTCGGAAATGTCCTTCAGCGCATGCGCCGTGGTTTCCTGGGTCGAGCCCGACGGCGTCTGCACCAGCACGAACATCGTGCCCTGGTCTTCATCCGGCAGGAACGACTTCGGCAAGCGCACGAACAGCATGCCCACGGCCACGATCACCACCAGGTAGATGATGAGCCAGCGGCCCGAGCGCTTGATCACGTGGTGCACGCCGGAGTGGTACTTGTCGCGGCTCTTCTCGAAGGTCCGGTTGAACCAGCCGAAGAAGCCCTTCTTCTCTTCGTGATGGCCCTGCGGAATCGGCTTCAGAATCGTTGCGCACAGCGCCGGCGTCAAAACCAGAGCGACCATCACGGACAGCACCATCGCCGACACGATGGTCAGCGAGAACTGCCGGTAAATCGCGCCCACCGAGCCGCCCGAGAACGCCACCGGCACGAACACCGCCGACAGCACGAGCGCCACGCCGACCAGCGCGCCGGTGATCTGATCCATGGCCTTGCGGGTCGCGTCGCGCGGCGATAGCCCTTCCTCGGCCATCACGCGCTCGACGTTCTCCACCACCACGATCGCATCGTCCACCAGCAGGCCGATCGCGAGCACCAGCCCGAACATCGACAGCACGTTGATCGAGAAGCCCACCGCGCTCATGATCGCGAACGTACCCAGCAGCACCACCGGCACCGCGATCGTCGGAATCAACGTCGCGCGCAGGTTCTGCAGGAACAGGTACATGACCAGGAACACCAGCACGATACCTTCGAGCAGCGTCTTGACCACTTCCTCGATCGACAGACGCACGAACGGCGTCGTGTCATACGGGTACTTCACGACGAGACCGTGCGGGAAGTACTTCGACAGTTCATCGATCTTCGTGCGGACAGCCTTCGCCGTCGCCAGTGCGTTCGCACCGGTGGCGAGCTGAATCCCGAAACCGGCCGTCGGCACACCGTTGTACTTGGTGTCGAAGTTGTAGTTTTCGCCGCCGAGCTCGATGCGCGCCACATCTTTCAGCAGCACACGCGAGCCGTCCTGGTTCACCTTCAGCAGGATGTTGCCGAACTGCTCCGGCGTCTGCAGCAGCGTCGCTTCGCTGATGGTGGCCTGCAGCGCCTGGCCAGGCACCGCCGGCGTACCGCCGAGCGAACCGCCCGCCACCTGCACGTTCTGCGCGGTGAGCGCGGTCTGCACATCAACCGGCGTGAGGCCGAAGTTGGTGAGCTTGTTCGCGTCGAGCCAGATCCGCATGGCGTACTGCGAGCCGAACAGCGTGACCGTACCCACACCGTCGATCCGGCTCACCGGGTCTTCGATGTTCGAGGCGACGTAGTTCGCCAGGTCGTACTTGTTCATGCTGCCGTCTTCGGAGTTGAAGGCCAGCACGAGCAGGAAGCTGCTGCTCGATTTGGTGACCTTCGTACCGAGCTGCTGCACGGCTTGCGGCAGGAGCGGCGTGGCGAGCTGCAGCTTGTTCTGCACCTGCACCTGCGCAATGTCAGGATTGGTGCCGGCTGCAAACGTCAGCGTGATGGTGGCCGTACCCGAATCGTCCGAGGTGGACGAGATGTACAGCAAGTGGTCGAGACCACTCATCTGCTGCTCGATCACCTGCGTGACGGTGTTTTCCACCGTCTTCGCCGATGCGCCCGGGTAGGTTGCGCTGATCTGCACAGCCGGCGGGGCGATGGTCGGATATTGCGCGATCGGCAACGTGAAGATCGACGCGACACCCGCGAGCATCAGGATGATGGCGATCACCCATGCAAAAATCGGGCGATCAATAAAGAACTTTGCCATGAAACAGGCTCCCTGTTATTGCGCGCCCGATGCAGCAGAGGCTTGTGCCGTCTGAGCAGCGCTGGCGGCCGGTGCGCCTTGAGCGGCGGCATCGGAGGCGGGGGAAGCAGGCAGTTGGGCTTCGACAGTCTTGACTTCCATGCCCGGACGTACCTTGTCGGTGCCCTGCACGATCACGCGATCGCCCGGGTTCAGGCCGCTATCGACCACCCAGTTCGAACCGTACGTGCTCGAGGTGACGAGCTGGCGCACCGCGACCTTGTTGTCCGGACCGACGACGAGCGCGATCGGCGTGCCCTTCTGGTCATGCGTAATGCCGATCTGCGGCACGACGATGGCCTTGTCGTTCACGCCTTCTTCGATGCGCGCACGCACGAACATGCCCGGCAGCAGCACGCCGTCCTTGTTCTGGAACAGCGCGCGCACGGTCACCGAACCGGTGCTCTGATCGACCGTGACGTCGCTGAACTGCAGCTTGCCCTTTTCCGAATAGGTGCGGCCGTCTTCGAGGAGCAGCGTGACCTTGGCCGCGTCCGGGCCGCTCGTCTTCAGACGCCCTTCCTGGACTTCACGGCGCAGCTTGAGGCCGTCGAGGCTCGATTGCGTCAGGTCGACATACATCGGATCCAGTTGCTGCACCGTCGACATCAGCGTGGCCGCGCTTGCCTGCACATAGGCGCCCGGCGTCACCTGCGAGATGCCGACCTGGCCGCTCACCGGCGAGACGACGTCCGTGTAGCCGAGGTTGATCTGCGCGGTATCCACCGCGGCCTTGCCCGAGGCGACATCCGCTGCGGCCTGGCCTTCCGAGGCGACCGCGTTGTCGTAGTCCTGCTTGCTGACGGCGTTGGCCGCGACCAGCACCTTGTAGCGGTTGGCCTGCGCCGTCACCGACACGAGGTTGGCCTGAGCCTTGGCGAGCGTCGCCTTGGCGCTGTTCAACTGGGCGATGTACGGCGCCGGATCGATCTTGTACAGACGCTGGCCGGCCTTCACCTGGCTGCCTTCCGTGAATTCGCGGCGCAGCACGATGCCGTCTACCCGCGCGCGCACTTGCGCCACGAGGAAGGCATTGGTGCGGCCCGGCAGTTCGGTGACGACAGGCACGGAGGTCGGCTGGACAGTGACGATGCCGACTTCAGGGGTTTGTTGCGGCGGGGCCGATTGTTTTGGTCCGCACGCGGCCAGCAATACGGCAGCCGTCGCGGCACTGATTAAGCGAAATGGAACCCGTTCGACGCGCATGGAGCGACCTCTGTCAAGGCTGAGAGAATGAAAAAGTGCACGCATCCCTACCCCGGGGACGACAGCGCACACATGCGTCTCGCGACGCGTGACCGGTAGCCCAGTTCCCGGCACAGCGAGCGGGATGGACACCCCGGCAGCAATACGCCAACCCGGGAAATGCCGCACGGCGCCGCTTTTCTGACACGACGCAAAGCGTTTTGAAAGACAACAGTGACGGATATTAACCGGTCGTCACGGCTTGGGCTATCCGATCGATGGGGTGCTATTATATATACATTCGCGTATGAATGTATAAGTGCGTTTTACTATCCTTACAGGCCCGACTAGGCAATAATTGTTCGCGAAACACGCAACAATCAGAGGGATTGTGACGGGCCGCGTTTAAAAGTGCCCAGTTACCCCGCAATCAGGCAGGTCAGACGAATATGGTCAGAAGGACCAAAGAAGAGGCGCTGGAGACACGCGCGGGCATCCTCGATGCCGCAGAAAGGGTCTTTTTCGAGAAAGGCGTGTCGCGCACGTCGCTGGCCGATATCGCCCAGGCCGCGGGTGTCACACGCGGCGCGATCTACTGGCATTTCGCCAACAAGGGCGACCTGTTCACCGAGATGTTCGATCGTGTGCTGCTGCCGCTCGACGAACTGAAAGCGGCTTCGATCAACCCTGACGAGCCCGATCCGCTCGGGCGGCTGATCGACATCTGCACGCTGTGCCTGCGCGACACCGCACTCGATCCGCAGCGCCGCCGCGTGTTCGACATCCTGTTTCTAAAGTGCGAGTTCGTCGAAGAGATGGGCCCGGTGATGGTCCGCTACCAGAGCAACATGCGCGAGGCGCTCGGGAAAATCGAAATCGGCTTGCGCAACGCGGTCTCCAAAGGCCAGATGCCCGCCAATCTCGACACCAAGCTGGCGGCCACGATGCTGCATGCGTTCGTCGGCGGGGCGCTGCGCGACATGCTGTTCCTGCCCGACTCCGCCGATATCGCCGTGCACGCGTGCAAGCTCGTGGAGGGCCTGTTCGACGCCCTGCGCCTCAGTCCCGCGTTGCGTACCGGGGACAGCGCCGCAAGCGCCGGCGCCCGGCAATCATCCTGACCCGGAGCCGACGCAAACCTGCTTCAAAGCTGATTCACGCCCGGCTCAAGCATTAATTAGTCAGCCGCGCGCGAGACTTCTGGTTGGACGCATAGATATTGCCGCGTTCCAACGCCACGCCGTTTTGCACCGCGGCGATCCACGTCCGGGTGCTGGCCACCGCGGCGAAGCGCGAGTGCAGCACCACGCTGAACACGCGGTGAATCTCCTCGGCGCCGGCAAACCCCGCCGCGTTCTCATACGACAGAGAACCGGTCGCATCCTCCAGAAACTCGACCGTGAGCCCCGCATGCAGCGCGTGATTGATCGTCGAGGCGTCGCAGTTGTGGGTCATATAGCCGACCACCGTCAGCGTATCGATTTGCTGCGCGGCGAGCCACTCGGCCAGATCGGTGCCGGCAAACGCGCTCGGCAGCGCCTTGCTGACGTAATGATCGTGCTCACGCGAGGCGACCACCGGATGCAATTCAGCGCCCGGCGTGCCGCGGGCGAAAATCGGCGAGCCCGCCGGCGCGAAGTTCTGCACGACGACGACCGGCACGCCGGCTGCGCGGGCGGCGTCGATTGCGAGGCCGATGTTGGCGAGCGAAGTCTGCACCTCCGGATATTCGATCGGCAGGTCGCCGGTGACATATTCGTTTTGTACGTCGATGACCAGCAGGGCGCGGCGCGGCGTTGACATGGCAAGGTTCCTTCGTTAAATGGGCGGATTCGTCGCGCGTCGGTACTTCGAGGGGAGCGTCTCTGCGGCGCAGCGGCGATGACGGCATTGTTCGCGTTTGCGCATCACGGCGACAGTGACCCGGATGACAAGCTTCGCTAGAATCGGGCCAATCTCGATTTTGCGTGAAGCGCCTGCGATGACCGATCGAAACGCCCAGCACATCGTCGCGGCCATCGCGTTCGACGGCATCAGTCCATTTCACCTCTCGGTGCCGTGCGTGGTGTTCGGCGAAAACCGCAACGACGGCGGCGTGCCACGGTTCGACTTCCGGGTTTGCGCCCTCGAAGCGGGAGCGCTGTCGACGACGGCCGGGTTCTCGATAGCCGCGACGCACGGCCTGGAGGCGATCGAGGATGCGCACACCATCATCGTGCCGAGCTGGCGCGATCCGGATGAAACCCCGCCCGCCGCGCTGCTCGAAGCGCTGCGCCGGGCGCACGCGCGCGGCGCGCAACTGGTGGGCCTGTGCCTCGGCGCGTTCGTGCTGGCCGCCGCGGGAATCCTCGACGAGCGCCGGGCGACCACGCATTGGGCGTGGGCCGACGACTTCGCGCGCCGCTTTCCGCGCGTGCGGCTCGATCCCGACGTGCTCTATATCGACGACGGCAACGTGCTCACTTCAGCAGGCACGGCAGCGGGACTCGACTGCTGCCTTCACGTCCTGCGCGGCATCTGCGGCGCACAGGCCGCCAACTACGTCGCGCGCCGGCTGGTGGTGCCGCCGCACCGTCAGGGCGGCCAGGCCCAGTACATCCAGCAGCCGGTTGCGCCGAATCCGCGCGGCGACCGGCTTTCAGGCCTGCTCGAATGGGTCGCGGCGAATCTCGCCGTGCCGCACACGCTCGACTCGCTGGCTGAGCGCGCATTGATGAGCCGCCGCACTTTCACGCGCCGCTTCAGGCTGGCGACGGGCGCCACGGTGGGCGCATGGCTGCTTGCGCAGCGCCTCGCCCGCGCGCAGCAATTGCTGGAAAGCGGCGATCAATCGGTCGAAGCGATTGCGGCGATTGCCGGCTTCGGCTCGACGGCATCGCTGCGGCAACATTTTCAGGAGGCGTTTCGCACCTCGCCGTCGGCGTGGCGACGGGAGTTTCGCGGCGTATGAAGGCGTGAGGGACCTACACCCTGCTTTCAGCTCTGACTGAACCAATGCGCCGCGTACAGCACCAGCGCGACCACGAAGATCATCGCAGCCCACGCCCAATTCGGCATGGCATGCGGCGTCGGCTCCCGTTGCGACACGCTATGCGAGCGCGCCCCGAATAGCGTGCTGGTCGCGCGCCCGGTCAAGGCTGCCGCATGATCGTGGGAGCGAACCCGCCGCGCCATCCCGCCCAGGTTGATCGGCCGCAGAAACACATGTTGCCGCCGGCTGTGCGCGCCGCGCGCCTGGTTCGGCCCCTGGCCATGTTTGGCCTGGACGACGGCGCAGAACTCGGTGAAGAAATCGTCGGCCAGTTCGTGCAGCGCGTTCTCGAGTTGGCGCGCCGGCAATTCGGCGAGCGGCCCCGCCAGCGTGGCCCACACCGAATAATCGATCCGCGTGCTCGGCCCCTGGCCGGGGCTCGCCTCGTCCGGACGCAGCGTCACGTCGATCTGTCCCCGCAGCGATCCAACGCCCTCGGCGCGCGCCTTGAAATTGAGCGCGCGATGCGTCGTCGCGTCAGACTGTTCTGCATGCTTGCTGGCAACATGGGCGCGCACCTCGTAGCGAGCGCGCAACGGCCCGAGCGGCACCGTCAGCGTCAGCGCGTACTCGCCGCGGGAGAGGCGGCTAAACGACTCGCAATTGTCGAGACTCGCGCGCAGCAACGCGATGTCCTGCAGCGCGTCCCAGACATCGGACGGTGCAAGTGCAATCCGTAACGCGTCGTTCAGTTCCATGGCTGCCTCCCCGATGAACGCACGTGCTCGCGAGATCAGGAAGTCTGATCGATGCGATCGACGCGCGATGCGTAAAACGCCAGATATCCCTTGATCTGCCGGACCCCGTCGAGGGGGTTCTCATAGCACCAGACGGCGTTCTCGACCAGGCCGTCTTCGGTGCGCAGATGGAAGTACGACGCGTCGCCCTTGAACGGGCAATGCGACGTATCGTTGGAGCGTTCGAGCCGCGCCATATTGACATCGCCGCGCGGAAAATAAAACACCTCGGGAAGACCGGTCTCCGTGAGCGTGAGCGCGGCCTGCGTATCGGCCATCGTGACGCCCCGATGAATCACCCTGACACGGTGACGGTTGACGGCAATCTCAATGCGATGGCCGCTACACGATACCTCACCGGACGCAGCGCCGCCATGCGCGGCTGCGCCCGCGGCGCGGGTTGCGGCGGGCCTTTCTTCAGGCGTTGCGGCATGGCTCATGTCACAGCTCCGTGCGCGATGAAACCAGGCGGTTCATGCGGCAGCTCAAATAACAGCTCAGGAAAGAAAAAAGCCACGGGAAATCCGTGGCTTCATTATCGGCCAATCTTCAGCCGAGTGCGCGACCTTCGCGCAGCCGGCAAATTCATCCGATTATTGCGTATTCCAGTAGAAAGCCGACTTCGCGCTGCCCTCGGCCGGCACCGTCACCGCTTTTTGCTGCTCGTCGCTCTTGTAGCGCGCGTGCACCGTGTAGCGGCCCGGACGCAGCTTCACCAGCATGTACGGACCACGCGAGGTGGCCTGCAGCACATCGGCGCCGTGCGCGTCGACGATCTGCACGTGCACGTCGGCAAGGAAATCCGAGCCGGGACCGGTAAAGCGCAGCGCCAGCGGCCAGTGATTTTCCGCGCTCTGCAGCGCGTGCGATTCGTCGCTGCCGACGCCGCCCGATACGAAGGCCACATCCCCCTGTTGCTGGATCTGCGGCATGCCGCCGCCGTTGGTGTTGCCGGCGCTGCTGTCTTCGCTGGTGCTGCCGCCGGTCACGCCCGGCTGCTGCGCCCAGGCGCCGCCTGCGAGGCCTAGCGTCAACGCGGCGGTGAGCGCAGCCGCAGCGAGCCGGCGCGGGTTGCCCTGGATTTTCATCGCATCGCTCCTTGTGAGAGTTCTGGTGGAATACCGGCAACACCCGCAACTGTCGTGCCCGCCTGTGTCTGCCGGTTACCCGCGACGATCCCAACCGCCGCTGACCACCCAGACCGCCAGCTGCGACGCTGCCTGGCGCATGAGACCGCCTTGAAAACAAAACGCGCCCAAAAAGCGGGCGCGCTGCGAATACAAGACGCCGGTCCATCGGCAGTTTATGCAAACGGACCGGCAAGTTTTACGTCAACCGAGATCGACCGGCACGAAAATCTGTGCGTTATCGCGCTGGATCAGGAGGGCGATGCTGTTGCCCGCCTGCGCGATCATCTGCTTCAACTGGTCGACGCTCGACACCGCGCGGCCGTTGACGGCCAGAATCACGTCACCCGGCTGAATCCCGGCGTTCTCGGCTGCACCGCCCGACTGCTGCACCAGCAAGCCGTGCGAGACCGAGGCGTTGCTCTTTTCCTCCGGCGTGAGCGGCCGCACCGCGACGCCCAGACGCCCCTGAACCTGAGCCGGCGCATTGTCGTTCGACGCGACCTTGCTGTCCGACATCGAGCCGATGGTCACCTTGATGTCTTTGCTGGTCTTGTCGCGCCACACCGTCACGGTCGCCGTGCTGCCAGGCGCGAGACCCGCCACCTGCGAAGGCAGGTCGGTCGAATCCGCCACCGGCGAGCCGTTCAAGGCGGTGATCACGTCGCCGGGCTGCAGGCCGGCCTTGGCGGCCGGACCGCCCGGATCGACCGAGCTCACCAGCGCACCGTTAGGCGTCGACATGCCGAACGAATTGGCGAGCGTCTGGTTCATGCCCTGCACCGCGACGCCGAGGCGCCCGCGGCTCACGTGGCCGGTCTTGACCAGGTCGTCCTTGACCTTGATCGCTTCGTTGATCGGAATCGCGAACGACAGGCCCTGGAAACCGCCGGTCTGCGAGTAGATCATCGAGTTGATGCCGATCACCTCGCCCTGCAGATTGAACAGCGGGCCGCCCGAGTTGCCGGGGTTGACCGGCACGTCGGTCTGGATGAACGGCGTGTAGTTCTCGTTAGGCAGCGAGCGTGACTTCGCGCTGATGATGCCCGAGGTCACGGTGTTGTCGAAACCGTACGGAGAGCCGATCGCCACGACCCACTGGCCGACCTTGCTCTGGTTCGGATCGCCGATCTTGACGGTCGGCAGGTTGGTCGCGTCGATCTTCAGCACCGCGACGTCCGACTGCTTGTCCGCGCCGACCACCTTGGCGCGGAATTCGCGCTTGTCGGTGAGCTTGACGGTGACCACGTTGGCGCCGTCCACCACGTGCGCGTTCGTCAGGATGTAGCCGTCGTTGCTGACGATGAAGCCCGAACCGAGGCTTGCGCTCGGCTGGTCGGACTGATCGCCGCCGTCGCCGCCCTGCATGCCCGGCATGTTGCCGAAGAAGTGGCGGTAGAACTGATAGAACGGATCGCTCGGATCGATCGGCAGTTGCTGGGCGTTGCCGCCGTTGTCGCCGCCACCGCGCAGCGCGGCCTGCTTGACCACGTGCTTGGCGCTGATGTTGACCACCGCTGGGCCATAGGTTTCGACGAGGCCCGAGAAATCGGGAATGCCGGTTTTGGCGGCGGCCTCAGCGGGCATCATCGCGGCCTGCGCCGGCGTGATCACCTGCGGCGCCGGCACATCGCGATGGCCCGCCACATAGCCGGCGGACAACGCGACGGCAACCGCGACGGCAACGGCGCTGCGGGACAGGGTTTTCGCATTCATCGTGTACTCCAGACAGGGAGAAAGGCTTTAAGGATGGGATGAAGCGTACGGCCTGTCTCTTAAAAGAGTCTTAAACAAGGGAACTCCGGCAAAACTGCATGCTTTCCCCTGCCTCCGGGGGCCGGCGCGCAGCGAGCGGCTCTCAGGGAAACGCCGGGCCGCCCCAAGTTTTCGTGACCCCTCGGGGAGCCTAACGAGTAAGCGGCAGATCTGGGGGCGCTCAGAACCGCACGCTGACTTCCAGACCGCCCGCCGGCGCATCGCCAAGCGCCACGCTCGCGCCGTGCTGAAGTGCGATGCGGCGCACGATGGCGAGTCCCAGCCCGCTGCCCGAGACGTCCGTGCGGGCGCGGTCGACGCCCGCCCCAACGCGGTAGAAGCGGTCGAACACGCGCTCACGCTCGCCCGACGGAATGCCCGGCCCGCTGTCGGCGATGCGCACCACCGGATGCCCTGCTTCGACCAGCAGGCTCACGTCTACCCTGCCGCCGGGCGGCGTGTATTTGGTTGCGTTGTCCACCAGATTGTTGAACATCACACGCAGCGCATCGGCATTGCCGATCACGGTGGCGGCCTCGCTCGCCTCGACACCGAGATCGACCCCGCGCTGCTGCGCGAGCGGCGCGTAAGCCATCACACAGTCGTCAAGGAGCGCATGCAGATCGATTGACTTGGTCTGCGTGTGGCCGTCCGGTTCGGAGCGCGCCAGCGCCAGCAATTGCTCGGCAAGACGCGTGGCGCGCGTCACGCCGGCCTGCAGATCGGCCAGCGCTTCGCGGCGCGTCGCGTCGTCGGTCGCGCGGGCGACCAGTTGCGTCTGGATCTGCACCGCGGCAAGCGGCGTGCGCAGTTCGTGCGCCGCGTCGGCGACGAACGCCTTCTGCGTATCGAGCGCACTCGCGAGCCGCTGCAGCAGGCCGTTGAGCGCGCGCACCAGCGGCTGCACTTCGAGCGGCAGGCGACTGTCGGGCAGCGGATCGAGTGCCTCCGGATGGCGTGTTTCGAGCGCGCCGGTCACCCGGCGCAACGGTCTGAGTCCGCGCCCGACCACCATCCAGACTGCCAGCCCGAGCAGCGGCAGCAACACGAGCAACGGCCACAAGGTGCGTAGCGCCACGTTGGCGGCGAGCCGGTTGCGCACCGAAACCGGCTGCGCGAGCTGCACGACGTTGTCGCCGACGATCGCGCCGTACACGCGCCAGTCGCCGCGGTCGGTGCGCTCGGTCGAAAAACCCAGCTCGGCGCGCGGCGCGAGCGGCGCACGCGGATGCGAGTAGTACATCAGCACGCCGTTGCGATTCCAGATCTGCAGCACGATGCCTTCGTCGCCGGTGTCGCGTGAGCCGAGCACCTGCGAAAACGGCTCGGACGGCAAGGCTTCGGCGATCTCCTGCAACTGGTAATCGAACAGTTCGTTGGCTTCGGCGAGCGCCTGCCGGTAGATGAGCCAGCCGGCGATGCCGACGCCCAGCAACACGATGGCGAGCAGCCAGAACAGCAATTGACGGCGAATGGAACGCATCGGCTCAGGCGTCCTTGGCGATCATGTAGCCGAGGCCCCGCACATTGCGGATCAGGTCGGCGCCGAGCTTCTTGCGCAGCGCGTGGATATACACCTCGACGGTGTTGCTGCCGATTTCCTCGCCCCAGCCGTACATTTTTTCTTCGAGCTGGCTCTTCGAGAGCACGGCGCCCGGCCGTGCGATCAGCGCCTCGAGCAGCGCGAATTCACGCGCGGACAACGCGACCGGCGCGCCGGCCAGCGTCACCTGGTGCGAGGCGGGGTCGAGCGTCAGCGTGCCGTGGCGGATGGTCGAGTCGCTGCGGCCGGACTGGCGGCGAATCAACGCGCGCATGCGGGCGCCGAGTTCGTCGAGATCGAAAGGTTTGACGAGGTAATCGTCGGCGCCGGCGTCGAGCCCCTTGACGCGCTCGGCGACCGCGTCGCGCGCCGTGACGATCAGCACCGGCAGCGTATGGCCGCGTGCGCGCAGCGTGCGCAGCACGTCGAGGCCGTCGCGCTTGGGCAAGCCCAGGTCGAGCAGCACCAGATCGTAAGGTTCGCCGCCGGCCGCGCTGAGCGCCGCTTCGCCGTCTTCCACCCAGTCGACCGCAAAGCCTTCGCCACGCAGCGCCTTGCGCACGCCCTCGGCAATCATGCGGTCGTCTTCGACTAGCAATATGCGCATAACTCTACGATTCCGAAACATTCATGATGCCGCATTCTAGCGCCCGGCTCGCACGCGTGCGTCCGGGTGCCGGCCGATTGCTGCAGGTGCGCTGCAATTTCACCGCACCGCCGCGGCATGTCTCTACAATGAGCGCTTTTGCGCAGCGCGCCATGTGGCCCGGACCAAGGGGCCACATGGCGCCTCGCACAAGGGGTCGCGCCGGACGAGGAAGGTTCGCTGCGCGCGGCCGTCGCGCCCCTTGCATGCCCTACATGAGCGCAGCGCGCCGCGCGCCGTGCTTCAGCCGTGACTCTTTGGTTTTTTCGCCCGTTCATGACGCACGCCCTTCTGTCTTCCCTGGTCCGCCGCCTCGCGCCGTGCGCCGCTTCGTCCGTCCCAGTTGCCGCCGCTGCACCGTCTGCATCTTTAACACCTTTCGCACCGCCTACACCCGCTGCCCCGATACGCCGCCGCACCACGCCGGACGCCGCCGCGAGACGCACAGTGCGGCGTGCTCCGATGAGCGCCGCGGCTTTGCTGCTGGCGTGCGCCGCCCTCGCCTGCGCCGCGCCGGCGCAAGCCCGCATCAAGGCCAAGCACCCTTCGGTCAACGTCAGCACGGTGCTGCCGCCGTCGGTCATGGCCGGGCTCGCGCGCGCGCATGTGCCCTTGTCCGACATCAGCGTGGTGGTGGAAAAAGTCGGCGATCACACGCCGATCGTCGCGCTCAACGCCGGCAAGCCGATGATGCCGGCCTCGACGATGAAACTCGTCACCACCTACTCGGGACTGTCGATCCTCGGTCCCGACTATCGCTGGCGCACCAGCGCCTATGCGGACGGCAATCTCGACGCCAACGGCATCCTGCACGGCAATCTGTACATCCAGGGCACCGGCGACCCGAAGCTGGTGCCGGAAGAACTGATCGACCTCGTGCAGAAGATCCGCAAGGCCGGCATCAACGGCATCGACGGCGCACTGGTGCTCGACAAGCGCTATTTCGATCCGTCGACGCGCGACCTGCCGCCGTTCGACGACGACGCCACCGCCCCCTACAACGTCGGCCCCGATCCGCTGCTGTACGCTTTCAAGTCGCTGTCGTTCACGCTGACGCCCGCGCCTGACGGCAGCGTCGCCGTCGACGTGGTGCCCGCGCTCGCGCAACTGCAGATCGACAACCAGGTGCGCGCAACCGGCGGCCCGTGCCGCGGCGAGCTGCCCACGCCGGCGGTGACGCCGCAGCCGAACGGCACGGTGACCGCCTCGTTCACCGGCGACTATCCGGAGCGCTGCGGGCCGCGCACGCTCAACGTCGCGGTGCTCGATCACTCGGCGTTCTTCGCGGGCGGATTCCTCGCCTTGTGGGAACAGAACGGCGGCACCTTCACGGGCGCCACGCGCGAAGGCCCGGTACCGGTCGATGCGCGCCTGATCGCCACCCACCAGGGGCCGGTGCTGTCCGATATCGTTCGCGACATCAACAAGTTCAGCAACAACACGATGGCGCGCAACCTGTTCCTGACGATCGGCGCGGTCGTGCGCAAGCCGCCGGCGACGCCGGAGAAATCCGCCGACGCGATCGAAGCGTTCCTGCAGAGAAGCGGCCTGAACATGGAGTACCTGTCGCTCGACAACGGCTCGGGCCTGTCGCGCGACGAGCACATCACGGCGCTCTCGCTGGCCGACCTGTTGCAGGCGGCCAACGCGAGTCCGGTCGCCCAGGTGTTCGTCGATTCGCTGCCGGTGGCGGGCGTCGACGGCACGATGCGCAACCGGCTGACCTCGCAGCCGGTCGGCGGCAATGCGCACATCAAGACCGGCACGCTGCGCGACGTGCGTGCGATCGCCGGCTACGTGGCCTCCGCCGACGGCGTCAGTTACATCGTCGTCAGCATCATTAACGATCCGCACTCGGAGGCGGCGCGCGCCGCGCACGATGCGCTGCTCGAATGGGTCTACCAGGGACCGTCGCAACCGATGCAGGAAGTCGTCGCCGAACCGCGCGCCAAGCCCAGGAAAAACCCGCACAAGCGCAGCCAGCATTGAGGATTCCTTCTAGTGAAGCCATGCGCGGCAAGCCGTAGAGCGTGTACGCTTGCGGGCAGTGTTTGAAGCGCACCGCAAATTCAAAGAGGCGCGCATGAGCCGCGCGCCACCGATGGCGGCGTCGCACAATCAAACGATAACGACAACGCCCGCTGCGGCATGCGCAGCGGTCAGGGACCAGGGAGGAAGACGTCCATGCAATTCGATGCCGAATTGCTGCTGCTCGCCATGGCACCCGTCTTCCTCGCATGTATTGGCTGGGAGGCGTGGCACCTGCAGCGCACGCGCCCGCAAGCAAGCCTCTACAGTTGGCGCGACACGCTTTGCAACGCCGCACTCGCGCTGATGCAGCAGGCCGCCGACAAGCTCGCGTGGCTCGCCATCATCCCCGTTTATGCGTATTGCTTCGAGCACTTCCGGGTCTACACCTGGCAGGCCGGATGGATATCGTTCGTCGTACTGTTCGTCGCGCAGGACCTGCTCTACTACGTGTTTCACCGCTGCAGCCATCGCGTGCGCTGGTTGTGGGCCGCGCACGTGGTGCATCACTCGTCGGAGCGGATGAATTTTTCAACCGCCTTCCGCCAGAGCCTGATGTATCCGGTCGCCGGCATGTGGGTATTCTGGATTCCGCTCGCCGTACTCGGCTTTCCGCCGAAGCAGATCGTCGCGATCGTGCTGATCAATCTCGGCTTCCAGTTTTTCGTCCACACCCAAGCCATCGGCAAGCTCGGCTGGCTCGAATACGTGCTGAACACGCCGTCGATCCATCGCGTTCATCACGCACGCAACGACCGCTATATCGACCGTAACTACGCCGGCGTGCTGGTGATCTGGGATCGCCTGTTCGGCAGCTACGTGGACGAGGAGGCACACGATGCGCCGCTCTACGGCATCGTCGAGCCGCTCCACACCTATAACCCGCTCAGGGCGACGTTTCACGAATGGGCGTCGATGGGCGCCGATTTCCTGCGCGTGCAGGGATGGCGCAACAAGCTGCGCGCGCTGTTCGCGCCGCCGGCATGGGCCGCGGCGTATCACGCCGCGCTGGCCGCCAAGGCTGGCGGGCCCGGTCCGGACCCGCGCGCGGACCGAAGCACCGACGAACCTGCCGAGGCATCGGCAAACCACCCGGCCGCGTTTCAAACACCGCGCAGACCGGGAAAGATTATGTAAGCTGTCGTCACGCCGCCGACGCGGCGGGCGCCCGCCTGCATCACATGGCAAAGAGGCCACACATACGAGGAGATGAAATCAACATGAAACAACAGGGAACCAAAAATCGAGGTCTGGTGCGCTTGACGCAAGTCGCGCTCGCCAGTGCAGCCTTCGCCATGCTGGCAGCCTGCGGCGGTGGCGGCAGCAGTAACGGCAGTTCGAGCAGCAGCACACCGGCGGGCGGGGTGAACCTGCAGGTCGTGTCGTTCGGCGACAGCCTCTCGGATGTGGGCACCTATTCGCCGGTCATCTCGGCGGACTTCGGCGGCGGGCGCTTCACGACCAACCCGGGCGAAGTGTGGACGCAAAAGATCGCCGAATACTACGGCGGCACGTTGACCGCGGCGTACCTCGGCGGCTTCGGCCAGCCGCTGGTGGCCAACGGCGGCTACGGTTATGCGCAGGGCGGCTCGGACGTCGTCAACGCCGAAGGCGAAGGTTGGGCGCCGAACAGCGCGGCGGCCACCACGGTGCCGGTGGTGACCCAGGTGGCAAACTACCTTAGCGCACACGGGAGCTTCAACTCGAACCAGCTCGTGCTGGTGAACGGCGGCGCGAACGACATCTTCCAGTTCTCGACCACCGCCAATCTGACGGCGCTTGCAACCGCACTGCAGACGCAATACCCGCTGCTCGTCCAGGCCGGCACACTGCCGAACACGCAGGCGGGCCAGGTGGAGTTCATCGCCAGCTACCTGCAAACGAATAGCACCCAGGTCGCGCAGGCCGCCGCCGCACTCGCGGCGCAAATCCAGACCATCATCAGCAAGGGCGCGACGCACGTGGTGCTGATGACCGTACCCGACATCGGCCAGACGCCCCTCGGCGTCGCCGCGAACGCTCAAACGGCCGGCTCGGCCGCGTTGCTGACCGGCATCAGCGCCGCCTATAACGGGATCGTCGAGCAGTTGCTCGCGACGCAGATCGCGGCCCACACGGTGATCGTCGCCGATGCGTTCAGCTGGCTCGACACCGTCTTGCTGCCGAACTACCAGTCGCTCGGCTTCACGGTGTCGAATACCGGTACGGCGTGTAACCTGACGTCGATGGTCGCCAACGCGACTGCGTACGCCACCGCCAATCCGGCCGCAACCAACGGCCTGACCGCGGCCGCGTACGGCGCCCAGTTCGGCTCGTCACTGTTCTGCTCGCCGCAGACCTATACGGTGGCGGGCGCCGACCAGACCTATATCTTCGCCGACACGGTCCATCCGAGCACGCACTCGCACGCACTGTTCGCGCAGTTCGTCGAGCAGCAGATCGCGGCGACGGGCTTGGGCAAGTGATTGGGTGAGGCGGCGGATCCTGGGGATCTGCCGTGAGCTTGGTGGTGGTTTATGCAAATCCCGGCTGGGTTCAGCCGGGATTTTTCTTTGCTGGATGCGGGCTGGAGAGGGGTTGCGGGGGGACGGTTAGATATAGAACGCGCCGATTTTGACAAGATTCTGATACTCATCCGGGAGATCGGGAGGTGTCATCGGGAACGATCCTTATGGTGGGCGATTCGACTATGGCCCGCACAACAGTATCGTCCCTGCAGAGCACCGTCCATTCGGCCGGATGGTGAAGGTTGACATGAACCGCACGCCCAAGCTGCGCGTCAAGCGGAGCCAGGTGGTCCAGCAAGCGAATCAGGCTCACTCGACCGACGACCATAAGATCGATGTCACTACCGGCCGTATCTGTGCCTCGCGCCACTGAACCGAAGACGAATGCCTCGTCGATTTCGTCGATAAGTGGAGCCAACGCCTCTCGCAGAGTAGCTGCCAGACCGAACGACTTCACGCAGATGCTGCGCAACTCAGGGTAAAGCGGAAATTCGGTATTAGCCTGGAATAAGCGCTGGTTGCCCACCCGCGACTCACGCAGCACGCCCGCTTCCCATAGCCGGCGCACCGTGTGTTGCCCGGCGCCACTGCCCGCGCCTGATCGGGTCATCAGTTCCGCGAGGTTAAAACTGCGCTCGGGCGCCGACAGAACGAGCGATAGCACCCGCTGTTCGCGCGGCGTGAACATGAAATCGGCGATACCCATGAGCGCCCCATGCCTTAGAAATGCCAATTATTGGCATGATTATGCCAGTTATTGGCATCCTGTCAGGCACTCATGCTGAGCGAATTCATGCCAACAATTGGCATCTCTATACCAATTGTTGGCATCGGCACGACCCGAGCCGAAAGCTACCCCTGCGCCTCGAACGCCGCAGCCGCGCGGCCGAGCCGGTCGTTCACCGCGATCCATTCGATCGTATCCGGCAGCTTCTCGATCAGGATGCGCGTCACGTTGGCCCGGTCGAGTGCGCGCAGCAAACTATAGAGTTCACGCGCGTACACATGGGGATCTTCAGGTGCGGCCATGAAGTGCACGCCGTCGGCATCGGCCCAGCGGCCGGCGCGCGACACCCGTGCCACCAGCGCCACGCGCTCGTTCGGCTCGCGCGCCGCCAGCAAAGGCTCCAGCGCTTCGAACGGCAGCAGCGCGAGCGGCGTGCGCGGCGCGTAGTGCGCCTTGAGCGTGCCCGAGGCCCGCGGCGCCGTCGCATCCGAGCCATCGGGCAGACGCGGCGCCTCGCCCAGCACTTCGGCGATATCCTGCGGCGTCACGCGTCCAGGGCGCAGCAGCGCCGGAAAACCGCGCGACAGATCGAGGATGGTCGACTCGATGCCAACATCCGACGAACCGCCGTCGAGCACATGAATCGCGTCGCCAAATTCGTCACGCACGTGTTGCGCCGTGGTCGGGCTGACATGACCGAAACGGTTGGCCGACGGAGCCGCCACCCCGCCATGACCACCACGCAGCGCGCTGAATGCGTCGAGCAAAGCCTGCGCCACGGGATGCGATGGGCAGCGCAAACCGACCGAGTCCTGCCCGCCGCTGACCGCAGCGTGGATATGCGCGGCGCGCTTGAGAATCAGCGTGAGCGGACCAGGCCAGAACGCATCGATGAGCCGCAGCGCTTCTGGCGGCAGATGCTCGACCCAATACCCCGGATCGCCGTGCGGCGCGAGGTGCACGATCACCGGATGATTGGCCGGCCGCCCTTTGGCCGCATAGATGCGCGCCACCGCGCTCGGGCTCTGGGCGTCGCCGCCGAGGCCGTAGACGGTTTCGGTCGGAAACGCGACCAGCTCGCCCGCGTCGAGCAGCGCGGCGGCGTGCTCGATTTGCGCGGCGCTCACCGGCGCGGCGCCCGGCGAGCCCGGCGCGCCATTGTCAGCAGGTTTGGCTTGATCCGGCATGATGGCGAGCGCGTCAGCCCTTCAGGATATGCAGCAGACGGGCGCAGTCGCGCGCAGCAGTGCGGGCTTCGTCGAGTGTCGCGGCGGTGAAGTTCACGTGCCCCATCTTACGGCCGGGCCGCGCTTCTTCCTTGCCGTACAGATGCAGCCGCGCGGCCGGCATTGCCGCTACCTCGTGCCAGGGCGGCGTGACCGCAGCGCGCTTACCGCCGTCCGGGAACCAGACGTCGCCGAGGATGTTCAGCATCACCGCCGGCGAGTGCTGGCGCGTGTCGCCGAGCGGCATGGCGGTCATCGCCCGAACCTGCTGTTCGAACTGGCTGGTCGC
This sequence comes from Paraburkholderia sp. SSBN10T, assembly GCF_056619545.1. Taxonomy (NCBI): domain Bacteria; kingdom Pseudomonadati; phylum Pseudomonadota; class Betaproteobacteria; order Burkholderiales; family Burkholderiaceae; genus Paraburkholderia; species Paraburkholderia sp. SSBN10T. Next base: position 167,827 of record NZ_JBWQQI010000013.1, read on the forward strand.
GCAGGCATCGACGGTATAGTGGCCGGAATTGTGCGGCCGCGGCGCCATCTCGTTGGCGACCATCGAACCGTCTTCCAGAATGAAGAACTCGACGCACAGCACGCCGATATAACCGAGCTTCTCAGCAATCTGCAGCGCGGCCCGCTGCGCCTGGGCGACCAACGCCGGGCTGGCATCCGGCGCCGGCACGATGGTATGCGACAGCACGCCGTCGCGATGAGTGTTCTGGGCCAGCGGATAGACCGCCGAGCTGCCGTTCGCGCCGCGCGCAATCAGCGCCGACACTTCGAACTTCAGCGGCAAGCGCTTTTCCAGCACGCACGGCACGCCGCCAAGCGAAGCATGCGCCTCACGCACTTCGCCGGCGTTGCGCACGCTGACCTGGCCCTTGCCGTCATAGCCGAGGCGAGCAGTTTTCAGAATGCCGGGGAGCACGGCATCGAGGGTGGCGTCGTCGATGGCGGCGAGCGCATCCGACGATTCGATCACCACATGCGGCGCGACCGGAACGCCCGATTCGGCGATAAACCGCTTCTCGGCGACGCGGTCCTGCGCCACGGCCACACAGCGGCCGGCCGGGCTCACGAAGGTGGTGCGGGCGAGAAAATCGAGGCTCGCGGCAGGCACGTTCTCGAATTCGGTCGACACCGCCGCGCACAGGCGTGAGAGTTCGGTCAGCGACGCTTCGTCGTCATACGCGGCGCGCAGGTGACGGTCGGCTACGGCGCCGGCCGGACTGGTTTCGTCCGGATCGAGTACGGCGACGCGATAGCCCATCGCCTGGGCGGCAAAGCAGAACATGCGGCCGAGCTGGCCGCCACCTACCATGCCAAGCCATGCGCCTGGCATAATCGGTGAAACCGGTGTGTTGTCTGGGTTCATCTCAGTGGTCGGTCACGGCCGGCGCGCATCGCTGCGCGCCGCACCGGGGGTCAGTCAGGCAACGGGCATCGGGCCTGATCAGGCTAATGCAGGCTCATTCAAGCCGTCATCGCGTCATCGATCGAAGACGCGCTTACAGCGCGGGCAACACCATCGCGTGCGCCGCTTCGTTCTGCCGCACGCGGAACGCAGCGAGCTGGTTCGCGTATTCGGTCGAAGTCACGCTCAGGATGGATACCGCGAACAGCGCCGCATTGGCCGCGCCCGCTTCGCCGATGGCAAACGTCGCGACCGGCACGCCCTTGGGCATCTGCACGATCGAATGCAGCGAATCGACACCCTTCAGATACTTGCTCGCCACCGGCACGCCCAGCACCGGCACCGTGGTCTTGGCGGCCAGCATGCCGGGCAGATGCGCGGCGCCGCCGGCGCCCGCGATGATCGCGCGCAGGCCGCGCTCGCGCGCGCCTTCGGCATACGCGAACATCTCGTCGGGCATCCGGTGCGCGGAGACGACCTTCGCTTCATACGGTACGCCGAATTCCTGCAGGATCGCAACGGCGTGCTTCATGACTTCCCAGTCGGAACTGGACCCCATCAGCACGCCGACGAGCGGCGCAGCATGCTTGTGTGCTGTCTGTACCGCCTCGGCAGTCTGGACTTGGCTCATCTGTAGACTTCCTTTGCTCGCGCGGCGTTAAGCGAGCGTCTGCCCGGTCAGGCGCTCGAGCGCTTCCTGATACTTCGCAGCCGTTTTGGTCACGACTTCGTCCGGCAGCTTCGGCGCCGGCGGCTCTTTCTTCCACGGCTGGGTTTCGAGCCAGTCGCGTACGAACTGCTTGTCGAACGACGGCGGATTGGTGCCCACCTGGTACTCGTTGGCCGGCCAGAAGCGCGACGAATCGGCCGTCAGCGCTTCGTCCATCAGGTACAGCTTGCCGTGATTGTCGAGACCGAATTCGAACTTGGTGTCGGCAATGATGATGCCTCGCGTCGCAGCGTAATCCGCCGCTTCCTTGTACAGCTTGATCGAGATGTCGCGAATCGTGGCCGACAGTTCGGTGCCGATGCGGCGCTCCATCTCGTTGTAGGTGATGTTCTCGTCGTGGTGGCCCATTTCGGCCTTGGCTGCCGGCGTGAAGATCGGCTCGGGCAGCTTCTGCGCATTTTGCAGACCCAGCGGGAGTTCGACGCCGCACACGGCGCCCGTGGCCTGGTAGTCTTTCCAGCCGCTGCCGGCCAGATAGCCGCGCACCACCGCCTCGACGAGGATCGGCTCAAGGCGCTTCACCACCACGGCGCGGCCCTTCACCTGCTCGGCTTCGTCCGCCGCCACCACCGATTCCGGCGCCACGCCGGTCAGGTGATTCGGCACGATGTGCTTCAGCTTGTCGAACCAGAAGTTGGCCATCTGGTTCAGCACACGACCCTTGTTCGGAATCGGCTCGCCCATGATGACGTCGAACGCCGACAGACGGTCGGTGGTGACAATCAGCAACTGATCGTTGCCCACCGCATAGTTGTCGCGGACCTTGCCGCGGCCGAGCAGCGGCAGCGAGCGGAGCGTGGATTCGTAAAGGGTAGACATCGTCGTAGTTCGCTAAAAATGGGGCAAAAAATGAGACCGGAACAAAAGGGAAACGCCGTTCCCCCCGTGATGCGGGAACGGCGAAACGTGCCGCAACCTGGCCTCGCGGCCAGGTTCGTGCGTACTGCCTGTTTAGCGGACGACCTGTGCGAGGCTGCCCGACTTGTACTTCTCCGCAATTTTATCAAGCGCAACGGGCTTGATCTTGCCGGCCTGGCCTTCAGCGCCAAAAGCGACGAAACGGGCCACGCAAATCTTCATGGCGGCTTCGCGCGCCGGCTTCATATAATCGCGCGGATCGAACTTGCCCGGATTTTCCGCCAGGTAGCGGCGAATCGCACCGGTGATCGCCAGACGCAGGTCGGTATCGATATTAACCTTGCGCACGCCGTGCTTGATGCCTTCCTGAATTTCTTCGACCGGTACGCCGTAGGTTTCCTTCATGTCGCCGCCGAATTCGCGGATTTCCGCGAGCAGCTCCTGCGGCACCGAGGACGAACCGTGCATCACCAGGTGGGTATTCGGAATGCGCTGGTGAATTTCCTTGATGCGCTGGATCGACAGAATGTCGCCCGTGGGCTTCTTGCTGAATTTGTACGCACCGTGTGACGTGCCGATGGCGATGGCCAGCGCGTCGCACTGCGTCAGCTTGACGAAGTCGGCGGCCTGCTCCGGATCGGTCAGCAGTTGCTCGCGCGTCATCGTGCCGTCCGCGCCGTGGCCGTCTTCCTTGTCGCCCTTCATGGTTTCCAGCGAACCCAGCACGCCGAGCTCCGCTTCCACCGTCACGCCGATCGAGTGTGCCGCTTCCACGACCTTGCGCGAGACGTCAACGTTGTACTCGTACGACGCGACCGTCTTGCCGTCGGCCTCGAGCGAGCCGTCCATCATCACGCTGGTGAAGCCGCTGCGGATCGCCGCCATGCACACGGCCGGCGACTGCCCGTGATCCTGGTGCATCACGACCGGAATGTGCGGATACGACTCGACGGCCGCTTCGATCAGATGACGCAGGAACGGCTCGCCCGCGTACTTCCGCGCGCCCGCCGAAGCCTGCATGATCACCGGGGCGCCGACCTGATCCGCCGCAGCCATGATGGCCTGCACCTGCTCCAGATTGTTCACGTTGAATGCCGGCAGCCCGTAGCCGTTTTCAGCGGCATGGTCCAGCAATTGACGCATTGATACGAGAGGCATGCTTTACTCCTTAGATTGAAACGAATCCTGTGCCGTCGGCATCTATTTTTACAATTTTATCGCGAAGCAAACCGCATACCCGTAGGCAGCAGGTTCGAAGCTCGCCCCATGGCTTGCTTCAAAAACCTGCGCGCCGCCTCTCGCGGGGTGCTGCGGTTGCTCCGCCGTGCCGATCCTAAGCAGCTTTCTATATCAGTACGGTTCGCCGACCCGCACGATCTTCAGCGTGTTCGTCCCGCCAGCCTGACCCATCGGCTCGCCGACGGTCAGCACCACCATGTCGCCGCGCGACGCGTAGCCCTTGCTGACCACCGCCTCGAGCGCCTGCTGCAACGCGGTGTCGCGGTCGCTGCTGGTGTCGAGATGGAGCGAGGTGACGTTGCGGTAAATCGCCATGGCGCGCTCGCTGCCCACTCGCGGCGTGAGCGCGAAAATCGGCACGTGGGTCCAGTGACGCGACATCCACAGTGCGGTCGAGCCCGACTCCGTCAGCGCGACAATCGCCTTGGCGCCGAGGTGAAACGCCGTGAACAGCGCGCCCATGGCGATCGACTGGTCGATGCGGGTGAAGGTGCGGTCGAGGAAATCCTTGTCCAGTTCCGACTGCTCCGACTTCTCCGCTTCGACGCAGATCGCAGCCATCGTTTCGATGGTCTGCACCGGGTACTTGCCCGCCGCGGATTCCGCCGACAGCATCACCGCGTCCGTGCCGTCCAGCACGGCATTGGCGACGTCCGACACTTCGGCGCGGGTCGGCACCGGCGCGTAGATCATCGACTCCATCATCTGCGTGGCGGTAATCACGAACTTGTTCGATTCGCGCGCCATACGAATCATGCGCTTTTGCAGCGCCGGCACTGCGGCATTGCCCACTTCCACGGCCAGATCGCCGCGCGCGACCATGATGCCGTCGGACGCGTCGAGGATGCCTTGCAGCGCCGGAATCGCCTCGGCACGCTCGATCTTGGCGATCATCTTCGGCTTGATGCCGTACGGCGCGCCCGCGATGTTCGCGAGCTGGCGGGCCATTTCCATGTCGGTGGCGTTCTTCGGGAACGAGACCGCGACGTAATCCACCCCCAGCGACATGGCGGTGCGGATGTCTTCCATGTCTTTCGCGGTAAGCGCCGGGGCCGTCAGGCCGCCGCCCTGGCGGTTGATACCCTTGTTGTTCGACAGCTCGCCGCCGATCTTCACGGTGGTGTGGATCTCGCTGCCGAGCACGCGCACGACGTCGAGCACGATCAGGCCGTCGTTGAGCAACAGTATGTCGCCCGGTTTCAGGTCGCGCGGCAAGTCCTTGTAGTCGAGGCCGACGCGATCGTCGTTGCCGAGTTCGCATTCGGCATCGAGGATGAACGGATTGCCGGGAATCAGCGTGGTCTTGCCGTTTTCAAACCTGCCGACGCGGATCTTCGGGCCTTGCAGGTCGGCCATGATGGCAACTTCGCGGCCCGCCTGACGGGCCGCTTCGCGCACGAATTCGGCGCGCTGGCGGTGGTCGTCGGCCGTGCCGTGCGAGAAATTGAGGCGCACCACATCGAGCCCCGCTTTAATCATTTGCAGCAGGATTTCGGGCGTGCTGGAAGCCGGGCCGATGGTGGCGACAATCTTGGTGGCGCGATGCATGAGTCTCCTCGTCTGGATGGGATCGCTGGAAAGAGCGCTGCGAGTCGGGTGCGGAGGCTGCGCACCGAAGGATGCTGCCGGGGGCTGCGCGCCAGTTGAAACCGGCGTCGCTTTATGGGATGAAGCGGTGTTCGAGACCAGCGCGCGGGACGCCAGCGGTACTGCGGGTGCGACGGAAGTGTCGCCGCGGGGTTCTGCGTACGGTGCGGCGGACATGCCTGCGACCGACTCAGTGGTCAACTCCGCGAGCGCCACGCTTGATTCGGATGTTTCGTGTGCTTCGAATGATGCGCCGCCGGCATGACCGGCGGGTGAAACCGTGGGAACCGCTTGCCGCGGTGTCCCGGTTAGGCCTGTGCTGCGCTCCCCTGTTTTGACCGCCTGAGCCGCTGCGTTCGCCGCCGCGGTGACTGCTTTTGCCGCCTTGCCCGCCTTGGCACCAGAAGCCGCGCTAGCTGCACTTTTCGCGGCCGGCGACTTCATGCGCGTCTTTGCAGTTTTCGCCGATGGGGAGCGCGTTGCCACATTAAGCCCGCGATTCCAGAACTTCGACCGCCGGCAGCTTCTTGCCCTCGAGGAATTCGAGGAAGGCGCCGCCGCCCGTCGAGATATAGCTCACCTTGTCGTGGATGCCGTACTTGGCGATAGCCGCGAGCGTATCGCCGCCGCCCGCAATCGAGAAGGCCGGCGACTTGGCGATGGCGTCCGCCAGCGTCTTCGTGCCGTTGCCGAACTGATCGAATTCGAACACGCCGACCGGGCCGTTCCAGACGATCGTGCCGGCTTTTTCCAGTTGCGCGGCCAGCGCCCTGGCGGTTTCCGGTCCGATGTCGAGGATCAGGTCGTCGTCCTGAACGTCGGCCACCGCTTTGACTTCAGCCTTGGCGGTCGGCGCAAACTCCTTGGCCGTGACCACGTCGGTCGGGATCGGCACCGAGGCGCCGCGCGCCTTCGCCTGGTCGATGATCGCTTTCGCTTCGTTCACAAGATCCGCTTCGGCGAGCGACTTGCCGATCTTCAGGCCGGCCGCCAGCATGAACGTGTTGGCGATGCCGCCGCCCACGATCAGTTGATCGACCTTCTCGGCCAGCGACTTCAGGATGGTCAGCTTGGTGGACACCTTCGAGCCGGCGACGATCGCCACCAGCGGGCGCTTCGGCGCGCCGAGCGCGCTGCCGAGCGCATCGAGCTCAGCCGCGAGCAGCGGGCCGGCGCACGCGATGGGCGCGTACTTCGCAATGCCGTGCGTGGTGGCTTCGGCGCGGTGGGCGGTGCCGAACGCGTCGTTGACGTAGACATCGCAGAGCTTCGCCATCTTCTGCGCGAGTTCGTCGGAATCCTTCTTCTCGCCCTTGTTGACGCGGCAGTTTTCGAGCAGCACGACGTGGCCGGGCGCAACGTTCACGCCGTTTTCGACCCAGTTCGCCACCAGCGGCACGTCGCGGCCGAGCAGTTCGGCCAGACGCTTCGCGACCGGCGCGAGCGAGTCTTCCGGCTTGAATTCGCCTTCCGTGGGGCGGCCCAGGTGCGAAGTGACCATCACGGCGGCGCCGGCGTCGAGCGCGGCCTTGATGGCCGGCACGGAGGCGCGGATGCGGGTGTCTTCGGTGATGTTGCCTTGATCGTCCTGCGGAACGTTCAGGTCGGCGCGGATAAACACGCGTTTGCCGGACAGCTTGCCTTCGGAGATCAGATCGGAGAGACGCAATACCTGGTTCATGGCGTTTGGTTGCGAGTTGATTGGAAGGCGGTGACGGACAGCGCGCGAACAGCCTCCGCTCAGGAGCCCCTGGAGGGGTGGCCCCGCGAACAGGCCCGACGGCATCTGCCGCAGCGTCGCGCAGTGATCCGGAAGCCGTCCATTTTAACCGATCCCCACCCCGTCATGCCTCGCACCGAGGCGAATGTCCCGTATTTGGGAGATGCACCGCACATGCTGCATCGCAACATGCGATCCCGGGGTGCGGCCAAATGCCCGTTCCTTGTGCAAAAGACGTTAAAATAACGGACTTCGCCGCTTGCCGGACCTCTGTAGGCTTCTCGCCCGTCCCGGCGGCCTTGCGCAACCCTTCACAAACGCACTGCTGGAGAATCGTATGTCAATGGCCGACCGCGACGGCAAGATCTGGATGGATGGCAAGCTCATCGACTGGCGCGACGCCAAGATCCACGTGCTCACCCATACGCTGCACTACGGCATGGGCGTTTTCGAAGGCGTGCGCGCCTATAAGACGGCCGACGGCGGCACCGCCATTTTCCGTCTGCAGGAACACACCAAGCGCCTGCTGAATTCGGCGAAGATTTTCCAGATGGACGTGCCGTTCGACCACGAAACACTCGCCGCCGCGCAGCGCGAAGTGGTGCGTGAAAACAAGCTCGAGTCCTGCTATCTGCGCCCGATCATCTGGGTCGGCTCGGAAAAGCTCGGGGTGTCCGCCAAGGGCAACACGATCCACGTGGCAATCGCCGCCTGGCCGTGGGGCGCCTACCTCGGCGAAGACGGCCTGAAAAAGGGCATCCGCGTGAAAACCTCGTCGTTCACGCGCCACCATGTGAACGTGTCGATGGTTCGCGCCAAGGCGTCGGGCTGGTACGTGAACTCGATCCTCGCCAACCAGGAAGCCACCGCCGACGGCTACGACGAAGCGCTCCTGCTCGACGTGGACGGCTATGTGTCGGAAGGCTCGGGCGAGAACTTCTTCCTCGTGAACAACGGCAAGCTGTATACGCCGGACCTGTCGTCGTGCCTCGACGGCATCACGCGCGACACGGTCATCACGCTGGCGAAAGACGCGGGCATCGAAGTGATCGAAAAGCGCATTACGCGCGACGAGGTCTACACCTGCGACGAAGCGTTCTTCACCGGCACCGCCGCTGAAGTCACGCCGATCCGCGAACTCGACAACCGCACGATCGGCTCCGGCGCACGCGGCCCGATCACGGAAAAGCTGCAAAGTGGCTTCTTCGACATCGTCAACGGCAAGAGCGAGAAGTACGCGCACTGGCTGACCAAAATCTGAATCCGAAATTAAAGCAGGCCGCCTGCGTGGCGCGCCTGCGCACTGTCTCCACAGAGAAAGCCCCCATGAGCGAAATCAAGGAAATGCCGCTGGTCGAACTGTCGGCAAAAGACCTGCCCGCCTACTGTCCGAACCCGTCGATGGCACGCTGGAGCGCCCATCCGCGCGTGTTTATCGACGTCACGCACGGTGAAGCGCGCTGCCCGTACTGCGGCACGCGCTATAAGCTGCGTGACGGCGAAGTGGTCAAAGGCCACTGAAAGCCGCTCACCGGCTGGGCACGCCCACCACAATCAGGCCGCATGCTGCGCGCGGAGCCGGTCGGACTGGCGCCGCGCGCGGGCATGTGGCCGCTTCCCTTTTAAAACCAGAACGCCGCGCGCCCTTGCGTGCGGCGCGTTCTTTCGACACCGGAAACCCACCCTGATGCGTCGCGCGTTGGTTATCGCACCGAACTGGATCGGTGACGCATTGATGGCGCAGCCTTTGTTCTCGCGCCTCGTGAAACTGCATCCGCGCATCGTGATCGACGCGGTTGCGCCCTCGTGGGTCGCGCCCGTGCTGGAGCGCATGCCCGAAGTCCGCGACGTCTATGCGACGGATCTCGCGCACGGCAAGTTGCAGATGCTGCGCCGCTGGCAACTCTCGAGCGATCTGCGCGAAGTCGGCTACGACGCGGCGTATGTGCTGCCGAATTCGCTGAAATCGGCGCTGATTCCCTGGATGGCGGGCATTCCGCTGCGTATCGGCTACACCGGCGAAAGCCGCTACGGGCTGCTAAACGTGCGCCACGCGAATCCGCGCAAGGACGCGCGCCCGCCGATGCTCGGCCATTACGCGGCGCTGGCCTATAAGCCCGGCGCGAAAGTGCCCGACGATCTGCCGATGCCGCGCCTCGACACCGATCTGAACGAAGCGTCGCGCGTGTCGGCCCGCTTCAATCTGGACACGCGGGTGCCGCTGCTGGTGTTCTGCCCCGGCGCCGAATACGGTCCGGCCAAGCGCTGGCCGCCCGAGCATTTCGCAGCGCTCGCGCAAATCGTCGGCCAGTCGTTCCCGTACACGCAGATCGTTGCGCTCGGTTCGCCGAAAGACGCACCGCTCGCCCAGGCAATCGCCGAGCGCGCGCCGAACGTGCGCAACCTGTGCGGCCAGACCGCGCTGGGCGAAGCGTGCGCGCTGATCTCGCGGGCCAACGCCGTGGTCACCAACGATTCCGGCCTGATGCACGTGGCGGCCGCGCTGCGCCGGCCGCTCGTGGCCGTGTACGGCTCGACCGATCCGCGCCATACGCCGCCATTGTCCGAGCTTGCGAAGGTACAATGGTTGCATCTCGAATGCAGTCCCTGTTTTGAGCGCGAGTGTCCGCTCGGTCATCTGAACTGCTTGCGGCAATTGAGCGCCGAGCAGGTGTTCGGCGACCTGCGCGGCATGCTGCTCGCGCAACGCTGAACCGTCCGGCAACCGCACGCTGCGTTGCAAACCCGCCACGCAGCGTCATCCCTGCGCCTTGCAGCGCGGGCATTCTCGCGGTTGTTCCGGGTTGTCCTGTTTTACTGCTGCCCCGCAACCGCGCGCGCCGCGCACAAGAGACTGACGAGCCATGCCACGTTTTGCCCACATCTTCGAAGCCGCTGCGGATACCCTCAACGCCTATTACCAGGCGGTGGCGGAGGTCAATATCGACAGTTTGATGGGCCTGTGGATCGACGAGGAGTTCGCCAGTTGCATCTGTGCCGACGGCTCACACCTGCACGGCCTCGACAGCATTCGCGCGGGCCTTGCCATCCAGCTCGAAGCCGCCCCGGTTTCGATCGAGCCGATCGACATCCGCGTGTACGACAGCCTCGGCACCGTTGTGTACGCGATTGCGGAAGCGCATCGGCCCGCCGACCCGAAGGTCGCGCCCACCATGGTCTTCACCACCTATGTGATGGTCCACGAACGCGGCGAATGGAAGATCGCACATATCCACGCAAGTGCGATGCCGAACGAAGCAGCAAACCAGTTTGCTGCGAAAATGCGTCATGGTCAGGGGGCATTGCACTGACGCTTTACGTTTTCCGTTTTTCCGGTTGCCGGTATGAGCACGACGCACAACAATACTGTTTCTCCCCCAACCGCTCGCGCGGCGGCCGGTGAGGCGAGCGTCGAGATGTTCTATCGCGCGCCGCTGTGGCTGCCGAACAGCCATATCCAGACCATTGTTCCAGCGCTGTTTGCCCGGCTTCCGGCGGTTGCCTACCGGCGTGAACGCTGGGATACGCCGGACGGCGATTTCATCGAACTCGACTGGCTGGTGCATGAGGCGGGCAGCGCACAACCGTCACCCGACGCACCGCTCTTTGTCCTGTTTCACGGCCTCGAAGGCAGTTCCGCGTCCCACTACGCCCGCACGCTGATGGCTTCGGCGCGCGAGCTTGGCTGGCACGGCGTCGTGCCGCACTTTCGCAGTTGCAGCGGGCCGCTGAACCTGCTGCCGCGTTTCTATCACCTGGCCGATAGCGCCGAAGTGGACTGGGTGCTGCGGCGTCTGCGCGCCACGCATCGCGGGCCGATTGTGGCGGCGGGCGTGTCGCTGGGCGGCAATGTGCTGCTACGCTGGCTGGGCGAGCGGCGCGAAGACGCCTCGTTTATCGCCGCGGCCGCGGCGATTTCCGCCCCGCTCGACGTCCATGCCGGCGGCCGGGCGCTGTCGCAAGGCTTCGGCAAGGTGTACACGCGCAACTTCCTGAAGACGCTGAAGATCAAGGCGCAACAAAAGCTCGAACAGTATCCGGGCCTGTTCGACGGCGACGCGATGCTCGCGAGCCGCAACATGTACGAATTCGACAATGTCGTCACCGCTCCGCTGCACGGCTTTCGCGACACCGACGACTACTGGACCCGGGCGACCACACGGCCGTTATTGCCTGAAGTCACCGTCCCCACGCTTGTGCTCAACGCGCGCAACGACCCGTTCCTGCCCGGCGCGGTGCTGCCGGGGCGGCACGAGGTATCGGCGGCGATCGAGCTGGACCAGCCGCAACATGGCGGCCATGTCGGCTTCATGACAGGCCCGTTTCCGGGCCGCATCGACTGGCTGTCGCAGCGCGTTTTCAACTACCTGAGCCCATTCGTCGACCATGGATGACATCGTCCGCCAGGCGCTCGCCAAATGGCCCAACGTGCCGCATTGCACCGGCTGGCTGCTGCTCGACCGGCGCGGCAACTGGCGCATGCGCGACGACGAAGCCCAGGCGCGCGGCGCGCCGGGCGAGCCGATCCGCCACGCGGCGCTGCTCGCTTTCATCAACCGGAACTACGAGGCGGATGCCGGCGGACAGTGGTTTTTCCAGAATGGGCCGCAACGGGTGTATGTGGAGTTGGGATATACGCCTTGGGTGGTGCGGCTCGCGGCTGTCGGCAATGACGATGAGCTTTCGCTGACCGATCAGGCGGGCAATGCGTTTGAGCCGTCCACGGCTTTTCTCGATGACGAAGGCGGCGTGCTGTTCGCGGACACGTCGACCCCTGCGCGTATCGCCGTGCTGCACGACCATGATCTCGATCTGTTTTCGGCTCATGCCGACGTCGCTGAGGACGGCTGCAGTGGACAGTTCCACTGGCGTGACGGGGTGACGCTGCCATTGCAGCCGGTTGCGCATGCCGACGTGCCGGCGCGCTTTGGCTTTGTCGCGAGTCCGGCGCGGGCGGCGCAAGGCGGCACGGCTGCGTAGCGCTGTTATGATGAGCGCCCCTGGAAGGAACCTCGCCATGCCTGAACTCACTCACTTCGACGCCGCCGGCCAGGCGCATATGGTGGACGTCGGCGCCAAGCAGGAAACCAAACGCATCGCCGTCGCACGCGGTTCGATCCGCATGCTGCCGGAGACGTTTGCGCTGATCCGCGACGGCAACGCCAAAAAAGGCGACGTGATCGGAATCGCGCGGATTGCCGCGATTCAGGGCGCCAAGCGCACTGCCGATCTGATCCCACTGTGTCATCCGCTCGCGCTGACTCGCGTGAAGGTGGATTTCGAACTCGACGAGACGCTGCCCGGCGTGCATTGCACGGCGCAGGTCGAGACGCTGGGGCGCACGGGCGTGGAGATGGAAGCGCTGACTGCCGTACAGGTGGGACTGCTGACCGTGTACGACATGTGCAAGGCGGTCGATCGCGGCATGACGATCACCGATGTGAAAGTGCTGGAGAAGCACGGCGGGAAGTCGGGGGATTGGGTGGCGGCATAAGCGCTGCTCCTGCGCTTAACCGCCCTCCTGCTCCGTTTGACCCACCAGCAAGCGACGACCGGACTCAGTCGTCGCTATCGTCAGCATCCTGATTGACGTCTTTCGGCGGCATGCCGTACTTCTTCACCAGCTCCGCCTTAAAGCCCGCGAGGCTCTTCTGCTCGTCGCACAGCTCGTACAGATAGCCCTGTTGCGACGGCCAATCCTTCAGTTCTTCCGCGAAAATCTTCAGCCGCGCGACGGTATCGAACGCAGCGTTCGTGTCGCCGCTCAGCGCCTGCAGCACCGCGTAACGCCGCAACACCGTCTCACCCGGCAGCAGCGCGAGCGCCTGCTTGTGCATGGCGAGCTTGTGATCCAGGTCCATGGCGTTCATCGGCAACAGCGTGGCCATGCCGTACTCGCCCCACGCCCCGAACAGGAACGACGGATCGTTGCGATACTGCTCGGCGGGACTCGAGCCGTAGTACAGCACCTCGGAGCGGTTGTAGTCGCGACAGATCGGATACAGCGCAGCCAGGCCGCCGAACGCGATAAATGCGTAAGCGCCGAACGACGCGCGGCTCGACACCAGCCGCAGCGAGCGGGTTTCCAGCAGGCCGAACACGAACATCGCGGGCAGCAGGAAGAACATATATTGCTGCGGATACTCGACCAGCGCGTGCATCACCAGCACGCCAATCAGCGCGATGCCGAATACGCGCGCCGCGGTATGCGGCGCACGGACCACGCGCACGAACCACGCGGCCAGACCGAGCAGCACGATCGCCAGGCCGATCAGCCCGGTCTTGCCCAGCAGATCGAGGAAGATATCGTGCGAGTTGTTGGCAATCTCGACGCTGCCGAGCGTCCGTACGAAATCGAACTGGTAACGCGGAAATTCGCCCCAGCCCACGCCCAGCAGAGGGTGGGTCTTGAACATCGTCCAGCCATACTTCCAAAGCGCCAGACGTGGCGCGATCTGGCCGGCGTCCTTGAAGCGGTCGGCGGCGGATTCGGCCAGATCGAGCTGAAAGTGCACGTTGGCCCAGCGAACCAGCGCGTTGACCACGAAAAACAGCAGGCCCAGCAGCACCGGGATCAGCCATTCGCGGTTGCTGCGACGCAGAGCCGGGTTACGCCGGAGTTCAGCAAACGCCATCCAGAAACCGGCCACCACGATCACGCCCATCTGCAACCACGGGCCGCGCGAGACAGTCAGCGCCAGCCCGGTCGAGAAAATCACCGATAGCAACGCCCACACGATCACCGGCAGGCGCCGCGTCTGCACTAGGAACAAGGCCCCGGCCATCGCGAAGGCAATATAGGTCGCAAGGTGGTTGGCCTGCGCCATATTGCCGAACGGCCGACGCTCCACCGTGATGTTGTACGCCACGACGAACGGCGTGACCTTGGTCTCCAGATGGAACACCTGGATCACCTGGCAAAACACTGCAAACAGGCCGCCGCAGATCAACGCCGTCGCGGCCCAGGACAGCACCGTCTCGCTCATCTTCAAGCGGTTGAAGGCGTAGCCGGTATGGGCCGCCATGAATGCCGCGAGCAGATAGCCGGCGCCGAGCCAGTTCATCGACGGCTGCGCGACCGGCAGCACCAGCGTCTGCAGGACCAGCAACAGCCCGAATAGAAGCGGCACGAGCGCAACCGTGGGCGAAGCGAACGTGACTTGCTGCCGCTCCGACCAAACCAGCAGGACCACGGCCGCGCTGGTCACGACGTACAGCACCAGCGTGGTGAACTCCGCGTAGAAGGTCGGGATCGGATAGGTGTGGGCGGTCACTGCGTAAGGCAGAATCAACGCACAAGCCAGCAATACGAGAGATAAATAGCGCGCGAATGGGGTGGGCATGAGGAACCGGGGGCGTCAGCAACCGGCGCACTATACAAAAAAATCCTCCCCCTGTGCGCCGGACGGCCTTAAATATCCCGAAGTCAGCCACTCCCACCCTTACATCGGCATCAACTGCGGCATTCAGGCGGCGCCAGATTCGACGGCAGGCTCGGCGCGTCTGCAGGCAGCGGTCCCGCACCCGGGGCAGGTAGCGACGAAGCGCTCTTGCCGCCGGCAAAACATTCCCAGGTCACGGTCCCCGGTTGCGCAGCGCCGTTGACGAGCGCGATCCGCGCGGTTGGCGTCTCGGCGTTATCGGGCACCGACGGCACCAGGACCAGCGTATTCGAGCCCGCCGGCGCCACGCGCGTGGTAAATGCGAGCGTAATCTGCCCGGTATCGTCATCCAGGTGCACCGATTCGACATTCCGGGTGGCAGGCGGCGGCGCATAGCCGCCACTGAAGGCACTGCCGCTGGCAGCGTTTTCCGCCACCGCGAGCCGCGCCGGCGCCGCGAGCGAAAGCCCTTCGCCCACGCGGCTGCGAGCCAGATAGTCCTGGTAAGCGGGAATCGCATAGGCGGCGATTACCCCGACGATGGCGAGGACGATCATCAGTTCGATCAGCGTGAAGCCAAGCTTGCCGCCCAGCCGCGCAATTCGTGCGGGCCATTGCACACCGGGCTCGGAGATCGGTGCGCCGGCAGCAGGGTCGTCGCGCCTCGACAGCAGGCTACGGAAAACAGAAGGGGGAAAAATAACGGTCATCGGCAGGCTCCTGAAACAAAAAACGCCCGCCCCGCGAATGGGAACAGGCGCTTTGATCGTAGCCAGCCACGCGGATCCTAAACAGTCAGCCGGACGGCTAACGTCGAACCCGGCGACCCTTTGCGGGAGCCTGTGTATGGCCTCAGTGCGAACCAGGCGGCAACTGGGCCGTCTCCCGACCTGCGTTACGGCGCTTGAGCACATAACCCAGGACCACCACGAACAACGCACCCGCGATGCTCATGCCGTACTCGGCCAGTGGCGAGTCCAGGATCGGCCAGCGATCGCCGGCCGGGTCGTTGATGATGAGGCCGCCGGCAATCCAGCCAAGCAGCGCCGCACCGAGCGTAATCACGATCGGGAAGCGGTCCAGCAGCTTCAGCACCAGTTGGCTGCCCCACACGATCAGCGGAATGCTCACCACCAGGCCGAAGATCACGAGTGCCAGCCGATGCTCCGGGTCGGCCGTTTGCGCCGCGCCGGCAATCGCGATCACGTTGTCGAGGCTCATCACGGCATCGGCGACGATGATGGTCTTGATCGCCGCCATCAGCTTGTCGGCGGGCTTGATGCTGTCATGCGCGTCGTGCGCGGGCGCCATCAGGCGCACGCCGATCCACAGCAACAACAGGCCGCCCGTGAATTTCAGCAACGGCACGTCGAGCAGCACCACCGCGAACGCGATCAGCACGACGCGCAGCAGGATCGCCCCCGCCGTGCCCCACAACACGCCCTTGACCCGCTGGGCAGGCGGCAGGTTGCGGCAGGCGAGCGCAATCACCACCGCGTTATCGCCACCCAGCAGGATGTCGATCACGATGATCTGGATAACGGCGCCCCAATGGAGCGTGGCGAAGAACTCGAGCATTGGCGCAACCATGTTGCATGGCACCGCAAAAGAATAGAAAGAACTGAAGCGCGTAGACGACAAAAAAGCGAGGGAGCAATTGCTCGCTCCCTCGCTTTAGAACTGCGCTCTTACGAAAGGACTTCGTAAGCGTATCAAAAATAGGCCGATCTAGCCGGCTTATTTCGATTTACAGCATCGCCTTCAGAAGACGCGCCATTTCCGACGGGTTCTTCGTGACCTTGATGCCGCATGCGTCCATGATTTCCAGCTTGGCCTCAGCCGTATCGGCACCACCAGAGATCAGCGCGCCAGCGTGACCCATGCGCTTGCCGGCAGGAGCCGTGACACCCGCGATGAAGCCAACCACCGGCTTCTTCATGTTGCCCTTGATCCACTCCGCAGCATTCGCTTCGTCCGGACCGCCGATTTCGCCGATCATGATGACGGCGTCCGTATCCGGATCGTCGTTGAACATCTTCATCACGTCGATGTGCTTCAGACCGTTGATCGGGTCGCCGCCGATACCGACTGCCGACGATTGGCCGAGGCCGATCGCCGTCAACTGACCGACTGCTTCATACGTCAGCGTGCCCGAACGCGACACGACGCCGATGCGGCCCTTGCGGTGGATGTGACCCGGCATGATGCCGATCTTCAGTTCGTCCGGCGTGATCGTGCCCGGGCAGTTCGGTCCGAGCAGCAGCGTCTTGCTGTTTTTCGCGCGCATGCGGGCCTTGAGCTCGATCATGTCACGGACAGGAATGCCTTCCGTGATACAGATTGCGAGATCCAGGTCGGCTTCGACCGCTTCCCAGATGGCTGCCGCTGCGCCTGCGGGCGGAACGTAGATGACCGAAACGGTTGCGCCCGTTTCAGCCTTCGCTTCCGCGACGCTTGCGTAGATAGGAATGCCTTCGAAATCTTCGCCGGCCTTCTTCGGGTTCACGCCCGCGACATACGCTTCGCGGCCGTTTGCATATTCACGGCAGGCGCGCGTGTGGAACTGACCGGTCTTGCCGGTGATGCCCTGCGTGATGACCTTGGTGTCTTTGTTGATCAGAATCGACATGTATTGACCTCTGTTCGTTTGGCGTCGCGCGGTTGCGCCAATGGACGGGATGTTCTCCGCCCGCGTCGCTCACGCGCCGCCATTCGTAATCCTGGTGAACGCCCGGCCTGGCTTACGCCTTGCCCGCAGCGGCCGCGACGACCTTCTGAGCAGCTTCTTCCATGCTGTCTGCCGCAATGATCGGCAGGCCGGATTCCGCCAGCATCTTCTTGCCCAGGTCTTCGTTCGTGCCCTTCATGCGGACCACGAGCGGCACCTTCAGCGAGACTGCCTTCGACGCAGCGATCACGCCTTCCGCGATCACATCGCAGCGCATGATGCCGCCGAAAATGTTGACCAGAATGGCCGTCAGATTCGGGTTCTTCAGCATGATCTTGAACGCTTCGGTGACCTTCTCGGTCGTGGCGCCACCGCCCACGTCCAGGAAGTTCGCCGGTTCGCCGCCGAACAGCTTGATGGTGTCCATCGTTGCCATCGCGAGGCCAGCGCCGTTCACGAGACAGCCAATGTTGCCGTCGAGCGAGATGTAGGCGAGGTCGAACTTCGATGCTTCGACTTCAGCCGGATCTTCTTCGTCCAGATCGCGGTAAGCCACGATTTCCGGATGACGGAACAGGGCGTTCGAGTCGAAGTTGAACTTGGCGTCCAGCGCGATGACCTTGCCGTCGCCCGTCAGGATCAGCGGGTTGATTTCGGCCAGCGATGCGTCCGTTTCCCAGAATGCCTTGTACAGACCTTGCAGGATCGCGCGAGCTTGCGGCAGCGAAGCGGCGGGCACGCCGATTTTCGTGGCCAGTTCGTCCGCTTCCGAGTCCTTCAGACCGGTCGACGGATCGACGGCGATCTTGTGGATCAGCTCAGGCGTCTTTTCCGCGACTTCTTCGACGTCCATGCCGCCTTCGCTCGAAGCCATCACGACGACCTTCTGCGAGACGCGATCGATCACGAGACCGACATACAGTTCCTTCTTGATGTCAGCGCCTTCTTCGATCAGCAGGCGGTTCACCTTCTGGCCTTCCGGGCCGGTCTGGTGCGTGACGAGTTGCATGCCGAGGATCTGGTTCGAGTATTCACGAACCTGTTCCAGCGACTTTGCGACCTTCACGCCGCCACCCTTGCCACGGCCACCCGCGTGGATCTGAGCCTTCACGACCCATACCGGGCCGCCCAGCTCTTCAGCGGCCTTGACCGCATCATCCACCGAGAAGACCGGCTTGCCGCGCGGTACCGCGACGCCGAATTTCCGCAGGATTTCCTTACCCTGGTACTCGTGAATCTTCATGCGTGATTCCCTTCAGTCTGAGAGTTGGATTGAACTTCGTTTCCGCTGCTGTCGTTCAAACGGGACATGCCGCCGCCGTTGCCGGCGGATTGGCGGGTTTGCTCGCTTGCTGCATCCGCGCGTTCCGCTGAACGCGGCGCGCGGCCATACCAGCGCGGATAAAACTGTCGCACCGCCTCGCCGTCGAAGCGCAGCGCGTGGCAGCGACCCAACTGGAATGGCGGCTTGTCGTTTGAGTGCTCGTCTGAGGCTTGAGGTGAAGCGTTCCCTGAATCCGCTTCGTGCGGCGGCTTGCCGCTATTGGTATTCCACACTTCGCCGGCGAACGCCTGAATGGCGGCCGTGGGCAGGACAGCGCACAACTCGGTGAGATGCGTGCAACCTGCCGTGCCGCTGAGCAAACGGGCGGTTTCGCGACGGAAGTTGTTGAACAGATTGAGCCCGATGAGGGCACGATAGGCGGGATTGGTGGCTTCGCACTGACCGGGATAGGGCACCCAGTCGGACGACGCTTGCGCGTCGACAACGTTGAGCTTGCGATCGATCGTAATGCGGAGCCAGAGTTCATGGATCGGCTGACCGTTGGGCCGGACGCCCGACGCAAGTGCCACATCACGTGGCTTTTGGTCGGTTAGACACGCCTCTATGTCCCACAGGCCGTCTTCACGCTCATAGGCTTCCGCACGAATTGCGCGACGATGGCGCAACTGACGGGAAGCTGGCGGGGGAAGCGGCATGCGGAAGGAAAAGGCCGAATTGGAAAACCGTTGAATTTTAGCATACTGGATATTTGAGACAGCGCGCGTTGTGCATAGCACCAATCCGGTGCGGGTAGATGCGGCGCAGTGTCGCGCGAGATCGGCGTGCCGGGATATGCGCGCGGGCGCGGTGGGTGTGGCGTCCAGGCTTGGGTGGCTTGTGGCGTCAGTCGCCAGCCCACTCCTCGTCGATCCCCTTGAGGATCTTGCCGATGGTCGCGCCGGAAAAACCGCGTGCCGCGAGGAAGCGTGCTTGCCGCGCACGTTCGGCCGGGGTTTCTGGAAGGTGGCCGTATTTCTTGCGCCAGATCTCCTGAGCGCGCGCCAGTTCGGTTTCGCGAAGCTGGGCGCTCGCCTCTTCGATCAGCGTCTGGCCAACCGCATGACGCTTCAGCTCACCGACAATCCGGTTCGCACCGAGGCGCGAAGCGCGGCGATGAATGAGGCTTTCGGCGAAGCGCGAATCGGACATCCAGCCTTCGCTTTCGAGCGAATCGAGCAAAGCTTCCAGGGAGTCCGCCTCTTCGACGAAGGGCATCAGCTTGCGCGAAAGTTCGGCACGACTGTATTCGCGGCGCGAGAGGTAGCCGAGTGCGCGTCCTTTTAACGAGCGGACGGGGCCTTTGGATTTCCCGGCTGCGCTCGCCTCGTCCGGGCGCGCTTCTCCGGGTGCACGGCGCGAGCGGGTGTAGGTGGTTTCCGTGGGCGCATCGGTAGCGTCGCCCTGCGCTGAAGGCGCGCGGCCGGAAGCCTGGTCGTGCGCGTCGAAGGACTCGAACGGGTCGAATGGATCTGAAGGCTGCACGGAGGAATGCTCGGGCGACTGCCCGGAGGAACGACGGCCCGCAGGAGACTGCGGCGAGCGTACTGAGGAACGCCCGAACGAGCGAACCGGCCGTGACGATGAATGAGCGGAGTCTGACTCCGCGGAGTCTGGCCCAGCCGAACCTATTGGATCAACTGGGACATCGTCACGCGGGCCGTCCGCATCACGTCCTGCATCGGATACAGGCCGGCCCTTGCGTATCACGCGACGATTACTCCTCTTCGCCCGCGACTTCGGCGCCTGCTGCAACTTCCGCCATCGCATTCACGCCCAGCGATTCACGGATGCGGTTCTCGATTTCGCGTGCGATCTCGGGATTTTCGCGCAGGAATTCGCGTGCATTGTCTTTACCCTGACCAATGCGCTCGCCGTTGTAGCTGTACCAGGCACCGGCCTTGTCGACGATCTTCGCCGAGACGCCCAGGTCGATGACTTCACCCTGACGCGAGATGCCTTCGCCGTACAGGATGTCGAAAATCGCTTCACGGAACGGCGGCGCCACCTTGTTCTTGACGACCTTCACGCGCGTTTCGTTGCCGATCACTTCGTCATTCTTCTTGATCGAGCCGATACGGCGGATGTCCAGACGCACGGATGCGTAGAACTTGAGCGCGTTGCCGCCCGTGGTGGTTTCCGGATTGCCGAACATCACGCCGATCTTCATACGGATCTGGTTGATGAAGATGACGAGGCAGTTCGTACGCTTGATCGTGCCGGTGAGCTTACGCAGCGCCTGCGACATCAGACGTGCTTGCAGACCCGGCAGCGAGTCGCCCATTTCGCCTTCGATTTCGGCCTTCGGCACGAGAGCCGCGACCGAGTCGATCACGATCATGTCGATCGAACCCGAGCGCACCAGTGCGTCGGCGATTTCCAGCGCCTGTTCGCCCGTGTCCGGTTGCGAAACCAGCAGGTCCGACACGTTCACGCCGAGCTTGCCCGCGTACTGGATGTCCAGTGCGTGTTCCGCGTCGATAAACGCTGCCGTGCCGCCGAGCTTTTGCATTTCAGCAACGACTTGAAGCGTCAGCGTGGTTTTACCCGACGATTCCGGCCCGTAGATTTCGACCACACGGCCACGCGGCAAACCGCCGACGCCAAGCGCGATGTCGAGGCCAAGCGATCCCGTTGAGACCACCTGAATGTCTTCGACTGCCTCGCCTGCGCCGAGCCGCATGACCGACCCTTTGCCGAACTGCTTTTCGATCTGCGCGAGCGCGGCAGCCAGGGCCTTGCTCTTTTCAGCCGTCAGTCCAGCCGAGCCTTTCTTGCTTTCTTCCATGAATCGTCCTTTGCTATGATGAACGGCGTCTGAGGCAGATGTGCAGCCCATTCATCACGGACAGCACCCTAAACGCAGACACTGTATAAAAAAACAGTAGTTTTGGCAAGCACGATTCGCACATGGCGCCATTCATGTGCGGTCAAGCTGCGCCGACTACCCACAATAATCTCTGGAGACCGCTGCGCGCCGGGCGTTACCACGGTGCCGGCATGGCAGGCTGGCGCATCATGCGAATTCTCATTGCCGAAGATGACAGCATACTCGCGGATGGTCTGATTCGATCACTCCGCCAATCGGCATACGCCGTTGATCACGTGAAGAACGGCGTCGAGGCGGATACCGCGCTGTCGGTGCAAACTTTCGACCTGTTGATTCTCGATCTCGGCCTGCCGCGCATGCCAGGGCTCGAGGTGCTGCGCCGCCTGCGGGCGCGCAATTCGAACCTGCCTGTGCTGATCCTGACCGCCGCGGATAGCGTCGATGAACGCGTCAAAGGGCTCGACCTCGGCGCCGACGACTATATGGCCAAGCCATTCGCCCTCAACGAACTCGAAGCCCGCGTGCGGGCGCTGACCCGGCGCGGCGCCGGTGGTGGCCCGACGGTCGTGCGGCACGGCTCGCTGTCGTTCGATCAGGTGGGGCGGATCGCTTACATCAACGACCAGGTCATCGAATTGTCGGCGCGCGAACTGGGCCTGCTCGAAGTGCTGCTGCAACGGATCGGCCGGCTGGTGTCGAAGGAGCAACTGGTCGATCACCTGTGCGAGTGGGGCGAAGAGGTCAGCAACAACGCGATCGAAGTCTACGTGCACCGGCTGCGCAAGAAGATCGAACCGAGCGGCGTGCGCATTCTCACCGTGCGCGGCCTCGGCTACTGCCTGGAGAAAGCCGCGCAGACGACAGCCGGGGCGAGCGCGCCGTCCTCCATGGCGGCGTCCAGCGCGAGTGCAGGCGCAGCCGCGGCATCATCGGCGCCAACCTCCAGTCCATCTGGCTTACCGGCCGCATCCGAGCCTGCCGCGCCCTCCTCGCCCGCACCCGCCGCGATGCCCGCGAGCCACCACTTCAAATAGAGAGCGCTCATGTCCGCACGCGCAGAGCGCGCCGCGGCGCCAGCGGCGGACCTCGACGACGAGGCGCGCGACGCCCGTTACGAGAACCCGTTCGCGCCGCCCGACGAAACGGAAACCGCCGCCGCGGCCCGCCCGCGCTCGCTGTTCGGCGAAATTCTCGACTGGATGCTGGCGCCTTTGCTGCTGCTGTGGCCGATGAGCATTGCGGTCACCTACCTCGTCGCCAAATCGATCGCCAACGGTCCGTTCGACCGCGCGCTCGAAACCGATGCCTATGTATTGGCCCGCCAGATCCATGCGGTAAACGGAGTCGCGGAGCTGTCGCTGCCTGACGCGACGCGCGATTTCCTGAGCGGGGACAACGTCGACAAGGTGTTTTATCAGGTGCTCGGCACGCGTGGCGAACTGGTGGGCGGCGATCGCGACATGCCGCTACCGCACGAAGAAGACCGGCCACCACCGGGACTGGTCGAGTTTCGCGACGACATGCTGCGCGGCAACGACATCCGCGTCGCTTACACGACCGTCGAGTTTCCACAGACACCGGGCGCGCTGCCGGTACTGGTACAGGTTGGGGAAACGCTCGACAAGCGCAGCCAACTCGCCAACGACATCATCAAAGGCGTGATCCTGCCGCAATTCGTGATCCTGCCGCTCGCGATCGTGCTGGTGTGGTTCGGCCTTTCGCGCGGGCTCGCGCCACTGCACGCGCTGCAGGCGCATATCCGCGCACGGCGTCCGGACGATCTGTCGCCGCTCGAAGCTCATCGCGCGCCGCCGGAAATCGAGCCGCTGGTGACGTCCTTCAACGACCTGCTGACACGTCTCGAACAAAACATGGAGCTGCAAAAGCGCTTCATCGCCGACGCCGCGCACCAGATGAAGACCCCGCTCGCCGGTCTGCGCACCCAGGCCGAACTCGCGCTGCGGCAGGACGTGTCCGCGGAAGTCCACCGTTCGCTCGAGCAGATCGCGACGAGTTCCGAGCATGCGGCGCGGCTCGTCACCCAGCTACTGGCTCTCGCGCGCGCCGAAAACCGGCTGTCCGGACAAATTTTCGCGCCTGTCGAGCTCACCGAGGTTGCCCGCAATGCGGTGCGCGACTGGGTACAGGCGGCGCTCGCCAAGCAGATGGACCTCGGCTACGAGGGACCGGACGAAGCGGTGCAAATCAACGGCAGTCTGCTGATGCTGCGCGAGATGCTGTCCAATCTGATCGACAACGCGATCCGTTATACGCCGGCCGGCGGGCGCATCACCGTGCGGGTACGGCCCGACCCGGCGGCGCGGTTAGTGCATCTGGAAGTCGAGGACACTGGCCTCGGCATCCCGGTCGCGGAGCGCACGCGGGTAGTCGAACGCTTCTACCGGATTCTCGGGCGCGAGGGCGACGGCAGCGGGCTGGGACTCGCCATCGTCCGCGAGATCGCGGCCATGCACGGCGGCACGCTGACCATCGACGATAACGTCTATCAAACCTCGCCGCCGCTAGCCGGAACACTCGTACGCGTCAGCTTACGGGCCCAGGAAACGGCACGGGACTTACCCTAAGCGAGCGGACTCCAGACCAAAATAAAATGCAAGATGCCGCGCATTTAGCGAGTTTTTATTATATTTATTGTCAATTTGGCCGATGATGCATGAATTTCAACTGGCCAGCCCGCACCGTCAATTTTGAGACACAACGTCAGTAGGCCGTAAGTTTCCACTCCAATAATCCGGAACACGGGACCGCCTTTTGGGGCGGGCCGCGTTCTTATATCAATCTTGGAGACGACATATGGCTACCGTTGGCGGGCAAATCTCCCACACGCCGATGACGCATGATGAGAAGCGGGTTATCTTCGCATCGTCGCTAGGCACGGTTTTCGAGTGGTATGACTTCTACCTGGCCGGCTCGCTCGCGGTCTTCATCAGCAAAAGCTTCTTCTCCGGGGTCAATCCCACAGCCGGCTTCATCTTCACCCTGCTCAGCTTCGCGGCGGGCTTCGCCGTGCGGCCGTTCGGCGCGATCGTGTTCGGGCGGCTCGGCGATATGGTGGGACGCAAGTACACGTTCCTGATCACGATCGTCATCATGGGCCTGTCGACCTTCCTGGTCGGCTTCCTGCCCGGCTACGCCGCGATCGGCATGGCGTCGCCGGTGATCTTTATCGCGATGCGGCTGCTGCAAGGTCTCGCGCTCGGCGGCGAGTACGGGGGCGCGGCGACCTATGTCGCGGAACACGCACCGGCCGGCCGACGCGGCTTCTACACCGCCTGGATCCAGACGACGGCTACCCTCGGCCTGTTCCTGTCCTTGCTCGTGATCCTCGGCGTGCGCACCTCGATGGGTGAAGATTCGTTCGGTGCGTGGGGATGGCGCGTGCCGTTTATCGCGTCGATCATCCTGTTGGGCGTGTCGGTCTGGATCCGGCTGCAATTGAACGAATCGCCGGTGTTCGCACGCATCAAGGCCGAAGGCAAAACCTCCAAGGCGCCGCTGACCGAAGCGTTCGCTCAATGGAAAAACCTGAAGATCGTGATTCTCGCGCTCATCGGGTTGACCGCCGGCCAGGCCGTGGTCTGGTACACAGGCCAGTTCTACGCGCTGTTCTTCCTGACCCAGACGGTCAAGGTTGCCGGCACCACCGCCAATATCCTGATTGCGCTGGCGTTGCTGATCGGCACACCGTTCTTCCTGTTCTTCGGTTCGCTGTCCGACCGGATCGGCCGCAAGCCGATCATCATGGCCGGCCTGCTGATCGCGGCGCTGACCTACTTCCCGCTGTTCAAGGCGCTCACGCACTTCACCAACCCCGCACTCGAAACCGCGACGCAGAAGTCGCCGATTGTGGTGATCGCCAACCCCGATGAGTGTTCGTTCCAGTTCAATCCGGTGGGTACCGCCAAGTTCACTTCGTCATGCGATATTGCGAAAAGCGCGCTGTCGAAGGCGGGTTTGAACTACGACAATGTGGCAGCGCCGGCGGGGACGATCGCGCAGATCAAGGTGGGCGATACGGTCGTCAACACGTTCGACGGCAAGGCGGCGGACGCGAAGGAGCAGGGCAAGGTGTTCGACGAAACGCTCGGCTCGACGCTCAAGGCAGCCGGCTATCCGGCCAAAGCCGATCCGTCGCAGATCAACTGGCCGATGAGCGTGGTGATCCTGACCATTCTGGTGATCTACGTGACGATGGTGTATGGACCGATTGCGGCAATGCTGGTGGAGATGTTCCCGACGCGGATCCGGTATACGTCGATGTCGCTGCCGTATCACATCGGCAATGGCTGGTTTGGCGGGTTCTTGCCCGCGACGGCATTCGCGATCGTGGCGGCGAAGGGAAATATCTACTCCGGGCTTTGGTATCCGATCGTGATCGCGCTCGTCACGTTTGTGATCGGTATGTTGTTCGTCAAGGAGACCAAGGACTCGGATATTTATGCGCAGGATTAAGGGTGCTTGCTGGCTGGATGCGGCTTTGTAGACCTGCTTTGTAGCCTGGGTCGCGGGGTCTGAAAATGTTGGCGGCGGGGGTTGACAGACGCCACCGCCGTCTTCATAATCTCGCTTCTTCTTTAGGCGAATTAGCTCAGCCGGTTAGAGCGACGGAATCATAATCCGCAGGTCCGGGGTTCGAATCCCTGATTCGCCACCAGATTCATCGCGAAAGCCCGCACTCGTAAGAGTTGCGGGCTTTTTCGTTTTGCTGTCACGGTCGTGGCCAATCGCTGCCCCCCTCTGCAAGAACAGGCACGGCACCTACTACTTCCGCCTGTATGTAGCCGGGCCCGAGAAGCGCCTCTCACTTCGCACTGTACCCAGGCTCATTTTCCTGTATGGCCCGAATGACGCAGTAGCCTATAAAAATCACCCGCTCGAACTGGGTGGCGCTGCTTCATCTGTCAAGAAACCGGGTACCCATATTCAGGGCGTTACTTAAAGCAGAGTCCCACGAGTTGCCGTTCGTTCTGTCCATCATCGCTTCGCTGATTCGAACCACTTGCAAATGAATGGACGTACAAAACTACCTCAAGTCAACTCTTCAGCGATCTGCCATGACCATCGATCGTGTTCCTTCGCCTTCCACTCCCTCGGTCACACGCACGGATTGGAACGCGCAGCCCACTACGCCCGTTAATAACATTTCGCCGTCGTCGAGTCCAACGCCACCGTCTCAGTTGGCGGGACTAGCCCCCCGGCCCAGGCAGTTGACGCGCTCGTCGTCCCCGCCCATAGCGGATATGCACTCTCCTGCCGCATCGGTTGGCCAAACCGGGAGGTCAATCGCCAGTTTCACTCCCAGCCGATCCATCAATGGTTTAACGCCTGAAATCATTGGAGGTAGCAAAGAAGAAAAACTGGAGAAGTTGAAATCTCAGTTCAAAAACGGTGGGCTCTATGTGAGAACGGTGTCGGATCATCACGACGAGTTCTCGAACACATTTATGCCCAAGCTGGGCGCTTGCCAAGGTAAGGGCGTTGATCAACGGTACTGGTCTTCCGCCACTTTCATTCAGCATAACCTGAAGGGCAAATTGCACGATCCACATGGGAACCGCACAGGTCTGATTCTCAGCGCGGATTCGAAATTGGGCGGCTTTTCGAGTTTTGATGCGGCAACTGAGAACGTACCTGCGGGCGCCGACCCAAGCCAGCATTTCCCCAAGAGCTTCCCGAAGTTCGACATGATGGCCGCCTATCATGCCACCCACAATGACGAGATCTTCTCGGTAGATGCGACAAAGGTGACAGAAGAGGAGATGAACAACCTAGGCATTCCTCAGGAACATCGCGCGGTATTTGATTTTTCTCAGATACAGGCTCGGATGGCTGGCGCCAAAGCGAGCGGCGCAGAAGTGGAACCGACAGAAGCCAAAGTCTGCTATCAGCCAAAGGACGTACTCGGCATCTATGTGAATATGGCTTCACCGGATTCTCGCTCGGCGGCCAATGAGTTGAGGGACAAGCTTAAGCAGCAAGGGTTCGATGTACCGCTTATGTCCTATAAAAATTTTGAAGTTCATGAACAGTAGCATCTCGTCCAACTAGGACCTCCTGACTAGAAACGAGGCGATAACGAATCCCTGAATCGCCATCAGTATTATCAAAGGGTTACGCGATTGCGTAACCCTTTGTCGTTTACGCTCCGCCTCGAATATTAGACAGTGTCTAATAAACCGCCTCGCAAAGAGCTTCCCTTCCCCTCGCAGTTAGCCGCGATGCTGCCTTCGACAACCCAAACGCGCTTTTGCAGCGCATTCAACTGCAACACTCTGCATCAAACTGCACGATCTCACTGCACACGAAACTGCGTAGCACGCCACTCATGGATCTTTCTCCAGTTGTCGATCGCTGACTGTCCGCTCACTCAGAATGTGTGCCAGCCTTCAGCCGCGCCCTTGGCGGCCACCACTGCCGGCGCGGGCGTCCGTACTGCAGGCGCAGCTGCCTTGCCAGCCGGAGCCCGGAAAGCCGGACGTCGCGCCGGCTCTGACCGGGGCCGCGCCGGCTGGCTGGCGAGCGCGCCATCAACGCGGAAGAACGCCACCGCCTCGGTCAACTGACGACCCTGGTCCTCCAGCGACGCCGAGGCCGCCGCCGCTTCCTCAACGAGCGCCGCGTTCTGCTGTGTGACCTCGTCCATCTGCGTGATGGCCTGGTTGACCTGTTCGATGCCCCGGCTCTGCTCGCCGGAGGCTGCCGCGATCTCGCCCATGATGTCGGTCACGCGAGCCACCGCCTGCGTGACTTCGGCCATCGTTTTACCAGCCTCACCCGCGAGCGCCGAGCCGTCGTGAATCTTCTGTACCGACGCACTGATCAGGTCCTTGATCTCCTTCGCCGCGCTCGACGAGCGCTGCGCCAGACTTCTGACTTCGCTCGCCACCACTGCGAAGCCGCGGCCCTGCTCACCGGCACGCGCAGCTTCTACCGCGGCGTTGAGTGCCAGGATGTTGGTCTGGAACGCGATTCCTTCGATGATCCCGGTGATGTCCGCGACCTTCGTCGAACTCTGACTGATGTCGGTCATCGTTTCCACGACCTGTCCGACCACGGCGCTACCTTTCTGTGCAACCTCCGACGCGTTGGCGGCCAGCGCGCTCGCCTGCTGCGCGTTCTCCGCGTTCTGCTTCACCGTCGACGTGAGTTCCTCCATGCTCGACGCGGTCTCCTGCAGCGACGACGCCTGCTGCTCAGTGCGCGACGACAGGTCCTGGTTACCCGAAGCGATCTGGCTCGACCCCGTGGCAATGTGGTCCGCCGACGTCCGAACCTGAGCAATCAGCTTCACGAGGCTGGCCTGCATCTCGCCCATCGAGGCGAGTACGCTGCCGCGCGGCGCGGCCTGCGCGCCCGGTACGGGGCTCAGATCGCCACCCGCGACGCGATGGGAAATCTCGCTCAGTGCAACAGGTTCCGCGCCCAACTGTTTCAGCAGGCTTCGGATGATGGCGAACGCGGCTGCGATACCAATCAGGATCGCGATCGCACCGAGCGTCACCAGCAAGTTGCGTCCGCTACTGAATTCCTCGGAGGCGCGCGCTTCCGTGCGGGCAATCTGCGTCTTTTCATACTCGATCAGTTTCTGAAGTTCCGCGATGTACGCCAGTTGCTCGGGACGCGCTTTCTGCAACAACACTTCTTTGGCAGGCCCCATCTGTCCCGCGGCGATGAGCTTCAGGTACTCTTCCTCGTCGGGGGTATAGCGTGCCCGTGCGTCGATCACGGCCTGCAGCGTGGCTTTCCCCTCAGCCGAACTGATCGACTTCTGCAACTGCGCCATGTAGGCGGCACGCGCCTTCTTGTCGTCAAAGGCGGCTTCGACTTCTTTCTGGATTGCTGCCTTGTCGTCGAGAATGAGCATGTTGCGCGTATGCCGCGCGGTCTCCAGCACCCTGATGATCCAGTCGTTGGCGACGAGAATATGGGCTACGTTTTCACTGGTTAGCTGATGCACGCTGTCATTTAACGCAGACAGTCTGACGAGCCCTATCCCCACGACGACGCCCAGTAATACCAGCACCGATCCGAATCCCGCGGCGAGCCGCGTCACCACCCGTGTGTCGCCAAGTTTCATTTTCTGTGCCTGATTGATGCAGTTCCTGCCGGACTTCAGTTACCTGTGCACGACAGGAGCGATGCCCCTGATCGCGTCGTCCGACGTTCTTCCTGCAAGGGTTATGAAATCACGCCGCCTTTCCGACAGCACACCTGCTGCAGGACAGTTGAAGCCTTGCCAAAATGTCGCCTGGGTGCGCGTGCAGGGAAACTGTTCACACCATTTCGCCTATCTGACTTGCCTGTTTAACGACCCATTCCGAAGTCGCTGAAGTTACCGCCACAAAAAAGAAACAACCACCACAATCAAACGACGTTTTGCGCGGAGCTTTCCCTCGCTAACGCTTCAATCAGAATGAACATCCCACCCGCTTCCGGCGATACGGAGTTCTGCCGCCTGATGCGTGCCGGCCTCGTGCTTCAGGGGCCGTTAAATCGCCAAGGCACCGACATCGTGCTCGTGGACCCGATGTCAACGCTATCGTCAGACAAGAATTCGGCCTTGTGGCCAGGCTACCCACCTCCCACGGGGGCTATGCGGCCTGCGAGTGCTTCCTCCAGAAGCCCGCGATCAACATTCCTGAATTCCAGAGACTGCGCCACATCGCGAAACCAGCCAGCCCGACCCGAAAAGAAAGACCGTGCCGACGATCCTGGCCGGGATTTTCAGCACGATTTCTCCGTCACGACCAAGCGTGTACTACAGATCAATATTTTGCATACCTACATACATTTCGACCATGACCGCTTGCGGTCGACTATCGGTGACGAAGGATATCCCGGTCATCGAAACGTCGAACACGTGCCCGTGGATCACAGGCAACGGTCTGTCGCGGCTCATCACGGCAACCCGCCAGTTGACCGCGTAGCGCGGTGAGGCGCGTCGCTCCACGTTGGGTGCTGCACCGGGCGTTGTCGGAACGTTGGCGGGCGACTCAGTTTCAGGACATTTCATAAGTAAAGACTTAAAGCTCGGGCGCCGGTTCGGATCCGTTTCACAGGCTTACGGCATCGCGTGACAGGAACCGTATCGGGATATTCCATCAGAAAATATTGCTGCCCCTCATATTTCTCCCATAAGCACACTGTTGCTCAGCGTATCTGCGTAATGCCATGCATCAGCGAACAAAGAGCTAATCTTGTTGTGTCGTAAAAGTTCTACACTTCGATATCTTCTTTATATAGGAATGCAAATCGATGGTGTCACTGAGTCGGTTTTAACAGTATCTGGACCACCCTGCCCAGGGACTGAGACACGCGGACCGACGTGCTGAGCAAGCAGGATAACTGCAAGGTCGCGGTGAGCATTTCACTGGCGAACGAGCCGGCAAGCATTCCGGTTGCTTACCGGCTGTATCTGCCAGAGACGTGGGCTGAGGATGTGCAACGACGCCAGAAAGCCGGCGTACAGCCGGAGGTGAAATTTGCCCCGAAGACGGAAATTGCCTTGCAACAACTGGAGACGCTGCTGGCCGAAGGCGCACCGCGACATTGTGTACCGGCAGATGCGGGCTATGGGGTCGACACAACGTTTCGTCAGAGTACTAGTATTGCGGCTACCACTGCATCCCAGCGCGCGAGGCTGGATCGTTCCCCGGACACAACGCTATCTGACAACGGTGTCCGTTCGCTGTCCGGGGGGTGTGGTCAGGCGGCCCCGATTCGCCCCGCAAGGCCCGCCACTCTTAACCGAGAGCGGGCCTTTCGCAACGACTGCATCGAAGCCACATTTCACACAGACAACCTCGATTACTCCCTGGGCCTTCGCAAGTGCATGTCGATCAACGACGCAACCTGCGCAGCACAGGTGTTAGCAAGATTGTGGTCGCCGCCCGGAACGACATGCAACTCCGCCCGAGGCAGCAACTGCACCAGTCGCTCCCCAACCGCAACCGGACTAATCGGATCGGCATCGCCCCACAACAGCAAAACCGGAACCCCGATCTCCGGCAACTGCCCGGTCAGATCTTCGTGATAGTCCGCAAACCAGCGCGGCAACGCGGGCGCACCGGCATGCAACGTCTCCCGCCAATCCGTACCCCCTATCGCGGCCACATCCATCCCACCCGAAGTCACGCTCAAAACAAGGTGCGTCACCAGAGACGGCTTTTCAAGCGCCGCCCGAATCGCAACCACGCCGCCCATCGACTGGGCGATCAATGCAGTGGGCCTGTCGATATCCGCTACGACCCGCGCGACGAGGTCATCCATGCCATTCACCGCCGGATCAGCAGGGGTCGACCCAAACCCGGGCCAACCGTAATGCACCCGCTCCCCCGAATGTTCCAGTCGATCGGCCACCGGATGCCAGAACGCCGTATTCCCTGAGGCCCCGGGCAAGAACAAAAGTTTGGTTTGCTTAGAAAGACTCACCGGGAACATACCCCCATAGCTTGAACAAGCGCATCCTGCTCGGCAGGATTCTGAAAAAACGCCTCGAGGCTCACATGCTCCTCGTTAGCGACCTGTTGAAGGCAGCGCATATTATTCGACTTCGCGCTCGATGGTGCCCTGGCGACTGCCAATACAAACACGGCGAGTATTAACAGCATGTTCGCGATGCCGACCAGCCATTGCCATCCCGCCTCAGAGAGGAGCCGCCCTCTCTGGGAAGCGCCACCATTCATTACCCGTTTCTGCATGTTGCCATCCATTTCGCACTCCTATACAGCGAGTTGTGACGAATCCCAGGAGAAAGCGTTTAAAACTTCCCTAGCGAGGCACCGGCGCCAAAAACCTGAAAGCGCGTTGCAGCCAACGCACAGACAAGAGGTCGAATTTTCGTCGTCGCTCTGCGTATTCGCTCGTTACGGTGACTTCGGCTGGCCCATCGTCGTCTGCGGATAACCAGATGCGCTCACCTCGCGTCACGCGAACCACGTCGCCCGCTTGCAGCCAATAGTCATATGGAGAACATGCCCGCGTCATCCAGACACGTGAGCCTTGCGCGCGGACCTCCGATCGCGCAGCCATTCGCCAGGAGACGGTCTGTCGCGGCTCGAGACTTAGGTGAATCACCACTTTGGGCGAGCGAATCTCGCCGGCACACGGGTCATCCGGTAAAGGGAAACAGTCGAACTTGCTGCTAGCGTCGTGCATGGTCATCTCCGTCGATTGAGCCGAAGGACGGAGAGGCCACCAAAAGAAAAAGGCCTCATCCGTTTCCGGCGAGGCCTTGTGACTGCGTTACTGCAAAACTTCTAACGCACACACGCCTCCGATGATGCACCCCAAGCAGTGATCATTCGGTGATTAATCGCAATGGCGATAAGGGCGGGCGTTTTCATGTCGTTAAGTTTCTATTGCACGGTATGGCTTGTCAATCAAAATTTTCGTCGCGCGGGGTGTCGAACACAACGAGGCCTACGCCACCAACGAGCTATCCACTACCCCGCCACTTCCAGATCAGCATCGGTCATAACAGTCACTCGACAAGTAACGTTTCTACAAAAACGATGGCATCTACCATGTCTGACTCGCCTCGTTGCGCAGCGCCGCCGCACCGGCTTGCTGGGTCTGCGTGGCACGGCGCTTGCCGCTCGCAAGGAGACTGCAAAGGCAGACTTCGACGCACACGTGACGAAGCCCGCCTGCACGGACCAACTGGCACAACTGATCGCGGGCACCGGCGGCTAGCGCGAGGCGAGCGGCCAATGAGACGAGGCGGCACGGTTGTTGCGGAACAGCACACGGGCTCCTGACTTTCCGAACCATGTCCACCATCCTGCTCGTCGACGATGAAGCCGATTCGCTCTGGCTGACCCAACTCGCGCTGGAAAGGCGCGGCTACCATGTCATCCTCGCCGAAGACGGCAATGCCGCGCTCGCGAAAGCGAGCCGGTGGCTCCCCGATCTGATCGTAACGGACTGGAATATGCCGGGGATGGATGGCATCGAGTTATGCCAGCGGCTCAAGTTTTATCCGGCGCTGGCGCAAATTCCCGTGGTGATATCGTCCGGCCACACGCCGCCCACGGAAAAGTCGACGCTCTGGAACGTCTTCATTCGCAAACCTGTGGAACTGGAGGCGCTCGAGTCAGCCATCGACTCGTTACGGGCAAAGCGTCTCGATAGTCCACATCACGGCACCAACGTACCGGCACCCGCACCTTCACGCTGGCAGTCGATCCCCTCGAAACTCTGGTTTTAACGCGTAATGGCTGGTGAAAAGGCACGCGTACCAGCCCCTCGCCGCGTCCCCAATCTTCAGCGATCCACAATACGGCTGAGATTGCCGCGCACCCTTTGCAGCAGCGCGATCAGTTGCCGCGCTTCTTCATCGCTGAAACCGTTCAGACCTTCGGCCGCCACTTCGTCGCCGACCTTCCGAGCCTTGCCGAGCGCGCGCTCTGCCTTGGCGGTCATGCGCACCTGACGTTCGCGGCGGTCGTCGGGGTTGCTCCAGCGCTCGATCCAGCCGCCCTCTTCCATGCGATCCAGCAGACGTCCAGCCGAAATCGGCGCGACCTCGAGCAAGTCCGCGAGACGTGCCTGGTTGACGTCGCCATAGTGCGCGAGATAGGCCAGCGCGCGGCATTGCGCCCGCGTCAGATCGACGGTTGACCTGGCGAGATCGTCGAAACGCTTGCCGCACAGGCGGCCGACGTCCGAAATCAAGAAGCCGAAGCGCTCTTCGAATTGGGTTTTTTCCATCGCACGATTATACGAAAGCAAGAGCTAAGTGGGCGGCGATGAGCAACCGCACGGCCGGCGAGGCGGCATCGAAGGGGCGCCCACTCGTCTGCGTACAGTTCCTGGTATTCACGGACGACTCCATTCACTATACTAAGCATGCTTACTATATTTCTCCTATCCTCCCAACTCGTCCGCCCATGTCTTCGGAAACCCCGTCAGGGAGTCCTGCCGTTGCGCTGAACCGGCCCATGATCACCGTGTCGATCATGCTCGCCACCCTGATGCAGACGCTCGACAGCACGATTGCCAATGTGGCCCTGCCGCACATGCAGGGCACGTTGTCCGCGTCGCAGGACGAGATCACCTGGGTGCTGACCTCGTACATCGTCGCCGCCGCGATTGCCACGCCGCTCACGGGCTGGCTGTCCGATCGCTTCAGCATCAAGCGTTTGCTGGCCTTCTCGATCGCGGGCTTCACGATCGCCTCGGCGCTCTGCGGCATGTCGGAAACGCTGAGCGAGATCGTCGCGTCCCGGCTGCTACAGGGGATTTTCGGAGCGTCGCTGGTGCCGTTGTCGCAATCGATCCTGCTCGACATCAACCCGCGCGAGAAGCAGGGCCAGGCGATGGCCGTGTGGGGCATGGGCGTGATGGTCGGTCCGATTCTCGGGCCGACGCTCGGCGGCTGGCTGACCGACAGCTACAACTGGCGCTGGGTGTTCTTCATCAATTTGCCGATCGGCGCGTTCGCGCTGTTTGGCGTCCTGACATTTCTGCCGAGCAGGGCGCCACGCCATGACGTGAAGTTCGACGCCTTCGGCTTTGCGACGCTGGCGCTCGCGATCGGCGCGCTGCAGGCGATGCTCGACCGCGGTGAGCAACTCGACTGGTTCGGCTCGCATGAAATCGTCATCGAAGCCTTGCTCGCGTCCATCAGCTTTGCGTTCTTTCTGGTGCACACGGCCACGGTGGGCAAGACATCGTTCTTCAAATCCGAGTTGCTGAAAGACCCGAACTTCGCTGTCGGTACGTTCTTTATTTTCGTCGTCGGTGCGGTGATGTACGCCACGCGGGCGCTGCTGCCGCCGATGCTGCAGACGCTCATGAATTATCCGGTCGCCACGACCGGTCTGGTCACGGCGCCGAGCGGCGCCGGCACGATGATCGCCATGTTGTGCGCCGGCCGCCTGCTCAAACGGATCGACGCCCGCCTGATGCTGCTCGCTGGGTTCCTGATCTCGGCATTCGCGCTGTGGCAGATGATGCACTACACGATCGTGTTGTCCGCAGCGGATATCGTCTGGCCCGGTGTGATCCAGGGTTTCGGGCTCGGCCTCGTATTCGTGCCGTTGAGCGCATTGACGTTTTCCACACTCACGCCGTCGCTGCGCGCGGACGGCACCGCAACCTATAGCCTGATGCGCAATATCGGCAGCAGTATCGGCATTTCGATCGTGCAAACGCTGATGACCCGCAACACCCAGGTCGCGCATGCGGACCTCGCCGCGCACATCGACATCTTCAATCCGTTGATGCGATCGATGCTCGAAAGCGGCTCGCGCTACGACCTCGCGTTAATGAACGTGTCGATCACGCAGCAGGCGGAGATGATCGCTTATCTGAACGATTTCAAGCTGATGTTCGTAGCGACGCTGCTGGTGGTTCCGCTGCTGCTGTTGATTCGCCCCGCGAAAAAGATGCCGGACCCAGCCGCCGCCCACGCGGCGATGGACTAACCAGCCGCTGCGGCGCGAGAGAGCGCCAGCGGGCGCTTCAGCCCTCGATCCTGCGCCGCGTCACGCCCAACAGCCCAGCCATGGCCTGCTGCGCGCCCACGACATCGCGCGCGCGGATCGCTTCGAATACAGCCGTATGCTCGGCCAGCGAGGCGTTGTACACCCCGGCCCGCTTTGCGTTCAGACGCAACTGCGCTTCGAGCGTACGCTCGATCAGCGTGCCCAGCGGGATCAGCAATTCGTTGCTGCAAGCGACCAGCACGCTGATGTGAAAGCGCAGATCCGCCCGCACCCATTCATCCACGTTACGCGCCGCCACCATCGCCGCATGCGCCGCGTCGAGCGCGCCAAAGGTGTCCTCGGAGTGGGACGCCGCGGCCAGCCCCGCGGCATATGGCTCAATCATCTCGCGCATCTCCTGCAGCTTGAGCGCGAAGCTCATCGGCTCGGCCACTCGCGAGTACCAGTCGAGCACGTCGACATCGAGCAGGTTCCACGCCTGGCGCCGCCGCACCCGCGTGCCGACGCGCGGCCGCGATTCGATCAGCCCTTTCGAGGTCAACGTGCGCAGCGCCTCGCGCAGCACCGTGCGGCTCACGCCGAAGGTCTCCATCAGTTCGGCTTCGCGCGGCAGGATGGTCTCCGGCGCATAGTCGCCGCGCAGGATGGCGGTGGCCAGTTGTTGGGCCACGCGGCCGTGCAGATCGTGCTGAATAAGGGCTCTCCCCGCCGTCTTCCGGCGCTCTTTATGATCGGAACGAACGCGATTATCCGGTATTCCAACGGCAAAACCTACGGCACGGATTCGTCAAATCCATGCGCGAATAGTACTATTAATAATATTTAAAGGCGATTTTGTTGTAGCATGTGACTCCTCAGACATCGCGCCGATGGACGCGAATGCGGGCCGATCGGCAAACCGCACCGCGTGTCATCGGCGTTCGCCACCCAGCATCCGCCTCGCAGCAGGCCGCCACAAGGAGACGCTCACCATGAAAATCACCAAGCTCGAAACCTTCATCGTTCCGCCGCGCTGGTGCTTCCTCAAGATCGAAACCGACGAGGGCATTGTCGGCTGGGGCGAGCCGGTGGTCGAAGGGCGGGCGCATACCGTCGCGGCGGCAGTCGAGGAGCTGTCGGACTATCTGATCGGCAAAGACCCGTTGCTGATCGAGGATCACTGGCAGGTGATGTACCGCGCGGGCTTCTACCGCGGCGGTCCGATCACGATGAGCGCAATCGCCGGCGTCGACCAGGCGCTGTGGGACATCAAGGGCAAGCACCACGGCGTGCCGGTGCACGCGCTGCTGGGCGGCCAGGTGCGCGACAGGATCAAGGTGTACTCGTGGATCGGCGGCGACCGCCCCAGCGACGTCGCCAACAACGCGCGCGCCGTGGTCGAGCGCGGCTTCAAGGCGGTGAAGATGAACGGCTCGGAAGAGCTGCAGATCATCGATACCTTCGACAAGGTGCAGGGCGTCATCAACAATGTCGCTGCCGTGCGCGAGGCGGTCGGGCCGAACATCGGCATCGGCGTGGACTTCCACGGCCGCGTGCACAAGCCGATGGCGAAGGTGCTCGCCAAGGAACTCGACCCGTACAAGCTGCTGTTCATCGAAGAGCCGGTGCTGTCGGAAAACGCCGAGGCGCTGCGCGACATCGTCAATCAGACCAATACGCCGATTGCGCTCGGCGAGCGGCTCTACTCGCGCTGGGACTTCAAGCACATCCTGGCCGGCGGCTATGTCGACATCATCCAGCCCGACGCCTCGCACGCGGGCGGCATTACCGAGTGTCGCAAGATTGCATCAATGGCGGAAGCCTATGACGTGGCCCTCGCGCTGCACTGCCCGCTCGGGCCGATCGCGCTCGCCACCTGCCTGCAGATCGACGCGGTCAGCTACAACGCGTTCATCCAGGAACAAAGCCTCGGCATCCACTACAACCAGGGCAACGATCTGCTCGACTACATCAAGAATCCCGAGGTCTTCAAATACGAAGATGGCTTTGTCTCGATTCCGCAAGGCCCGGGGCTCGGCATCGAGGTCAACGAGGAGAAAGTGCGCGAAATGGCCAAGGTCGGCCATCGCTGGCGCAATCCGGTGTGGCGCCACACCGACGGCAGCGTCGCCGAGTGGTAAGCCCGTGATGAAGCGCCGCCTGCGGGCGGCGTTTTTGCGTCATGGAAAGCTGGCGCGCAAGCCATTAAAAGAAGAAGGAGACATGAGTGGATACAACCACCTTCAACCTGCAGGCGACCGGCAAGCGGCATCGCCTGCTGGTCATGCTGTTCATCACTGTCGTCATCACCTATCTGGACCGCAGCAACCTGTCGATTGCGGCCACCGCCATTGCGCAAGACCTGCAACTCGATCCGGCCCATATGGGGCTGGTGTTCTCGGCCTTCGGCTGGTCGTACGCCTTGCTGCAGATCCCCGGCGGCATGCTGGTGGACCGTGCCCGGCCCCGGTTGATGATGGCGGTCATCATCGGACTCTGGTCGCTCGCCACCATCCTGCAGGGTTTTGCCGGCGCCTTTATCCTGCTGCTGTCCCTGCGGGTGCTGCTGGGCGTGCTCGAAGCGCCGGCCTATCCGACGCTCAACCGCATCGTCACCACCTGGTTTCCCGACAGCGAGCGGGCTCGCGCCATTGCGGTCTACACCTCGGGCCAGTACGTCGGCCTCGCCTTCCTGACGCCTGCGCTCGTCCTGACCCAGCAACACTTCGGCTGGCACGGCGTGTTTATCCTCACAGGGCTGATCGGCGTGGTGTGGGCGCTGGTCTGGTACGCGCTGTATCGCGAACCGTCCGAAGCAGCCGGAATCAACCAGGCTGAACTCGACACGATCCGCCGCGGCGGCGGCCTGGTCGAACTCAGCAGCGCCCGCGCGTCTCAGATCCGCTACAGTGCCGCCGACTGGCGCGCCGTGCTCGGCAACCGCAAGCTCTGGGGCGTCTACATCGGCCAGATCGCCGTGACCTCGACGCTGTGGTTCTTCCTGACATGGTTTCCCACCTACCTCGTCAAATACCGCCACATGGACTTTCTGAAGGCGGGCTTCATGGCGGCCGTGCCGTTTCTCGCCGCCTTCGTCGGCATTCTGGCCTCGGGGCTGCTCTCCGACGCCATGATCCGGCGCGGCGTCTCGGCCACGGTCGCGCGCAAGGTGCCGATCGTCACAGGCCTGCTGCTGTCGACGGCCATCGTCGGCGCGAACTTTGTCGACAGTCCGTCGATGGTGATCCTGTTCATGGCGATCGCCTTTTTCGGCAGCGGCTTTTCGTCGATCACCTGGGTGCTGGTTTCATCGATGGCGAAAAAAGAGCTGCTCGGCCTCACCGGTGGCATGTTCAACCTGATGGGCAATCTGTCGTCGATCTGTGTGCCGATCGTGATCGGCCTGCTCGTCAAAGGTAACGACTTCGCGCCGGCCCTCGTGTTCATGAGCGCGGTCGGCGTGGTGGGCGCGTTGTCGTACCTGTTTCTGGTCGGCCGGATCGAACGGATCCGCTAGGCGGGCGGCGCTTGTCCGGCGACGTTACGTGCGCTCGCGGCCACGGGCGTCTCAGTTACGTAACATCCCGGGCGGAATCGACCTGAAAACGCCTGTTTGAAGCCACTTCCAACCTCCTCTCCCATGCCGGAAAGCCTTGCTGCACAAGGCTTTCCGGCCACCCTACCGGCATTCCCCACGCGCCTGGCCCACTCCTTGCTGAATCGCAGTCAAAAGACAATGCGAGAGGCCATCATGGGCGAATTCCTTCCCGACTATCTGATCCGCGAACAAGCGGCCGTGGGCGCGCTGGTGGTGTTCGGCGTACTGCGGGTGATCGGCGCCGTGCTGGCGTTTCAACGCGGCTGGCGCATCTCGACGGTGGAGAAGTGTTTCATTGCGGCTGCCGTGATCTATTGCGCGCCGCAACTCTTCGACCTGCTGACCCAACTCTACGGCTCGCACGCCGCCGGCGCCGAACTCGAAGGCAAGGTGAGCGGCTGCGCGATCGCGCTGTTCTGCGCGCCGATCCTCGGCCACAAGCTGGGCTTCGAATAATTCGCGCGAGTCGAATGGAGCGGACGGGCGCCGTGGGTGCGTCTGCCGCCCCTCGCTCGTCATAGCCGGCTACGAGCGAACTGAAAGCGAACTGAGCGCGACCTCAGGGACCAGAGCGGAAGACCGAACCAATGAAAGCAATGTTTCTGTCCAAACGAACGACATACCGCGGCGGCGATGTGCTGACGCTCAAATCGGGCGGCCGTCCGATGACAGCGACGTGGGTGGGTCCGGTGGTATTCGCGCCGGGGACCTGGCTGATCTGTCAATGGTTCGATGACGACGGCGAACTGCGTCAGGAGATGTTCCCTGAAACCATGCTGGAGCGAGTGCCGAAAGCACTCGCCGCTTAACGGGCAGTACCGGGGCAACCGGCTCCTGCCGGGCGACCACGTGTGTTCTCGCCGCACAGGCCTGCTGTGCGGCGTTTTTTTTGCCGGGACGCGTTCGGTCGGGCCACAGTTGGCCGGGCCGCGATCTATTGGGCCACCTTTGGCTGGGCCATGATCGGTGGGGCCGCAATCGGTGAGGCCGCGATCAGTCGAGCCGCGCGCGGTCAAGCCATAGTTGACCGGGCCGCGATCGGTCAAGCCACAGTTGGATCGGCCGCGAACCGTCTGAACCGCGCTTGCCCGCCGACGCCCTCCCGCGTCTCGCTCAGCCGAGCGAGACGTACGCCGGCACGCTGTGCGCGAGCGCAGCGGCTGCCACGAACACGCCGATCATCGCCAGCGCTTCGAGGTAGAGCACGTTCGTGAAGGTGTGCGCGTCCATCGTCGAGGCGGTGCGGCGCAAGCGCGGCAGCGCCAAGAAGCGGTTCAGTCCGCCGAGCACCAGCGCCAGCGCGACGAGCGCGAGCTTGAGCGTCAGGACATGACCCCAGGTGCTGATCCCGATCGCCTCGAACGAGCCGCCCGAACCGCGCACGGTGTTGAGGACGCCCGTCAGCAGCATGACGACCACCGCGACCAGCGACACGTTCGACACCTGCGTGGCCGTACGGATCAGGATGCCGCGCGCGGTCGAGGTGCCGAGCGCCGGCAGCACCGCCAAGCCGGCCGCCACAACGAGACCGCCCCACACGCTGGTAGCCAGCACATGCAAGGTGTGCAAGCCGATCGCCGCCGAGGCCGGTCCGGCATCGGCCGCATGCCCGAGCGACGCCTTGCCGCCCGCAATGGCGATCACCGCCAGCCACAGCAGTGCATTGCGCAGCGTGCCGGCTTGCGAGGACATCGCGGTCAACAGCAGCACCAGCGCGCCGATAAACGCAACGCTCCAGGCATAACCAACGTGCGTCTGCGACAGCACCGTGGGGATCACGCCGAGCGCCTGCGGCAAGGCGTTGCCGCTCATCGCCGCGGCCTGATACAGCAGCCAGCCGAGGTCGGCGAGCACCAGCACGACGCTCGCCGTAACCATCGAGCGTTGCGCACGCAACCAGGCGGGTCGCGCCGGCGCGACCTTGGCCTGGGCATCCTTCGCAAGCCAGGCGCCGAGCAGCGCCGAACCGACTGCAAACGCAAACGCGACATTCATGAGCGCGGCCATCGCGACCTGCCCGATCCACAATCCGTCTATTCTCATTGCACAGTGAACGCGTAAGTGGCCGCTTCGAGCGGCGCGCTGAAATGGATCGTCGACTGGCCCGGCGCCGCGCCCCTGGCGTTTGGGACGGACCCGAGCGAAGTGGAACACGCATGGGCATACGCGGAGGAGACCGCGGCAAGGGCCGCGGCACTGACCGCCGGCGCGCGCAGCGCCGGGCGGGTGAAATCGGATAGCTTCATGAAAGGCAAGTTGCTTGTCGAAAAATACACGGAGGAAGGTTGCACGCGGCGCAGCAAGACACCGGCGCCCCGGGAGTGTACGCTTCGATGGTTCGCGCGCGCGTGGGTTCAACCCAGTTACGCCTTTAAGCCGAGAAACTGCCGGGGAACCGAGCCGGCAATCACCCCGACAGCACCGCAAAGACCGCTCAAAAGGAACCCAGACGCAACCCAAAAGGCATAGACGACATAGCCGAAACACACTGCGCCAGACTGGCACATCGGCGTTTACGAGGAGGCTCCAGGTGGCCTGTGGCAAATAGTCACCATTACCCATCGATGATAGAATGCTGCGTCGCCGCAGCCCCAACTGCCCCCAAGCCGAGCCGCCTCGAAGTTCGGTCGGGTCCCCGAATCTGATGGAGTTACGCGTGTCTTCA
Source organism: Paraburkholderia sp. SSBN10T (assembly GCF_056619545.1). NCBI lineage: Bacteria > Pseudomonadati > Pseudomonadota > Betaproteobacteria > Burkholderiales > Burkholderiaceae > Paraburkholderia > Paraburkholderia sp. SSBN10T. Next base: position 209,796 of record NZ_JBWQQI010000013.1, read on the forward strand.
AGACGCATTTTCCGCCCGCTGCTTGCCCTTCTGTTGATCGGTGCTGCAGGCGTCTATAGCGCTGCGAAAGCGCAGACTCAGCCCAAGACCCCGGATACGATGGAAGCGCGCGTGCAAGGCTGCACGGCATGCCATGGCTCGCACGGCCAGGGGACGGACAACGACTACTTCCCACGCCTCGCCGGCAAACCGGCTGACTACCTGTACAACCAGCTCAAGAATTTCCGCGAAGGGCGCCGCAAGTACCCGCCCATGAACTACCTCGTCACGTATCTCTCGGACGACTACCTGCATCAGATCGCCACATACTTCTCACAGCAGCGCCCGCCGTACCCGCCGCCGGCCAGGCCAACGGTGTCGTCGGACACCTTGGCGCGCGGCCAGAACATCGTGCTGCACGGCGACGCGGCCAGGCAGATTCCGGCCTGCGCCGCTTGCCACGGCAAGGCGCTGACCGGCATGGAACCGGCCATCCCGGGTCTGGTCGGTCTGCATGCCGACTACATCAGCGCGCAGCTCGGCGCCTGGCGCTCGGGCTCGCGTCACGCCATTGCGCCTGACTGCATGCACACCATCGCCACCCGTTTGACCGATGATGACGTGAATGCCGTTGCTTCATGGTTGTCCACCCAGACGGCTCCGCAAAACCCCGTGCCGGCTCCGGCCCGCTCGATGAAGACTCCGCTTGCCTGCGGCAGCGAACCGCAATAAGGCACCGGGAGAGATGACCAAATGAAACGCAAGACTGTGTTCGCCCTTTCGGCAGTCGTCGTGGTTGCGGCCGCTGCCCTCGTTCCCGTCCTGTGGTCGGGCGGCGACAACCTGCACAACGGCAGCGCGATGGCGGCCACGCCCGCCGACCAGGCTGCCCTGATCAAGAAGGGCGAGTACCTCGCCCGCGCGGGCGACTGTATTGCCTGCCACACGGTGCGCGGCGGCAAGGAATTCGCCGGCGGCCTGCCGATGGCCACGCCGTTCGGTACGATGTTCACGCCGAACATCACGCCCGACGACCAGTACGGCATCGGCAAGTGGACCCAGGACGACTTCTACCGCGCCATGCACACGGGCCGCTCGAAGGACGGCAGCCTGCTCTACCCGGGCTTCCCGTTCACGAGCTACACGAAGGTCACGCGGGCCGATTCGGACGCGATCTACGCGTACCTGCGCTCGGTCACGCCGGTCAATGTGCCGAGCCGTCCGCACGAACTGAAATTCCCGTTCAACAACCGCAACCTGCTGATCGGCTGGCGCACGCTGTTCTTCCGTGAAGGCGAGTACAAGCCGGATCCGACCAAGTCGGTCGAATGGAACCGCGGTGCGTACCTGATCGAAGGCCTCGGCCACTGCGGCATGTGCCACACCTCGATCAATGCGATGGGCGGTCCGGTCAACTCGGCAGCTTTTGCCGGCGGTCTGATTCCGCTGCAGAACTGGTATGCTCCGTCGCTCACCTCTAACAAGGAAGCGGGTCTGGGCGACTGGGACATCAAAGACATCCAGGCTCTGCTGAAGACCGGCGTGTCGCAGCGTGGCGCGGTGTTCGGCCCGATGGCCGAAGTGGTTCACAACAGCTTGCAGTACATGTCGGACGAGGACATCCAGGCGATGTCCACATATCTGAAGACCATTCCGCAGAAGAGCGAAGCGCCTGAAAACCTGCAACTGGAAACGTCGGCCCAGTTCGGCACGGAGCTGCTGCAGCAAGGTCAGAAGATCTACACGGACAACTGCGCGAAGTGCCACGAGGCGAACGGTCTCGGCCAGCCGCCGAACTTCCCGCCGCTGGCCAACAACCAGTCGATCCAGATGCCGTCGGCGGTGAACCCGATCCGCATGGTGCTGAACGGCGGCTACCCGCCGAGCACGGAGGGCAATCCGAAGCCGTATGGCATGCCGCCGTTTGCACAGTCGCTGTCGAATCAGGAAGTCGCTGCGGTGGTGACCTACATTCGTATGTCGTGGGGTAACCACGGAACGGCAGTGTCGCCGCAGCAGGTGGCCGATCTGCGTTCCGCGCCGCTCGACTAAGCGGCGCAAGCAGTAAGGAGGGCGCGGCCTGCGGGAAATCGCGGCCGCGCCCTTCGTTTTTTGGACTGGAGCCGGACCGGTACGTGCACAATGGCGTATTGGTCCGAGTGGGAGAAGATGTCGTGCATGTCGGTGAGCGTTTCAACAGCATTACCCACCTCGTCGGCGCGGTGCTGTCGGTGGCGGGGCTGGCTACGCTCGTCACGATGGGCGCGCTGGACGGCGATGCGTACAAGGTCGTCAGCTTCAGCGTTTACGGCGCGATGCTGTTCGTGCTGTATGCTATCTCCACGCTCTACCACAGCGTGCGCAACCCGCGCGTCAAGGCGGTCCTGCAGAAATGCGATCATTCGGCGATCTACCTGCTGATCGCCGGCAGCTACACGCCGTTCACGCTGGTCACGCTGCGTGGACCGTGGGGCTGGTCCCTGTTCGGGGTAAGCTGGGGCCTTGCGGCCCTTGGCATCGTGCAGGAACTCACGCTCGGGCGACGCACCCGTAGCGTATCGATGGTGCTGTATGTCTTGATGGGATGGCTCGCGCTCGTTGCCATTCGTCCGCTGGTCGAAGCATTACCGACCGCGGGCACCGCATGGCTCGTGGCCGGCGGGATCATCTACAGCGTCGGCATCTACTTCTTCATCAACGACGAGCGCATCCGGCACGGACATGGTATCTGGCACCTGTTCGTTCTGGCGGGCAGTCTGTGTCAATTCGTCAGTGTTGCGCGCTACGTCGCGTAACACCCCACGACGGCGAAGTGCAACTTAAGGCCAGTCAGCGTGTCTTGATAGCGCGTTGAAGCATTCGGCACACGCTGGCGTGTGCCGCCGATTTCCCTGCGACCGGACCAGGGCTCAAGCCCCGAAGCGCGCCTTTTGGCCGCGCGTTCGCCGTTTCGCGATACTGCATTGCAAAGAGTTTTTATGTCTTTTGATTCCCTCGGCTTGTCCGAACCGCTGGTCCGTGCTGTTCACGAACTCGGCTACACCAACCCTACCCCCATCCAGTTGCAGGCGATTCCGGCCGTGCTCAACGGCGGCGACCTGCTCGCCGGCGCGCAGACCGGCACCGGCAAGACGGCCGGCTTCACGCTGCCGATCCTGCAGCGTCTGAACACCATGCCGCCGGTCACCACGGCCGCCGGCAAGCGCGTGGTCCGCGCGCTGATCCTCACGCCGACGCGCGAACTCGCGGCGCAGGTCGAGGAAAGCGTGCGTGCGTACGGCAAGTACCTGAAGCTGAAGTCCACGGTGATGTTCGGCGGCGTCGGCATCAACCCGCAGATCGATGCGCTGCGTCGCGGCATCGATATCGTGGTGGCCACGCCCGGGCGTCTGCTCGATCACATGCAGCAGAAGACCATCGATCTGTCGCATCTCGAGATCCTCGTGCTCGACGAAGCCGACCGCATGCTCGACATGGGCTTCATCCACGACATCAAGCGCGTGCTCGCCAAGCTGCCGCCGAAGCGCCAGAACCTGCTGTTCTCCGCCACCTTCTCCGACGAGATCAAGACGCTCGCCGATAGCCTGCTCGATTCGCCGGCGCTGATCGAAGTCGCACGCCGCAATACGACGGCCGAGTCGGTGGCGCAGAAGATCCACCCGGTGGATCGCGACAAGAAGCGCGAGTTGCTCACGCACCTCATCAAGGAACACAACTGGTTCCAGGTGCTGGTGTTCACGCGCACCAAGCACGGCGCGAACCGCCTTGCCGAGCAGTTGACCAAGGACGGCATCAGCGCCCTTGCGATTCACGGCAACAAGAGCCAGTCCGCGCGTACGCGCGCACTCGCCGAGTTCAAGAACAACACGCTGCAGGTGCTGGTGGCGACCGATATCGCCGCGCGCGGCATCGACATCGACCAGTTGCCGCACGTGGTCAACTACGACCTGCCGAACGTGCCGGAAGACTACGTGCACCGGATCGGCCGTACCGGCCGTGCCGGAGCGACGGGCGAAGCGGTATCGCTGGTGTGCGTCGACGAACTGCAGTTGCTCAAGGATATCGAGAAGCTGATCAAGCGCGCCGTGCCGCAAGAAGTGATCGCCGGGTTCGAACCGGATCCGAACGCGAAGCCGGAGCCGATCCTGCGCCGTGGTCAGGGCGGTGGCGGCGGTGGCCGTCAACCGCGTCAGGGTCAAGGTGCGCCCAAGGGCGACGGCGCGCGCCGCGATGGCGGCGCTGCCAAGCCCGCACAGCGCTCGGGACAACGCCCGGCGGGCGGCCAGCAGGCCAAGGCACAAGGCGCCAAACCGGCCGGTGCGCCGAGCCAGCCGCAAGCGCGCAAGGACAATCCGCGCCACGAGACCACCCGTCATCACGGTAAGCCCGGGCCCGCCACGCATGACGGCGCCGGTGCCACGCACGCACCGCGCAAGCCGCAGGCCCAGGCTCAGGCCAAACCGCAAGGCGGCAATCCGGGCGCGTTGCTGGGTGGCGGCGCCAAGCCGCGCAGCAATGCGCCGCGTAGTTCGCAACCGCCGCGCAACGGCGGTCAGCGCGGGCGTTGAGCGAAGGCGCTAGCCGCCGAGTCTCATCCGCGTCACGAACGAGCCGCTGCGGCGGCCTGTTTCAGGTGCTCGATCTGCTGTTCCCACCGATCGAGCACTGCCCTGCCTTCCTCTTCCAGTTCGAACGTGATGCCACCCGTCAGGCGTGCGTAACGAACCCGTTGCGTCTCGCCGGTATCGATGAAGCCGATAAAGTGGGCCAGCCCGCTGCTCTCGCCGCTCGCCGGCGCCAACGGCTCGAACCGCAACTGCACCTGGTAGAACGCGTCCTCGCAGACAAACGTCAGCGCCGCACGGCCGCTGCGCGTCAGCACGCCTGCGGTCCGCGAGTGCGGCCACAGCGCAATGCATAGCGTGCGCGAATCGGGCGCATATAGCTCGCCCACACCGAGCAGCGAAGTACGCACGTGACCGTTCGCGTCGGCGGTCAGCAAAGACGCGGTGAAGCCGGTCTTGCGCGCCAGCGCGCTGCCGTCGAACAGGGTGCGCGCCGCAGCCGGCCATTCGTCGAACACGTCGTGGTCGAGCGGACGCGTGGATGCAGAATCGGTCATCGCCGGACTCCGGTTGGGCTATCGTCTTGAATCGAAATACACGCTATGAAAACACGAATGGCCCGCACAGTCGGGCCATTCGTTCATACGTTCGCAAGCTCAGCGGGCCGCACGCGCCTCACGCCGATGATCAGCGAAAGAATACATGCTGCGTGATCTTCGCGAGCGGATAATGCACGCCGGGTTGAATGCGCGCAGGCAGATCGAGCGGCTTGAGCAGCATCTTCACACACATGTCGGCCGACAGATTGCGGCGCACCAATGCGTTGATGCGTGCCGCACGTTCGCGGTTATAGGCCGAATCGTGCACGCGCTCCGGATAGCGGATCGCGAACACATGGCGCAAGGCAATTTCCGAGTCTTCGTTCTTGATCTCCAGCACACGGCGCATCAGCGCGCCGAGCACCGCAAGCCGGCCGTTGCCTTCGATCTTGTTGTACTTCTTGAAATACTTGAAAAAGTGCTTGTAGTGACGGACTTCGTCTATCCGGATGTTGTCCGTGATCTGCTTGAGAACCGGCTCGTCCGAGCACTCGCCGATCGCCCGGTACAAGGTTGCCGTGCCGGTTTCAACCACGCAGCGTGCAACCATTTCAAGCGCACGCGTCTTCTCGAAGTCCTCGACCGAACAGGTCTTCGAATACTCTTCGAAGAAATTGCGGAAGGCCGTATCCCAGTCGAACTCCGGCCACACGTAAGCGATATAGGTCTTCAGGGCCCGGCCGTGCTGCATTTCTTCGGGCTCCCACTCGTTGTTGAGCCAGGCCGATACTTCCGGGTCGCCGTTGAAGAAGGTGCTCAGATTGCTGGTGTAGAGATCCGTACCGCTTTCAATGAACGAGGCCGCGCACAGCAGAAGCAGCAGATCTTCGTTGGCCACGGCCCGTTGCCGGTCGATCCTGCTGAGGTCAATGTCTTCGATCCGCCAGGGCATCACATGGTTACGCTCAGTGTGCATTTGTTTCTTGCTCCGAAAGCTGTATCGACTGATGAAGCGTGCCTGGAGCCACTTGCGTTTCGCCTGGCCGCTTTCGTTGCAATACAGCACCTTGAATTAGAGTTAACCCCTTGTATCTTGCATCTTAGCTGGTGTTCCGCAACTCTGCAGATAACACAGCACAGACCATGCCCCAGATCAGCAGTTCCGGTTGCAAGATAGTCGAAATGTTCCAATACAACACAAGCCGGGCACGAAGCATCCTGAAGGCCGCGCCCAGACGGCTGCCGGTCCTTCGGTCGAGGAGCCGGGGAGCAAGGCGCGGTAAGGTTCCGGCGGCCTGAGGCTGGCGCGGCATGGCGCGCAGGTTTGCCGGAGGTCAAAGCGGATGGACATTCCAGCCGAGGCGAGCGGATGTCGTCGGCAAGCGGTCCGGTTAGCAGACCGAACGGCCCAGGAGGTCTGGCTATGCCGATGCGCCGGCAAGATTCACGCAAGCGGCATAGGCCAAGGCCGGCTCGCGCGGGGCGCGAGGCTTAGGTCAGCTTAGAAGCCCGCGGCAAGTCCATCGCGGCGGCTATCGCTCGCCGCCACATAGCCGCGTTCCGGCTCGTTGCGATCGAGCTTCCAGATGTACTGGCCTGAGCCGAAGTCCATGTACGGATCGTCGACCGACTTGATCGTATGGCCGAGGTCTTCGAGCGCACGCGCTGTGTTCGCGTCGAGCGTCGCTTCAATGTCGATGGTGAAGTCGCGGTTCACCTTCCAGCGCGGCGCATCGCAGGCCGCCTGCGGCTGCTGGCCGTAGTCGAGCATCCGCACGATCGATTGCAGATGACCTTGCGGCTGCATGTCGCCGCCCATCACGCCGAAGCTCATGACCGCTTCCTGCCTGCCGTCGACCTGTTGCGTGAGGAAGGCCGGAATGATCGTATGGAACGGCCGCTTGCCGCCCGCGACGACGTTCGGCGACTGCGAGTCCATCGAGAAACCGCAGCCGCGGTTCTGCAGTGCAATACCCGTGTCCGGCACCACGACGCCCGAGCCGAAGCCCATGTAGTTCGACTGGATGAAGCTCACCATCATGCCGCGCTCGTCGGCCACCGACATATAGATCGTGCCGCCCGCTTGCGGCATGCCGAAGCCGAACTGCGTCGCGCGCTTCGGATCGATCAGTTTCGCGCGCGAGCTCAGATAAGCATCGTCGAGCATCTGCTCGGGCGTGACGTCCATCGAACGCGGGTCGGCGACGTAGCGGTAGACATCGGCGAACGCGAGCTTCATGGCTTCGATCTGCAGATGCTGCGATGCGACGCTGTCGACATCGAGTGCGCCCACATCGAATTTTTCGAGGATGCCGAGTGCGATCAGCGCGGCGATACCCTGGCCGTTCGGCGGAATCTCATGAACCGTGTAACCGCGATAATCCTTGCCGATCGGCTCGACCCACTCGGCGCGATAGTTGCGCAGATCCGCCACGGTCATCGCACCACCGCCCTCGCGCGCGAACGCGGCGATCTGCTCGGCGATCTCGCCTTCGTAATAGGCACGCGGACCAAGCCCGGCAAGCTTGCGCAGCGTCCGCGCATGGCCGGGAAAGCGCACCAGTTCGCTCACTTCCGGCGCCCGGCCACGCGGCATGAAGGTCTGTGCGAAGCCCGGCAGGTCCTTCAGTTCGGGCACGGCCGCCGCCCATTTGTAGGCCACGATGCTCGCCACTGCATGACCGCGCTCGGCGATTTCGATGGCCGGTTCCATCAGATCGGCAAACGGCAGCGAGCCGAACTTCTGGTGCAACGCCTCCCAGCCGGCGATCACGCCCGGCACCGTCACCGCGTCCCAACCGCGCTTGGGCTGCTTCGCGAGACCGTTCTCCTCGCCGTACTTGCGCTTGAAGTAATCGACGCTCCAGGCCGCCGGCGACACGCCCGAGGCGTTCAGCCCGTGCAGCTTCGCCCCGTCCCACACGAGCGCAAACGCATCGCCTCCCAGGCCGCAGGAGACCGGCTCCACGACGGTAATCGCCGCTGCCGCCGCGATCGCCGCATCGACCGCATTGCCGCCCTTCCAGAGCATGCGCAGGCCGGCTTGCGCCGCGAGCGGATGCGAAGTCGAAACGATATTGCGCGCGAACACCGGCAGACGCGGCGTCGGGTAAGGGTTTTGCCAGTTGAAGCGGGTCATGTCGGAGACTCTCGGAAGGCACGGTCCGGCGCGGGAAGCCGCCGGCGCCATTAGAAAACAGCACGAAAATAGCCGTTGATTGCAGCGCGAACCGGCCAAAAAAACAAATTCATTTATCAAATGAATAAATGCAGAAACATGCTGAATGAGTCGGTTGCGGGTGCGCTGCGGGTCGGTTGTGATCTTGCGCATGTCGTCTGTGTTGGCGGACAACCGCGCCGTTGGTCTTACAATAGCTCACCGTTAACCATCGCTCGCTCCTGGCGTCGGCGGCCGCATCCGCTGCCGGCGCAATCACTTGACCCGAGACACATGACCCGAGACCCCCGCCTGACCCTCAACGCACGTCAACAGGAACTGCTCGAGTGGGTGCAACGCGACGGCTTCGTGACCGTGGATGACCTGGCTGCTCATTTCGACGTCACCCCGCAAACCATCCGGCGCGACGTGAACTGGCTGGCCGACATGAACCTGCTGCGCCGCTATCACGGCGGCGCCAGCCTGCCGACCAGCTCCGAGAACGTCTCGTACACCGCACGGCAACGGATGTTCCATGACGAGAAACGGCGCATCGCGGCGCTCGTGGCGACGCATATCCCCGATCAGGCCTCGCTCTTCATCAACCTCGGCACCACCACCGAGGAAGTGGCGCGCGCGCTGAACCGCCATCGCGGGCTGCGCGTGATCACCAACAACCTGAACGTCGCCAGCATGATGAGCGGCTATCCGGACTGCGAGGTATTGGTCACCGGCGGCATCGTGCGGCCGTGGGACAAGGGCATCGTCGGCGAACTGACGATCGATTTCATTCGCCAGTTCAAGGTGGATTTCGCGATCATCGGCACCTCGAGCATCGAAACCGACGGTACGCTGCGCGACTTCGACACTCGCGAAGTGCGTGTCGCCGAGGCGATCATCGAGCACGCGCGCACGGTCTTCCTCGCTACCGATCACTCCAAGTTCGGCCGTCCGGCGCTGGTCCGCCAGGGCCACCTGAACCAGATCGACGCGCTGTTCACCGACGCCGCACCGCCTGCCGACATGGCCGAAACGCTGGCCACGGCCGGCACCCAGGTCTATATCGCCGAGTGAAGGGGAAAGCGGCGCCGGTCACGCCGCCGCCCTTGGTATGGCCGATTCTGCCAGTCGCCGCACGCTCCGGCAGTTTGCTGCAGCGCACGCCAAACTTCGAGTGAAATCAAGGATTTGCCCGCCAGTCCAGACCGCCTCGCAACCCTTCAATTGTCAAATGGAAAATTTTCAGGGGCCGATTTGGCGTTCAGTGTGCGGTTGACTACACTCCAGTTCCCCGACGCCATTTTCAATGCGCGCCGGTCGTGACATCTGTCACTCCCGCCTGGTCCTTTAGCGGATCGTGCTGCGCCCGCCACCACGCCGGCCCAGTCGCCCACAGGGCAGTCCGCACTACGCTTGACATGGAGAGAACGATGCTGAGTCCGCATGAATTCGCCACGTTGTTGCTCGTAAAGGATGCTCCCACTCAGGTCGATATGGATCGGGAGGAGCTGGATGCGCTGCTCGAACGGCAGCTCGTACAACTCGAAAAACTTGCCTCCGGCCTCAAGCAATGGCGCGTCACCGATATCGGCGACACGGCGATCCGGGCGATCAAGCGTCTGTCTTAGTGCTCCGCGTGCTTCGGCGCGTGATTTCCTCCTATCAGTCAAGATTCATGCACGGCGTTGCGAGCCGTCCGCAGAGGCTAGACGCGTACCCTTCGCCGGCACGCGCCTGGCCAGTCGCATAACGCTGCCGTGAAATTCATTTTGGGTATCGGTTGTGCCAGGTTGATTTACACAGTAAATTGACGCGATGGACCTCTGCGCCATCCGGCATGCCAAAGACACTCTCCGACGAAGACATTCACCAGTTCCGCGAAGCGATGCGCCGTGTCGCCGAAAACGCGTTCGCTACCCGCGGCGCGCAAGGCGTGACAATGCGCGAGCTGGCCAAGGAATTGGGCTGCAGCGCGATGACGCCCTACCGGTATTTCCGCGACAAGGACGAAATCCTTGCGATGGTGCGCGTCGCGGCCTTCACGCGCTTCGCGCAGCGGCTGGAGGCGGCCGCCCGGACCGCCGACCCTGCCCATCAAGGCGTGGCGCTCAGCGAGGCCTACGTGAGCTTCGCGCTCGATGAACCCCACGCGTATCGTCTGATGTTCGATCTCGCGCAACCGGATGAAAGCGCGCACCCCGAACTGGCCACTGCGTCGCAGCGCGCGTGGCGCATCTTGGGCGCGTATTTCGAACCGCTCGTGGCGGCTGGACGCATGGAGGGCGATGCGCGCCTGATCGCCTACTCGTACTGGGCGGCCCTGCACGGCTTTGCGATGTTAGCGCTCGCTAACCAGCTACCGCCGCCCGCAGGTCAACCACTCCCGCAAGAAGCAGGCGCACACCCGGCCCCGACCCGCGAGGCTGTGTTGGCGCAGCTTCGCAAGATGCTGTGGCGTGGCGCGCAGCCTCAGCCAACACCGCAGTAACCACTCACCTCTCAACCACTGCGCAGCGTCGGATCGACCGCGGCCCGCCAGCTAAGCGCCTTCGCGCGCTGGTCGAGGAAAAACGCCACCCACTGATTACGCGCCTGCGGATCGCTGCTGGTGCCGAGCGTCGTGTAATGCTGCGCGATCGCGCCCTGGAATGCGCAGTAATCCGCCGTCGAGACCTTACCGCGCCGGTTGGCGACGTAAGCGTCGTAGAAAGTCGTGTAGACGGACTGCGCGTCATTGCCGTAATCCACCGGCGCCGGGCTGCAGATCTGCTGCAGCGCTGCAAACGACGGCGCGCCAAAACTGCCGTTCAGGCTCGGCGTGCCCACACATCCCGCCAGCAGCGCCGCCGCACCGATTGCCCACAATCCCCGCATGTTTCACCTCGAGTTGGCTAATGCTGTGAGTATCGTCCGTGCCGACGCGGCGCGCTACTACCC
>NZ_JBWQQI010000014.1:0-220002 GCF_056619545.1 Paraburkholderia sp. SSBN10T
GTTCATGATGCGCTCGGGGTTTAACTAGCCAGGCTCGCCTGGATTTTCGACGCGACGTCGGCGGGCACCCACTGTTTCCACATCTCCGGATGCGTGCGCAGGAATTGCGTGGCCATCGTGCTGCCGTCGACCTTCTTGACACTCATGTCGAGGATGGTCTCGTTCAGGAAGTCCATCGGGAACTGGACCTTGTCGAACATCGCCATCAGTTGCGGGTCGGCGTTGTAGAACGGCGTCGACACGCCCACCGTCACATGCGAGACCATGTATGACGACGCACACTGCGAAGTGCTGCTTTCGTCACGCAGCGTCTTCCAGCAATCGGCGTTGTACGGTGGCATCTTCAGTTCGGTGAGCTTGTATTTGGCCATCAAGGCGGCCGGCCCCCAGTAGTAGAAGAGGATCGGCTTGCCGCGCGTGTACGCGGAGGCGATCGCCGCATCGAGTGCGGCGCCGGTGCCCGGGCGGAAGTTGGTATACGAATCGTCGAGCTTGAGCACTTTCAGCAGGCGCGAGTTGACGCGCTCGCAATCCCAGCCGCTCGGGCAATTGAGAAAGCGGCCCTTGTTGGGTTCTTCGTCATCCACGAACACATCCTTGTACTTCGGCAGATCGGTCACGGCAACGAGTCCCGGCGCCGACGGCTTGATGCCGCGCGCGGCGTCGCCCTTCACGACATAGTCAGGCACGAACCAGCCTTCCTTGGTGCCGCCCGGCAGAGTGTCGCCGACCAGCTTGACGCTGCCCGACGCGACGGCTTTCGCGGTGATCTCGCTGCGGCCTGTCCATTGTTCGGCCCATACCTGTACATCGTTGTGTGCGAGGGCGGTTTCCGTAGCGGCGGTGCTGCCGGGGACCACGTCGGTTTTACAGCCGTAGCCTTTTTCGAGAATCTGCCGCAGCACTTCGGTGGCGAACGCGCCGCTCTCCCATGTGATGCCGGCAAAGTGCACGGTCTTGCCCGCGCCGCACCAGTTGTCTGCCGCATGGGCCGAGCCGGTTGCGAGTAACGCAGCGGTCAGAAAGGCGGCGCGAAATTGTCTGAGTTTCATGGTTGACTGTCTCCTGTCCCATTGTCTGAATGTCTTTTTAGTTGATCGCCGTAGTATGCGAGCGTGACCCCAGGCGGGGCGTACAGCGCGACTGCCCAAGCCTTCGAGCAGACCCGATCCGCATACGACGGTGTAGCGTGATTGTGCTGTTCGTTGCCGCCGGCGAAGAACTGATGTTTTTTGATCTCAGGTATGAGCCTGACTCAACTTCGGGTTTTTACCGAGCGGGCGAGGGAAGTGGGACGGCAGGGATGTGCCAACACAATGGGTGGGGCGTGTGGTGGCCGCGAGCGCGGCTGCCGACAGACAGCAACCATCCTGCATGGGATCAGAGTAACGCGCTATGGGACCAGAGTAACCGCTAAAGCGCCAACTCTGGTCGACACGCCAACTCTGGCTGACAGCTAAAGCGCTAACCCCGGCCGACCGCGGTCGGGCTGCATAAGACCGGAGCAAGCGCCAATTCAGCTTCAGAACGGCTTGTACGGCAGGAACTTGCCATCGAGCGTGATCACTGCGCGCGAGCCGCCCTCGGGGTCGTCCACCTTCTTGATATCGAGCTTGAAGTTGATCGCACTGATGATGCCGTCGCCGAACTGCTCATGCACCAGCGCCTTGAGCGTCGTGCCGTAGACCTGCACCATCTCATAGAAGCGGTAGATGGTCGGATCGCTCGGCACGCTGTCGGCGAGGCTGCCGCGCAGTGGAATGGCCTGTAACAGGCGGATGGCGTCCGCGTCGAGTTCGAGCCGCTTGCCCACCAGTTCGGCGGCATCGGCCGGCAGCGCATGCTGCCCGAGCAGGGCAGCGGTCACGTAGGCAAGGCTCAAGCCCGTGCCCTCGGCAAGCGCTTGCCACGAGAGGTTCTTGCGCAGCTTTGCGTCGATGATGGTGTCGGTCAGTTGCAGGCGGGCGGCCTGACTCACTTGGGATTGCAGCATCGTGGTTCCTTTCCTCGACTAAACGGGCTAAGTGGGTGGAGCGGGTGAGGCGGGTGAAGCGGATTGCCTGGATGAGCGGGTCTGCAGGTCGGGCCTAGCGGGCCTCGCCGGTCCGATCTTCTTCAGTGGCCTGGGTGGCCTCAGCGCCATGCGTGCGCATCGCGCAGGCATCCGGATGATCGACCAGCGAAACGAACCGCGGCGGATTGGTGCTGCCGTCGATGGTGTCGATCGCGCCTTTCTCGATATCGTAGACCCAGCCATGAAGGTTCAGCCGCCCTTGCGAGAGCGCCACCGCAACCGACGGATGGGTCTTGATGTTGGCCAGCTGGGCCTCGACGTTATCGCGCACCAGCGCATTGAGGCGCGCCTGGGGCGTGGCATGGTTGCGCGCGGCGTTGACGGCCTTGGCCGCATCGGCGTGCCGCAGCCAGGCGGCCACGGCCGGCAGGTGATCGAGGCACATGCAGCTCGAGATGGCGGTCATCGCGCCACAATCCGAATGTCCGCAGATAACGATGTCCGTGACGCCCAGCACGGCGACCGCATATTCGACGGTCGCCGAGACGCCGCCCGGTTCCGGCCCGTACGACGGCACGATATTGCCGGCGTTGCGGATCACGAACATGTCGCCCGGCTCGCGTTGCGTCAGCAATTCCGGTACCACGCGGCTATCCGAGCAGGTGACGAACAGCACGCCGGGATTCTGGCTGGTGGCGAGCCGCTTGAAGAGCGCGGAACGGGCGGGGAACACCTCACGCTGAAATTTCAGAAAGCCTTCGATGATGTCCTGCATGAGCGTTTCTCCCGGTACAGACCAATGCCACAAGCATGATCTCATTTGACTATAGGGTCCAAGACCGGATTATGATGGATCCAATAAGTCCTATCTATAGTTGAGCCGGCATGCTGCTACGTCATATTCGCTATCTGCAGGCGGTTGCAGAACATCAGAACTTCACGCGCGCGGCCGAGGCCTTGCACGTCTCGCAGCCCACGCTGTCGCAGCAGATCCGCCAGCTCGAAGACGGCCTGGGGGCGCAACTGTTCGACCGCTCGGGCCGCACGGTGCGGCTTACCGATGCGGGCGAAGCCTATCTGCGCCATGCGCGGCGCGCGCTGCAGGATCTCGATGCCGGCCGGCGCGCCATTCATGACGTGCGCGATCTGAGCCGCGGCACGCTGAGGCTCGCGGTCACCCCGACTTTCACGGCCTACCTGATCGGTCCGTTGCTTGCCCGTTTCAACGAGCGTCATCCGGGCATCGCCGTAAGCCTCGAGGAGACCACGCAGGATCGCATCGAAGCGGCGCTGGCCGACGACCGGCTCGATATCGGCATTGCGTTCGACGAGATCCGTGCGCCGGAACTCGACAGCGAAGCGCTATTCGTCGAAACGCTCAGTCTGGTGGTCGGCCCCGCGCATCGCTGCGCCGCGCAGACGGTGGCGCTGCCGGCGTCTGCGGTGGCGGCGGAGTCGTTCGTGCTGTTGAACGGCGATTTTGCGACACGCCGCTATATCGATCTGTACTGCCGGCAGCAGGGCATCGTGCCGCGGGTGGCGATCGAGGTGAATTCGATTAGCGCGGTCGTGGAGATCGTGCGGCGCGGGCAGCTCGTCACGGTGTTGCCCGATGCGATTGCCCGCGAGCACGAGGGCTTGCATCCGCTTGCGCTGAAGCCGCCTTTGCCGCGCCGCACGGCGGCGCTGCTGTGGCGCAGCGGGGCGTACCGGAGTGTGGCGTGCGATGCGTTCGCAGCGCTGGCGGTGGAGTGGGGCGCAGGCGTGCCGCGTTAGCGCGAAATTCAGTGCGAAAGGCTGATCGGCGGGAGCAGGTGCAGCGTGTGCTGCAAGATCGGGTACACGCCGACGATGAAGGCGGCGTAGAGCGCGGCCATCGTGACACCGGCGGCTGTCCCCCAGATGTCGCGCGACGCGGCGCCCTGGCGAAAGTGCACCGGCAGCCCCACGATCAGGTAGCCGAACACGAAGAATGCAAGGACAGCCGACACGGGCGACATATCGTGGCCGATGTATTCGAGCAAATGAATCAGGCTGAGATTTTGCATAGAGTCATGCAGGAACTGAAGAGTAAAACTAGGTGAGTCGAGGCGATTACAACTGATGCGCGAAAACAGGTCAAGCGCCAAAAGGTTAACGTTTTTTACATGTGAAATGGCACGCTCGACAGCTTTCAGTTGTGTATTTTTAGTCGTGTAATTGTCGACTGATTTTGCAGAACTGAAAGCTTGGTCCGACCCGAATCACGCCTATCGTTTCATCATAAGGCAACACGATGCGGCTCAGCTTGCCGGTTTTTCGCGGCCAGCGCGCAACGGTTCGATCAATGACGACAGACCGTTGTGGTCGATCTCGTGCATCAGGGCCAGCAGGCGGCCGATCTCGCCGGGCGGAAAGCCCTGGTTCGCAAACCAGTTGAGATAATGCCCCGGTAAATCGGCAATCAGCCGGCCTTTATATTTACCGTAGGGCATGACACGGGTGACCAGCAATTCGAGGTGTTCTGGATTCATCTTCAGGCTCGCAATGTTGCGATGGGGGCGTTGCCGAATCTGGCCGCCGGTTTCATTTTAGCTGCGCTGCAAGCATTCGGCGGCCGTGGTAAGTTCGGCATCTTTCGTACACTCAGACAACAGGAACCGTTCGATGGAATACCGCAAACTGGGCAATACCGACGTCGAGGTCAGCCTGATCGGTCTTGGCACGATGACCTGGGGCGAGCAGAACACCGAGCGCGAAGCACACGAGCAGATCGACTACGCGCTCGATCACGGCGTCACCCTGATCGATGCCGCCGAAATGTATCCGGTGCCGCCGCGTCCCGAGACGCAGGGTGCGACCGAGCGCTGCATCGGCACGTGGCTCGCCCAGCATCGTAGCGTGCGCGAGAAAATCGTGCTCGCCACCAAGATTGCCGGCCCGGCGCGTCAACCGCATAACCCGCGCCATATTCGCGGCGAGGGCAATCAGTTCGACCGCAAGAATCTGACCGAAGCGCTCAACGGCAGCCTCGAGCGCCTGCAAACCGAATACGTCGACCTGTATCAGTTGCACTGGCCCGACCGCAGCACGATGACGTTCGGCCGTAGCGCGTATCCGTGGGTCGAGGATGCCTACACGGTGCCGATCGAGGAAACCCTCGCGGTGCTCGCCGAGTTCGTCAAGCAAGGCAAGGTGCGGCATATCGGCGTATCGAACGAAACGCCGTGGGGTGTCGCGCAGTTTTTGCGCGCGGCGGAAAAACTCGGCTTGCCGCGCATCGTCAGCATCCAGAATCCGTACAGTCTGCTGAACCGGACCTTCGAAGCGGGCTTGTCGGAATACAGCCATCGCGACGGCATTGGCCTGCTCGCCTATTCGCCGCTCGCGTTCGGCTGGCTGTCGGGCAAGTATGAAGGCGGCGCGCGTCCGGCGGGCGCCCGCATCACGCTGTTCGAACGCTTCCAGCGCTACAGCAAGCCGCAGGCGATGCAGGCGACCAGCCGCTATGTCGAGCTGGCGAAGCGCCATGGCCTGTCGCCCGCGCAGTTCGCGCTGGCGTTCGTCAACAGCCGCCCGTTCGTGACGAGCAACCTGATCGGCGCGACAACGCTCGATCAATTGAAGGAGAACATTGCGAGCGTGGACGTGAAGCTGTCGCCCGACGTGCTGGCGGAAATCGACGAGTTGCACCAGTTGCAGCCGAATCCTGCGCCGTAAGCGCTGCTGTCGTCAGAGAAGCGGGCCCGCTTGCCTGTGCAGCGGGCCCGCGGTCCATTCCGGCTCAGCGAATCCTGAGCTTCGCTCTCACCGCATACAGCGCGCTCAGGCCCCGCAGGCGCGCAGCCACCCCATGCGATAATTCGGCTTACCGTCTGCCTTCATCCCGGCTATTTCACCCGGCTGCGAAATCGGCCCTTCTTTACGCGTTGTCCAATTGAAAAACCTGCTTGTGCCGCTCGATGAACTGGGGCGCTTCGACGAGATCGTCGACGTGCGTACCCCGCTCGAGTTTGCCGAAGACCATATTCCAGGCGCGCTCAACGCCCCGGTGCTGAGCAATGAGGAGCGGGTGATCGTCGGCACGATGTACAAGCAGGTATCGCCGTTCGAGGCCACCCGGGTGGGCGCCGCCATGGTGGCGCGCAACATCGCGCAGCACCTCGAGACCACCTTTGCCGGGCGCCCGCGCAACTGGCGTCCGCTGATCTATTGCTGGCGCGGCGGCAAGCGTTCGGGCTCGATGACCACCTGGTTCAACCTGATCGGCTGGCAGGCGCGCCAGCTCGAGGGCGGCTACAAGGCGTATCGCGGTTCCGTGCTCGAGCGGCTGGCGAGCCTGCCGGGACAATTCGACTATGTGGCGCTGATCGGCCATACCGGCAGCGGCAAGACCCGGCTCCTGCAGGCGTTGCGCAAGGCCGGCGCGCAGGTGCTCGATCTGGAGGAACTGGCCTGTCATCGTGGTTCGCTGCTCGGCGCCTTGCCGGATCGGGCGCAGCCGGCGCAGAAGGCGTTCGATACCGCGCTGGTCGGCGTGCTGTCCGGCTTCGATGTGCGGCGGCCGGTGTTCGTCGAAGCGGAGAGCCGGCGGATTGGCGCGATCACGCTGCCGCAGACGCTGCTCGAACGCTTTCATCACGGCGCGTGTGTGGAAGTCGAGGCGAGCCATGACGATCGCATCGCTTTCCTGCTGCAGGACTACACACATTTGTTCGACAACCCGGCTTCGTTCAGGCAGCAACTCGAGCGCCTGATCGGCCTGCATAGCCGCGAGCAGGTGCGGCATTGGCAGCAGCTGATCGACGCGGGGAGCGCCGCGGGCCACGAGGGTGGGGCGGGCGACGCTGCCGCCCGTGCTGAGCTGTTCGGCGAGTTGATCGAGCGTCACTACGACCCGGCCTATCAACGCAGCAGCCGTCAGCACTTCAGCCGCCTCGGCGAGGCGCTGCACTTCCAGTTCAGGCCGAACGCGGCTGATAGCGTCGATCAGGCGGCAGCGTTGCTGGCGAGTCTGGCCGGGGCCGCCGGCGAGGCGCCGGCAGTTACGTCAGCGGTTTCACCAACGGTTTCAACAGCAGTTATGTCGACAGGCGTGTTGCAACGCGGCGACGCCGCGTCTGTTCACGCCGCCGGCGATGCAGCAACGGCGGCTGCCGGCTTGCCGGGCGGCACGCTCGCGCACCCGGCCGTCGTCAAACCCCAGTAGTCTTCGCTCCAAACCTGTCCATACCAACACGATGAAGACCACATCCCAAACCCAAACCCAACCCGCTGCCGGCTGGCTGATCTTTCTGCTGGTCGCCGTCGCCGGACTCTTCTATGTGAAGTGGTTTCCCTACTACCACCGCGCCTTTACCGCTGCCGCAACCCATTCGATCGGCAAATCGATCCTGATGGGCGCCGACGCGAGCCCGCCGGCGCCGTCGCTGGCGGCCGCCCTCAGCTATGCGCTCGCCTACGGCAAGGCGATCTGGCAGGCGATGGTGCTCGGCCTCGTGCTCGGCTCAGCGGTTCAGGTGTTGTTGCCGGTGCAATGGATCGCCCGGGTGCTGGGCAAGACCAGCTTCGGCAGCGTCGCGGCCGGCGGGCTGCTGGCCATCCCCGGCATGATGTGCACCTGCTGCGCGGCGCCCGTCGTGGTCGGTTTGCGGCAGCGCCAGGCCTCGCCGGGTGGCGCGATCGCCTTCTGGCTCGGCAATTCGGTGCTCAATCCGGCGACGCTCGTCTTCATGGGTTTCGTGCTCGGCTGGCACTGGGCAGCGCTGCGCCTCGCGCTGGGCGTGCTGATGGTGTTCGGTCTCGGCTATCTGGTGAACCGGCTGGTCACGCCGCAGGAGGCCGCGGCTGCCGGCGGACAACTGGCGCAACTCGCCGCGCAACAGGAGGCGGCGCGCGGCAATCCGTTCATGCGTTGGCTGGGACTGTTTGTGCGCATGGCGGCGCGTCTGATTCCCGAATACATCGTGCTGATCCTTTTGCTCGGCGCGGCGCGCGCCTGGCTGTTTCCGCATGTCGGCCCGGAAATCGGCAATCAGTTCGTCTGGATCGTTGCCCTGGCGGTCGCCGGCATGCTGTTCGTGATCCCCACCGCGGGCGAGGTGCCGATCATTCAGGCGATGCTCTCGCTCGGCATGGGCGTGGGTCCTGCGGGCGCGCTGCTGATGACCTTGCCGCCGATCAGCGTGCCGTCGCTGGCGATGCTGGCACGCTCGTTCCGGCCGCGTTTGCTGACGCTGGTCGCGGTGTCGGTGGTGCTGTTCGGCGTGGTGGCCGGCGGCCTTGCCGTCACTCTCGGATTCTGAACCGGGCGGGCGGCCTTTGGCGTCGCGCCCGACAAATCTCCAATGCCAGATGGCGAATCACGTCCTACACTGGGGAACGGAGGGCGTCTGGATCGAACCGCAGTCGGGCTCGGGTGAGTTGAGGCGTCCACCGGTGGTACGATTCAGCGCGAAAAAAGCACAGGCGGCGGGCACCCCCGCAGCATGCAGGGTAAGAAACCGCCGCAGACACTCGAGCGATTGCAATCAGGAAATAGAATGGCGCAACAAAAAACAAATCCGAAACTTGAACAGGCGCTGACGCGCGGGGACCTCGCGATCCGCCAGGCAAACTCGGCGCGTGCCACCGCGCTGCTGCGCGCCTTGGGCAAAATGATCATCGAAGCATCGGCAACGATCGGCGTGGAGGCCTTCACGCTGATTCCCGACGGCGATCGCATTTATGATCCCGCCGACGGCCTGTGGCCACAGGAACTGCTGGTGTCGCTCGACGGCCCGGTGGAAGAGTCCGATCCCGACGAGGTGCGCACGGTTCGCCTGATTGCCGACGATCCGGGCACGCTGTTTCGCGTCGAATGGCAACGCGCGGACGGCAAGATCGGACGTCAGGAAGGCGGCCCGTTCGCAACGGTCGCGTTTATCTCCGACGTCGAAATCCCCTGGACGGACGACGAAGACTGAGTCTTGCAGTCGCACTGTGAGCTAACGTGAGCACGGTGCGTGACCGAAGCGTGGGCGCGGGTGGCGTGCCGGGGCACATCGCCGCGCGTTAACGCATCATCCTGCGCCGGAATAGCACGGCCGCGATACAGAACGGCACGACCACGTACGCGGCCAGCACGCCGACATGCAGCGCTGCGTGATCGAGCGGGCGGCCGAGCATGGCCGGGCGGATCAGATCCACGGCGTGGGCAAGCGGTAACAACTGCGTGACGAGCTGCGCGACAGGCGGCAACTGCGCAATCGGAAAGAACACGCCGGAGAGCAGCAGCATCGGCGTGAGCGCGAGCGTCTGATAAAACATGAAGAAATCGTACGACGGGGCGAGCGCCGTCACGATCATCGCCACGGCGGCAAACGCGAGGCCGGTCAGGGCGATGACGGGCAGCGCCAGCAGCATCGACGGAAAGTTCGCATAACCGAGCGCCCCGGCCACCAGCATGATCGCCGCCCCGGACAGCAGCGACTTGCTGCCCGCCCACATCACTTCGCCCAGCACGATATCGCCTAGCGTGAGCGGCGTATGCATGATCGCCTCCCACGTGCGCTGCACGTGCATGCGCGAGAAACCCGAGTACATCGATTCGAAGCTGGCCGACATCATGACGCTCGACGCGACCGTGCCGGCCGCCAGAAACGCGATATACGACACACCGTCGACGTGCCCGACCATCAGGCCGAGCCCGAAACCCAGACCGAACAGATAGATCATCGGATCGGCGAGATTGCCGAACATCGACGCCAGCGCGAGCTTGCGCCACACCAGATAGTTGCGGCGCCATACCGCGATCCAGTTGACGGCGTTGGCGGGCAGGGCGGCAAAGGGCTCGGCGGCGGGGGCGGCCTGGCTGGGGGGATCGTAGCTGCGTGCGTCCATGTTGGTTCTATCCTGCTTCAGTCCTGCATTTCGCGGCCGGTGAGCCGCAGAAACACGTCTTCGAGATTGGCCGGCCGGTGCAGATAGCGCAGGTCCGAGCGCTGCTTCAGCCGTGCATGCACCGGTTCCGCCTGGGTGACGTAGCAGAACAGCGTTTCGCCGCTGATTTCCGTGCGTTCGGCGAGTGGCGCCAGTTCGTCGCGTAGCGCGATGGGGTCCGGTCCGTAGATCTCGATCACGTCGCAGCCGATCTCCGAGGCGATCAGGTCATTCGGCGCGCCTTCCGCAATCTTGCGCCCTTCCTCGATCACGCATAAGCGATGACAGAGCCGCTCGGCCTCTTCCATGAAGTGGGTGGTCAGGAGAATCGTCTTGCCGCGGGCGAGCAGCGAGCGCAACCGCTCCCAGATCAGATGGCGCGCCTGCGGGTCGAGCCCGGTCGTGGGTTCGTCCATGATCAGCACGTCCGGATCGTTGACAAGCGCGCGGGCCAGCGTCAGGCGCCGCTTCATGCCCCCGGACAGCTCGCCGACCCGCGCATCCGCCTTGCTTTCGAGCCGGGCGAATTCGAGCAGCGACGGCACCAGCGCACGGGTTTGCGCCGAGCTCAGGCCGAAGTAGCGGCCGAATACCAGCAGGTTTTCCCGCACGGTGAAGTCCGGGTCGAGATTGTCGAACTGCGGCACCACGCCCACGCGCGCCCGCGCAAACCGCGAGCGCAGCGGAATCGGCTCGCCGCACAGGCGGATCGTGCCGGCATCGGGCGCCGCGATGCCAAGCAACATGCGTAATGTCGTCGTCTTGCCGGCGCCGTTCGGGCCGAGCAGGCCGAAGCATTCGCCGCGCCGCACGTGGAACGACAGGCCGTCGACAACTGTCTTATCGGCATAGCGCTTGTGGACTTGCAGGAATTCGATGGCGGCTTCAGACATGGGGTCGTTGGGGATTCCGAAAGACGTGAAAGGCCGGTGCGGCTGCCCATTCTAGGGCATCGGCGCTGCAATGTCGGCGCTCGTGCACTGGCAGAGTGCGGGTTCTTGCGCTGCGGCATGCGCTGCACAACGGGCCGGACGCACTGAGCGTGTACTTTGTCGCGGTTAGCGTTTTCCATCCCTTGCAAGCTGAATTGCGGCGCACCATGATTCAGGACAGAACCGCGATCGACGCGGTAGGGAGAACATCATGGCGAGCTACAAAAAAATCCTGCTGTGCTACGACGGCTCGCGCGAAGGCCGCAAGGCGTTGCGTTGCGGGGCCGACCTGGCGCTGGACCTGAAAGCTGAAACGCATTTGCTCTCGGTGGTCGACATGCGCTCGAGCATTGCGCAGAGCGCAGGCCTCTTGACGGACGTGGCCTGCGGCAGCTTCGAGAAAACCGCCCGCGACATTCTCCAGGAAGGGGTCGACTGGCTGACCGAACGCGGCGTTAGCGCTCAAGGGCACTTTGCGTTCGGCCATCCTATAGACGAAATCGCCAACCTCGCCAATGAGTTGCACGTGGATCTCGTGGTGGTCGGCCACCGCTGCCGCACCGGGTTGTCGCGCTGGTGGATGGGAGCGGGCAACACACCGCTGCTCGATCGCGTTTCGTGCAGCATTCTGGTGGCGTGCTCGTCGGTCCAGGAGCAGCAACAGGCGGCAGCCGCTACAGCGACAGTGGCTTGACGAGGCACGCAGTGGGTCGGGCGGTGGGCTGAATCGCGCACGAGTGCGCACACGAGGTCACGCACAAGCGGATCACGTCACACCGCGCCGCGCCACCTAACCGTTCAGGTCCACGGCGGCCAGCTTCCACGAAAACAGCCCTGCGCGCCGCAGAATCGCTGAATAGCGCGTATCGTCTGCACCATGCTGATACGTGACCACGAATTCGTTGATGCCGCGATAGCCCGCCGTGGTTTGCGGCGGCGCGCTCGTTTCAGCAGTTTGTGACGCTGCGGGCGCTGGGGCGGGCGTCACGGCGCCGGGCGTTGAATTCGCGGTGCCGGCCGGGGCGTTCGCTGCGCTATCTTGCGGCACAGGCGGACGCTGGGTAGGGTCGCCACGCGGCGGCATGCCGTTCAGCAGTGCCGCAACGCCATCGGGCGTAGCGTAGGCATCGACCAGTGGACCGATCAATGCCGTGCCGATCATCGACCCGAGCGCCGCGAGCGGGTTGCTGCCCACACGGGCCTCGAGCTTTCTCGTCAGCAAGCCGGAAACTTGCTCTTTCAGACTTTCGCGTAGCGCGGGATAGTCCACATACTCGCTGACAGTTTGCGCATCGCGGGCATCGGCGGCGTGCTTCAGGCGATTGAGCGCCAGATAGGGCGACGCATAGCTGTAGCCAAGGACAGCCACGAGCGCAATCACAAGCAGTACGACGATCAGCGGCCGCGCATAGCCGCGTTTAGCAGGTGTGGAAACAGCCATCGGGCGAAACTCTCCATGAGGGGTGGTTTTAGATGGACCACATTCGCACGGAAACGATCCCTGCGCGCACCTGCACCATCCCCGCCTGCTTATTCGAACAGCGCGTTCTGCACGCCTGCCCGTTCTTCGGCGATACAACGATCAATCATGCGGCATACCGCATCCACCGTACCCACCATGATGAGGCGCGACGGGCCGTGGTAGACCCGTACCGGCGCACGCCGGGCCGGCTCCGCCGTATTGAGTCCGGAATTCAGCGACACCCGTGCGAAAGCCGGCAGCGCCGACGGCAAGGTTGAGCTCTGCGGCTCGGGTGCGTCGAACAACGAAGGAGTCGTACCGGACGCCTCGATCGGTGCGCAGGGCACCAGCTTGCGCAAATGGCGCAGACGACCGAACTGGCGGAAGGGCAGCAGGCGGGCAAGGCGTTCCATGAGTCTCTCCAGTCTTGTTCAGTGCAGGGTTCAGAACTCGGTGGGGCGGATCAGCCCCACCGCGATGCCTTCAAGTGCGAATTCCGCACTGCCGGCCTGAACGAAGATGTTTTCGTAATCGGGGTTCTCGGCGATCAGCTCGATTCCATTCGGCCGGCGCTTGAGACGCTTGACCGTCACGTCGTCGCCGAGCCGCGCAACGATGATCTGGCCGTCTTTCGCTTCGCTTTTCTTCTGCACGGCGAGCAGGTCGCCGTCGAAAATGCCGGCGTCCCGCATGGACAGCCCGCGCACTTTCAACAGGTAGTCCGGCTTGCTCGAGAAGAGTGCCGGGTCGCAGGCGTAGTGCTGCGAAATGTGCTCCTGCGCAAGGATCGGGCTACCCGCGGCCACCCGGCCGATCAGCGGCAGCGACAACTGCATCAGGCTGGGATGCGGCAAGGTGAACTGATGCGGCGCGTCGTCCTGGCCGGCCAGCAGCAGCCGGATGCCGCGCGACGCGCCTGCCGCGAGTTCGATTACGCCTTTGCGCGCGAGGGCGCGCAGATGCTCTTCCGCCGAATTGGCCGAACTGAAGCCCAGTTCGGCGGCGATCTCCGCGCGGGTGGGCGGGAAGCCGGTGCGTTCGATAGCCCGGCGGATCAGATCGAAAACTTCTTGCTGTCGTGCGGTGAGTTTGGTCATGGCGCCACTGTATGGATAGACAGGTGACTGTATTTTTATACAGTATCGGGCGCAATTCAAGCTTTACTTTAAGTTCTCGACCCTGGGTGTCGTTCCAGCGCCGCTAACCGGCGTCTAAACAGTCGTTTTCGTGCCGCAACACCGCGTCCGGCTGTCATTACCACTTTTACGTATTAAAAAATGAAGAAACATTATTTTTAATGATGAAAGCCCTTCGATAGACTGGCCTCCACTCTGACGCCCGCAACGGTGCAGACCAGATGACGCGCAGCACACAACATCGGACGCAAGGCGTCTGAACCAACCACAACGCGGAGAAGATGGATGATCGATCAGGGCACGGGGTTCGCCGGCAGGACCAGAAGACTCGTCGCGGTATTGGCGCTCGGCGCGGCCGCGGCACTCGGCCTCGCAAGCAAGGCGCAGGCTGCGGATGCGACGCTGCTGAACGTGTCCTACGATCCGACCCGCGAGCTCTACCAGCAGGTGAACGAGGCGTTCGGCAAGCAGTGGAAGGCGCAGACCGGCGAGACCGTCACCTTCAAGCAGTCGCACGGCGGTTCGGGCGCCCAGGCGCGCTCGGTGCTCGACGGGCTGCAGGCCGACGTCGTGACGCTGGCGCTCGCCTACGACATCGATGCGCTCGCCAACAAGGGGCTGATCGACAAGAGCTGGCAAAAGCGTCTGCCGGATAACGCCGCGCCGTACACCTCGACCATCGTGTTTCTCGTGCGCAAGGGCAATCCGAAGCACATCAAGGACTGGGACGACCTGGTGAAGCCGGGCGTGTCGATCGTCACGCCGAACCCGAAGACTTCGGGCGGCGCGCGCTGGAACTATCTGGCAGCGTGGGCTTACGCCGAGCATCAGCCGGGCGGCAACGACCAGAAGGCCAAAGAATTTGTCTCGAAGCTCTATAAGAATGCCGGTGTGCTCGATTCGGGCGCGCGTGGGGCCACCACGAGCTTCGTGCAACGCGGTATCGGCGATGTGCTGATTGCCTGGGAAAACGAAGCGTTCCTGTCGGTGAAGGAATTCGGCCCCGACAAGTTCGAGATCGTCGTGCCGTCGGTCAGCATTCTGGCCGAACCGCCGGTGGCGGTGGTCGACAAGGTGGTGGACAAGCACGGCACGCGCAAGCTGGCCGAGGCATATCTGAACTTCCTGTATAGCGAGCAGGGGCAGGAAATTGCCGCCGAGAATTTCTACCGGCCGCGTTCGGACAAGGTGCCGGCCGCGCTGACCGCGAAGTTTCCGAAGCTGAAGCTGTACACGGTGGACGACTCGTTCGGCGGCTGGGCCAATGCGCAGAAGACGCACTTTGCGGATGGCGGCGTATTCGATTCGATTTACTCGCCGCAGTAAAAAGGACGGCGCCAAACGTGGCGGACCGTGGCGGACCTGCGCCAGACGCTGCCGCCATGGATTTCACCCTGACCGAGCATCCAGCATGACGACGTTGACCTTCCGCAAGCCAAGCGCACTGCCTGGCTTCGGCCTGACACTCGGCATTACGGTGGCGTATCTGAGCCTCGTGGTGCTGATTCCGCTTGCGGCGACCTTTCTCAAGACGGCCTCGCTCGACTGGAGCCAGTTCGTGCGCGCGGTGGCCGCGCCGCGCGTGCTGGCGTCGTACCGGCTGACGTTTTTCTCGGCGCTCGGCGGCGCGCTGATCAATGCGGTGTTCGGCTTTCTCGTCGCGTGGGTGCTTGTGCGCTATACGTTCCCGTTCAAGCGTCTGGTCGACGCGGTCGTCGATCTGCCGTTCGCATTGCCCACTTCGGTCGCGGGGATTTCACTCGCCGCGGTCTATGCGGGCAACGGCTGGATCGGCCAGTTTCTCGAACCGCTCGGGATCAAGATCGCGTTCACGCCGGCGGGCGTGCTGGTCGCGCTGACCTTCATCGGCCTGCCGTTTGTGGTGCGCACCGTGCAGCCGGTGCTCGAAGAGTTCGAGCGCGAGCAGGAAGAAGCCGCCGCGTGCCTTGGCGCGTCGCGCTGGCTGACGTTTCGGCGCGTGGTGCTGCCGGCGGTGGTGCCGGCGCTCCTGACCGGTTTCGCTCTGGCCTTCGCACGAGCGTTGGGCGAATACGGCTCGGTGATCTTTATCGCGGGCAATGTGCCGATGAAATCGGAGATCACCTCGCTTCTCATCATCACCAAGCTCGAACAGTACGACTATGCGGGCGCGACGGCTCTCGCGGTGGTGATGCTGGTGGTGTCGTTCGTGATGTTGCTGGCGATCAATACGCTGCAGTGGTATCTGCAGCGCCGTACCCGCCGCGGTGCGGCAACGGCCGCGTTGCCTGGCGCGGTGGCTGCCGGCGTGGCCGGAGGTGTGCAATGAGCCACGATTCGGCTGCTCTGCCGCCCGCCTCGCAGGCGGCCTCGAACGCCGCGCGGCGGGCCGATCCTGTCACCGAGCCGCGTTTCGTGCGCTGGGCGTTGACGGGCATTGCGCTGCTGTTCCTCGCGCTGTTTCTGGTGGTCCCGCTCGTGGCGGTGTTCTATCAGGCGCTTGGCAAGGGCATCGGCTTTTACCTCGACGCGCTGGCCGACCCCGATGCCGTCTCCGCGATCAAGCTGACGCTCCTGACCGCGGCGATTGCGGTGCCGCTGAACCTCGCGTTCGGGCTGGCCGCGTCGTGGTGTATCGCGAAGTTCGAGTTCCGGGGCAAGGCGCTCCTGACGACGCTGATCGACCTGCCGTTTTCGGTGTCGCCGGTGATCTCCGGGCTCGTGTACGTGCTGCTGTTCGGTGCGCAGGGCTGGTTCGGCCCGTGGCTGCAGGATCACGACGTGCAGATCATCTTCGCGGTGCCGGGCATCGTGCTGGCGACGATTTTCGTGACCTTCCCGTTCGTGGCGCGCGAACTGATTCCGCTGATGCAGGCGCAGGGCAACGACGAGGAGGAAGCCGCCCACGTGCTCGGCGCTTCCGGCTGGCAGACGTTTCGCCGCGTCACCTTGCCGAACGTCAAGTGGGGTCTGCTGTACGGCGTGATCCTCTGCAACGCCCGGGCGATGGGCGAGTTCGGCGCCGTGTCGGTGGTGTCAGGCCATATTCGCGGCCAGACGGACACGATTCCGCTGCACGTCGAGATTCTCTACAACGAATACAACTTTTCGGCGGCGTTTGCCGTGGCGTCGTTACTCGCGCTGCTGGCGCTCGTCACGCTCGGTCTGAAGCTGCTCGCCGAGCGTCATCTGTCAGCCGAACTGGCGGCCGCGCGCGAGGTT
The DNA here is from genome assembly GCF_056619545.1 of Paraburkholderia sp. SSBN10T. NCBI lineage: Bacteria > Pseudomonadati > Pseudomonadota > Betaproteobacteria > Burkholderiales > Burkholderiaceae > Paraburkholderia > Paraburkholderia sp. SSBN10T. Next base: position 16,645 of record NZ_JBWQQI010000014.1, read on the forward strand.
CCGGCGCACGCCGGTCCCGCTGTTGCAAAGTCGTCTGCGGGGCTTGCGCCGACGCAGCACCCGGTCCAGTAGGCAACAAGTTGCATGGGACCAGAGTAACGCGCTAAAGCGCGAACTCTGGTCGACAGGAGATAACACATGGGCATCACCGTTCGTAATCTGCAAAAGCGCTTTGGCGATTTCACCGCGCTCGATAACGTCTCGCTCGACTTTCCGCCGGGCGAACTGGTTGCGCTGCTCGGGCCGTCGGGTTGTGGCAAGACCACGCTGTTGCGCGTCATCGCCGGCCTCGAATATGCGGACTCCGGCCAGGTCGTGCTGCAAGGGCAGGACGTCGCGGCAGTAGGTGCGCGCGAGCGCCAGGTCGGCTTCGTGTTCCAGCATTACGCGCTGTTTCGTCATATGAGCGTGTTCGAGAACGTCGCCTTCGGCCTGCGCGTGAAGCCGCGCAAGGAGCGGCCGTCGGAGGCGGTGATCCGCGACAAGGTGCATGAACTGCTCAAGCTCGTGCAACTGGACTGGCTCGCGCAGCGCTATCCGTCGGAACTCTCGGGCGGCCAGCGCCAGCGCATTGCGCTCGCGCGTGCGCTGGCGGTCGAGCCGAAGGTGCTGCTGCTGGACGAGCCGTTCGGCGCGCTGGACGCCAAGGTCCGCAAGGAACTACGTAGCTGGCTGCGGCGCTTGCATGACGATCTGCATATTTCGACGATCTTCGTCACGCACGACCAGGAAGAGGCGCTGGAAGTCGCGGACCGCATCGTCGTGCTCAATCATGGCCACGTCGAGCAGGTGGGCAGCCCGCAGGACGTGTACGATCACCCGCAGACCTCGTTTGTCTATGAGTTTCTCGGCGCCGCCAACCGCCTGCGCGGCACGGTCGGGCACAGCGGCTTCGTGGTGGAAGGCGCCGCGTTGCCGGTGGCCGCCGCCGCGGGCTTCGAAGGTCCGGCGTTCGCCTATGTGCGCCCGCATGACCTGCAGCTTTATCCGCAGCATGCCGGTCACCGGGACGGCATCGTCGTGGATGTGCGGCGGGTCGTGACGCTCGGCGGCTCGGTGCGTGTCGAGCTGGCGGGGCGCGAGGGCAGCGTGCTCGAAGCGGAGCTCGACCGCGAAGTGTGGCGTGCGCTGCAACTGAACATCGGCGACGGCGTGACGGTCGTGCCGCGCGCCTTGCGCGTGTTCCCGGCGCATTGAGCGCGCCCGGTCCGACTACTACTCTATAACTTCACTCTGGCTGAACCGGAGACACACAGATGAACTTTCAGCAACTGCGCTTTGTGCGCGAGGCCGTGCGCCAGAACATGAACCTGACGGAGGTCGCGAACGTGCTGTACACGTCGCAGTCGGGCGTGTCGAAACAGATCAAGGACCTCGAGGACGAACTCGGGGTCGATATTTTCATTCGTCGCGGCAAGCGCCTCACCGGGCTGACCGAGCCGGGCAAGGCGGTGCATCAGCTAATCGAACGGATGCTGCTCGACGCCGAAAACCTGCGCCGCGTGGCGCGCCAGTATGCGGATCAGGACAGTGGCCACCTCGTCGTCGCTACCACCCACACGCAGGCGCGCTACGCGCTGCCCAAGGTGATCCGCCAGTTCACCGAAGTGTTTCCGAAGGTGCATCTGGCGCTGCGCCAGGGCAGTCCGCAGCAGATCGCGCAAATGATCATCAACGGCGAGGCGGATATCGGCATTTCGACCGAAGCGCTCGACCGTTTTCCCGACATCGTCACGTTCCCGTGCTATTCATGGCATCACATCGTGGTCGTGCCGAAGGACCATCCGCTGGTGGGCCGCGAGAACCTGACGCTGGATGAAATCGCCGAGTTTCCGATCGTTACTTACGACCAGGATTTCACGGGCCGCTCGCATATCGACCAGGCGTTTGCCAAGGCAGGCGCGTTGCCCGACGTCGTGCTGACTGCGATCGATGCGGACGTCATCAAGACCTACGTCGAACTCGGCATGGGGATCGGCGTGGTTGCGGCGATGGCTTACGACCCGAAGCGCGATACCGAACTGGTCGCGCTCGATACACAGCATCTGTTCGAAGCGAGCACGACTCGCGTCGGCCTGCGCAAGGGCGCGTTCCTGCGGGCTTATGCGTATCGTCTGCTGGAAATGTTCGCGCCGCAGTTGAAGGAAGCAGAGATCGCCGCGCAGTTGCGCGAAGTGGCGTGAGAGCGCAGCGCTCCGATTGTGGCTTGAGCGTGTGGCCTGAGCGTAGCCTGAGAGAGACCTGACCCGACGCCGGATCCGGCGTCGGGCAGTGCGCCGGGTGAGCCCGGTTTGCCCGGCAATTCGTGTTTCAACGCATGGCGCTGAGCGGCGCATCGCTTACAATCGCCGCCATGAATACTTTGACTTCTTCCTCATCCGGCGCCGCGGGCGCCGGTTCCGAAGCCGCTGCCGCCACGGCGGCGCGCGCGTTGCCGTGCATCGCGGTACTGGCGACGGGCGGCACGATTGCCGGCTCTGCCGCCGATGTCACCAATACCTCCGGCTATCAGGCCGGGGTGGTCGGCGTCGAGCGCCTGCTCGAGGCCGTCCCTGCGTTGTCGAGCGTCGCGCAGATCCAGCCTGAGCAGATTGCCAGCGTCGACAGCAAGGACATGGCGCTCGCGCTGTGGACGACCCTCGCGCTTCGCGTCAACACGCTGCTGGCGAGCGACGACATCGACGGCGTGGTGATTACGCACGGCACCGACACGCTCGAAGAAACCGCATATCTGCTGCATCTGACGGTAAAGGGCAGCAAGCCGGTCGTGCTGACAGCGGCGATGCGGCCCGCTTCGGCGCTTTCTGCGGACGGCCCGCTGAATCTGCTCAATGCCGTGACCGTCGCGGCGAGCGCAGCAGCGCACGGACAGGGCGTGCTGGTGGCGTTCAACAACCGCATTCACAGCGCGCGCGATGTGGTCAAGACCAGCACCTATGCGGTCGATGCGTTCCAGTCGCTGGAAGTCGGCGCGCTCGGCTGGGTGCAGGACGCACGGGTGGAATTCCAGCGCAAGGTGGTGCGCCCGCATACCGTCGAGAGCGAATTTGTGATCGGCGCGGAGTGGCCGAATGTCGAGATCGTGACGAGCTATGCCGGGGCCTCGCGGCTCGGCGTGGATGCGCTGGTGGCAGCGGGCGTGCGCGGGATTGTCGTGGCCGGCACCGGCAATGGCTCGATTCACGCCTCCGTGCAACAGGCGCTTGCCGATGCGGTGAGCCAGGGCGTGGCGGTGGTGCGCTCGTCGCGCGTCGGTTCGGGGCATGTGATGCGTAACGGCGCCGCGCCCGATGATGCACTTGGCTTCGTGACGGCGGGCTCGCTCAATCCGTACAAGGCGCGTGTGCTGCTGATGCTGGCGCTCGCGGCCGGCCGCACCGGACCGGTGGCGCTGCAAAAGATCTTCGACACATATTGACGATCGGCACGAGGTGCGCGGCGTGCGTCGCGTATCGAACTGTCCATGCAATGAAACACGCGGCGATGGGAGCTGACTGCCCCCATCGCCGCGTTGTTTTTTGTGTGGCATCAATCAATGTGCAATATCCGACAGCCGGACACCCGACGACGACGTCTGACCGACCAAGGCTTCCCCGGCGTCGCCGGGTGCCGCTGCGGACCCCACTTGCCGCTCTCAGCCCAGAGCGGCACGATTTGCCCGGTGCGCTATGCATGCCGCGCAGCGCACCGGACGCCCCACCTGCCGGTTGCCGTGAAATCCACGTCAACCGATGTTGCCGCCAGAGATTGCTTTAAGCGTTATGCGGCTTTTGCTTCCTTGCCGGGTGCCTGGGCCACTTCGAAGTTGGCCATGATTTCCAGCGCGCGCACCATTGCCGAGTGATCCCACGCCTTGCCGCCGTTGGCAGCGCACACGCTGAACAGTTGCTGGGCGCTTGCGGTGTGCGGCAGCGCGATGCCCAGCTTGCGGGCGCCGTCGAGCGCGAGGTTCAGGTCTTTCTGATGCAGCTCGATGCGGAAACCCGGATCGAAGGTGCGCTTGGTCATACGCTCTCCATGCACTTCGAGAATCCGCGACGAAGCAAAGCCGCCCATCAGCGCTTTACGAACACGCTCCGGATCGGCGCCCGAACGCGCCGCGAACAGCAGTGCTTCGGCCACGGCTTCGATGTTCAGCGCGACGATGATCTGGTTCGCGACCTTGCAGGTCTGGCCCGCGCCGTTTTCGCCGATCAGCGAAATATTCTTGCCCATCAGCTCAAACAGGGGCCTCGCCAATGCGAAGGCCGTTTCCGGACCGCCGACCATGATCGTCAGCGACGCTTCACGCGCGCCGACTTCGCCGCCCGAGACCGGCGCGTCGAGGTAGTCCACACCCAGCGCGTTGATCTTCTTCGCGAACGCCTGCGTGTCGAGCGGGGAGATCGAACTCATGTCGATCACCAGCTTGCCGGCCGTCAAGCCGTTGGCGACACCGTCGTCGGCGAACAGCACGTTGGCGACGTCCGGCGTATCCGGCACCATGATGATGACGATGTCAGCGGCTTGTGCGACAGCCGTCGAATTCGCGACCACCGTCGTCGTCTTGCCCAGGTCTTCCGGCACCGGGTACGCGCCGTTCACGAACAGCGCGTGGCCGCCCTTGATGAGATTGCGCGCCATGTGCGCGCCCATGATGCCGAGGCCGATAAAACCAATCTTTGCCATGAATCTATGTCTCCAGTGGGTTGGGGTAGAGCGTCTGTGCTGGGGCGAGGCTGCCGTTGCCGCCGCTCACGCGGCGGCGTGCGCCGCGCCGCGTGCCTGGCCGGCCACGCGCTGCACCCAGTCCAGACCTTCCGTGGTGGTCGTGCGCGGCTTGTATTCGCAGCCGACATAGCCGTCGTAGCCGAGCGAATCGAGCAGGCTGAACAGGAACGGGTAGTTGATTTCGCCCGTGCCCGGCTCGTTGCGGCCCGGATTGTCGGCGAGCTGGATATGCGCGATCGACGCCAGGTTTTTCGTGATGGTGGCGGCGAGCTCGCCCTCCATCCGTTGCATGTGATAGATGTCGTACTGCAGAAACAGGTTGTCCGAGCCGACCGCGCGGATCACATCGAGCCCTTCGGACGAGCGGTTCAGCGCGAAGCCCGGAATGTCGTACGAATTGCACGGCTCGACCAGCAGCTTGATGCCTTCCTGCTTCAGCGCGGCCGAAGCGAAGCGCAGGTTGTCGACCATTGCCGCGTACGCGCGGCCGGCATCGACGCCCGGACCGGGAATGCCAACGAGGCAGTTCAGTTGCGGCACCTTGAGCGCCTTCGCGTATTCGATGGCGCGGCCAACCCCTTCCTGGAACTCGCCGACGCGATCCGGCAGGCAGGCAATGCCGCGTTCGCCAGCTTCCCAGTTGCCTGCGGGCAGGTTGTGCAGCACCAGCTTCAGACGGTTCTGCTGCAGGCGCTCGGCCAGCTCGGCCACCTTGTACGGATACGGGAACAGGAATTCGACGGCGTTGAAGCCGGCGTCCGCTGCCGCAGCGAAGCGGTCGAGGAACGGGACTTCGTTGAACAGCATGGTGAGGTTGGCTGCAAATTTCGGCATGGTGCTGGGGTCTCGCTGGTCGGTCAATGAAACAACTTCGATCCGGCGGGTGAGTGCGAACCGCACACTCAACCGCCCAATCGATCGGGTCAAAAAAAGAGGCTCAGTCGAGCATGCTGATGGCGCTCGGCGCATCCTCGCGCTTCGCCGCCAGTTCTTCGAACTCATTGATGGCGTCGATTTCCGTGCCCATCGAAATGTTCGTCACACGCTCGAGAATCACTTCGACGATCACCGGCACGCTGAATTCGGAGAGCATCTCCTGTGCTTTTTGCAGGGCCGGCTTCAGGTCCTCCGGCTTGAATACGCGAATCGCCTTGCAACCGAGCCCTTCGGCCACCGCGACGTGATCGACGCCATAGCCGTTCACTTCCGGCGCGTTGATGTTGTCGAACGCGAGCTGCACGCAGAAATCCATGTCGAACGCGCGCTGTGCCTGGCGGATCAGTCCGAGGTACGAGTTGTTCACCACCACATGCACGTACGGCAGCTTGAATTGCGCACCGACCGCGAGTTCTTCGATCATGAACTGGAAGTCGTAGTCGCCGGAGAGCGCGACGATCGGACGTTGCGGGTCCGCGGCCCGCACGCCGAGCGCTGCCGGAATCGTCCAGCCGAGCGGACCGGCCTGGCCGCAGTTGATCCAGTTGCGCGCCTTGTAGACGTGCAGGAACTGCGCGGCGGCGATCTGCGACAGGCCGATCGTGCTCACGTAGCAGGTGTCGCGTCCGAACACCTGGTTCATTTCTTCGTAGACGCGTTGCGGTTTGATCGGCACGTTGTCGAAGTGCGTCTTGCGCTGCAGCGTGCGCTTGCGTTGCTGGCAGTCCGCCACCCAGGCGCTACGGTCCTTCAGTTTGCCGGCGGCCTTCCATTCCTTGGCCACCTCGATGAACAGTTCGAGCGCGGCTTTCGCGTCCGACACGATGCCGAGGTCCGGCCCGAACACACGGCCGATCTGCGTCGGCTCGATGTCCACATGCACGAACTTCCGGCCCTTGGTATAAACCTCGACGCTGCCTGTGTGACGGTTGGCCCAGCGGTTGCCGATACCGAGCACGAAGTCGGAAGCGAGCATGGTCGCGTTGCCGTAGCGGTGCGACGTTTGCAGGCCGACCATGCCGGCCATCAGCGGATGATCGTCGGCAATCGCGCCCCACGACATCAGGGTCGGAATCACCGGCACACCGGTCGTCTCGGCGAATTCGACCAGCAGGTCTTCCGCCGCGGCGTTCAGCACGCCGCCGCCGGAGACGATCAGCGGCTTCTCCGCTTCGTTGAGCAGCGTCAGCGCGGCTTCGATCTGCTTGCGGGTTGCCTTCGGTTTGTAGACCGGCAGCGGTTCATAGGTGTCGATATCGAATTCGATTTCGGCGAGCTGCACGTCGATCGGCAGGTCGATCAGCACCGGACCCGGACGGCCCGAGCGCATCAGGTGGAACGCCTGCTGGAACACGCGCGGCACCAGCGCCGGCTCGCGCACGGTGACGGCCCACTTGGTGACCGGCTTGGCGATCGATTCGATATCAACAGCCTGGAAATCTTCCTTGTACAGACGCGCCCGCGGCGCTTGACCCGTGATAGCCAGAATAGGAATCGAGTCAGCCTGGGCGGAATACAAACCGGTGATCATGTCGGTGCCGGCGGGACCCGACGTGCCGATACACACGCCGATGTTGCCCGGCTGGGCGCGCGTATAGCCTTCAGCCATGTGCGAGGCGCCTTCGACGTGACGCGCCAGCACGTGGCTGATGTTGCCGGCGCGGCGCATGGCCGAGTAGAACGGATTGATGGCTGCGCCCGGCACGCCGAAGGCGGTGTCGATGCCTTCTTTTTCGAGCACCAGCACGGCTGCGTCGACGGCTCTCATCTTGGCCATGAATGTCTCCTGAATGTCTGTCTGTGAATGCGGATCAACGGGGTTGAGATGCACTTTAGGCCTGACCCAAAGGTTTGATAAGATCAGTCGAGGTCGCTTATTTCGAAACAAAAAGTATGGAATGGCGGCGTCTGCTAGACGGGCAGCAGGCGACCTGCATGGGACCGGAGACAAAACATGGACCGCTTCAAACAGATCGAAACCTTTGTACGCGTCGCGGATGCCGGCAGCCTGGCCGCGGCGGCGCTGGAAGAGGGCGTGTCCCCGGTCATCCTCGGGCGGCGCATCGACGCCTTGGAAAAGCGTCTCGGTGTAAAACTGATGTACCGCTCGACGCGGCGCCTGGTGGTGAGCGAAGAGGGCGCGGCGTTTCTGGAGCGTTGCCGGGGCTTGCTGGTGGAATGGGAGCAGGCGGAAAACGAACTCGCCGCGGGCCGCCGCGCGGTGAGCGGGCACCTGATCGTTTCCGCGCCAGCCGCGTTCGGCCGCAAACATGTCGCGCCGCTCGCACCCGCGTTTCTCGCCGACAAGCCGGAATTGCAGTTGTCGTTCAATCTGACCGACCGGGTGGTGGATCTGGTGCGCGAAGGCTATGACCTGTCGATTCGCATCGGCGGCGCGGTCGATCCGAATTTCGTCGCCGTGAAGCTGGCCTCGAACCGGCGCGTGGTGTGCGGCACACCGAAGTACTTCCGTCAGCACGGCAAGCCGAAGACGCTCGAAGACCTGCCGCAGCACAACTGCCTCGCCTTCAACCTGCAAGGAGGCCAGAACCGCGGCTGGTACTTCCGACGCAACGGCAAGCTGGCGACGGTGCGGGTCGGCGGCACGCTCGATTGCAACGACGGCGAATTGCTGCACCGCTGGGTGTCGGAGGGGCTCGGCCTCGGCTGGCGCTCGACCTGGGAGATCCAGCAGCAGCTTGGACGCGGCGAGCTGGAGACGGTGCTCGATGAATTCGCGCTGCCCGATTACGACATCCTTGCGGTCTACCCGCAGCAGCGATACGTGCCGGCCAAAGTGCGCTACTTCATTGACTATCTGAAAGAGGTGTACGCGAGCAAGGATTACTGGAATCGCGCCACTTATTAGCGTGCTGCCTGACTGGGGAGAGGCGCTTCGGCGTCATCTGCCACGCCCGAAACGGCGCTGGAGCGTCGTGCGCGACGCTTTCAATTCGGTGTCGGATCGTGAGGTCCGCCTGCTCCCAAGTCCTAAACCCTTGAAAACACTCCCGAATCGCGCGGCAAAATAACGGGATGTATTGCAACCCGTCCCCAATCGGGCTATACTCTTCGGCTTCTCACTTGCCACACCGGTTCCGACGCCCGGGTGGCTTTAATCCACAAGGAGTGTGTATGCGTCATTATGAAATCGTCTTTATCGTGCATCCAGATCAGAGCGAGCAAGTGCCCGCCATGATCGAGCGTTACAAGAGCACGATCACGTCGCACGGTGGCCAGGTCCACCGCATCGAAGACTGGGGCCGTCGCCAACTGGCCTACATGATCGAGAAACTCGCGAAGGCTCACTACGTCTGCATGAACATCGAATGCGACCAAACCACGCTCGACGAGCTGGAACACGCATTCAAGTTCAACGACGCCGTTCTGCGTCACCTGATCGTCAAGCTGAAGAAGGCCGAAACCGGCCCGTCGCCGATGATGAAGGAAGTGCAGCGCGAAGAAGCCAAGAAGGCGGCTGCTACGCAACCGTCCGAAGCGCAGGCTTAAGACACACTATTTAAGCTACCAGGCAAACGCGTCGCTCTCGTGAACAGGCTGCAACTCACAGCCAGCGTCGTAGAACGCGAACCGGTGCGGTACACCCCCGCCGGCGTTCCGATCGCAAGCTGTACGTTGCAACATCGCACCGAAGTCGTCGAAGCCGGCATTGCCCGGCAAGTTGAACTGACGATGCCGGCGGTGGCGGCCGGCGAGGCGAGCGGCAAGCTGGAAAGCTGTGCGATGGGCGTCGAAACGCTCTTCACCGGCTTCCTGGCGAAAAAAAGCCGCAACGCACGAACCCTGGTATTTCACATCACAGCATTGCAGGACATTGGAAAGGACTGAACATGCCCCGCCCGACTGGTAAGAAATTCGACAAGCGTCGTCAGCAACAAAACCCGCTCTTCAAGCGCAAGAAGTTCTGCCGCTTCACGGCAGCTGGCGTCGATCAGATCGACTACAAAGACATCGAAACGCTGAAGGACTTCATCGGCGAGAACGGCAAGATCACGCCGGCGCGTCTCACGGGTACGAAGTCGCACTATCAACGCCAGCTGGACACGGCAATCAAGCGCGCACGTTTCCTCGCGCTGATGCCGTACACCGACCAGCACAAGGCCTAACCCGACGACGCGACAAGGAGCATCAGAATGCAAGTTATTCTTCTGGAAAAAGTCGTCAACCTGGGTAACCTGGGCGACATCGTCAAGGTGAAGGACGGTTACGCACGTAACTTCCTGATCCCGAACAAGCACGCACGCCGCGCAACGAAGGACGCAATCGCCGAATTCGAAGTTCGCCGCGCAGAACTGGAAAAGGTCGCTGCTGAAAAGCTGGCGGCGGCTCAAGCCCAAGGCGAAAAGCTGGCGGGCTCGACGGTTCAGATCGCTCAGAAGGCCGGCGTCGACGGCCGTCTGTTCGGTTCGGTGACGAACGCTGACATCGCCGAAGCGCTGGTCAAGCAAGGCTTCGCAGTGGAAAAGGCACAAGTGCGCCTGCCGGAAGGCCCGCTGAAGATTGTCGGCGACCACGCCGTGCAAATCTCGCTGCACACCGACGTGCTCGTCGATGTGACGGTGTCGGTGCTGGGCGAACACGTCTAAGCATCGAGGCAGTATTTGCCAGGTAGTCTGACTGGCGAAAGGCAGGGGCCGGGTGACCGGCCCCTGCCTTTTTTGTTGGCCGTTTTTTGTTTTGCCGCTGCCACGCGTTTTGGTTTCCTGCCGCCCGCATTTGCCCGATAATTCCATCCCATGAACGCACCGTCCAAAGATCCCCAACTCGAGTCGCTCAAAGTTCCGCCGCATTCGATCGAGGCCGAGCAATCGGTGTTGGGCGGCCTGCTGCTCGACAACGCCGCATGGGACCGCATCGCCGACTTCCTGTCGCAGAGCGATTTCTACCGCTACGACCACCGGATCATCTTCGAACACATCGGCAAGCTGATCGCGGCGACGCGTCCGGCCGACGTGATCACGGTCTATGAAGCGCTCGGCACTTCGGGCAAGGCGGAAGAGGTGGGCGGCCTCGCTTACCTGAACGCGCTGGCGCAGAACACGCCGAGTGCGGCCAATATCCGCCGCTATGCGGAAATCGTGCGCGATCGCGCGGTGCTGCGCCGGCTGGTTTCCGTGGCGGACGAAATCTCCGCCGACGCCTTCAATCCGCAAGGCAAGGAAGTCCGCCAGTTGCTGGACGAGGCCGAGTCGAAGGTGTTTTCGATCGCCGAAGACGGCGCACGCGGCACCCAGGGCTTTCTGGAAATCGGGCCGCTCCTGACCCAGGTGGTCGAGCGGATCGATACGCTGTACCACACCGCCAATCCGAGCGACGTGACCGGCACGCCGACCGGCTTCGTCGACCTCGACCGGATGACCTCCGGCATGCACGGCGGCGAGCTGATCATCGTGGCCGGCCGGCCGTCGATGGGTAAGACGGCATTCTCGATGAATATCGGCGAGTACGTGGCGGTCGAATACGGTTTGCCCGTCGCGGTGTTTTCGATGGAAATGCCGGGCACCCAGCTCACGATGCGTATGCTCGGCTCGGTCGGCCGGCTGGACCAGCACCGTATGCGTACTGGGCGGCTGACTGACGAGGACTGGCCGAAACTCACCCACGCCGTGCAGAAGATGAGCGAAGCGCAAATCTTCATCGACGAAACCGGCGGTCTGAACCCGATGGAGCTGCGCTCGCGAGCGCGCCGGCTGTCGCGCCAGTGCGGCAAGCTGGGGCTGATCATCATCGACTATTTGCAGTTGATGAGCGGTTCGTCATCAGGCGAAAACCGCGCGACCGAAATCTCGGAAATCTCGCGTTCGCTCAAGAGTCTGGCCAAAGAACTCGACGTACCGGTGATTGCGCTCTCGCAGTTGAACCGGGGGCTGGAGCAGCGTCCGAACAAGCGGCCGATCATGTCGGACCTGCGCGAATCGGGCGCTATCGAACAGGATGCCGATGTGATCCTGTTTATTTACCGTGACGAGGTCTATAACCCGGACAGCCCGGACAAGGGCACCGCGGAAATCATCATCGGTAAGCAGCGTAACGGTCCGATCGGTCCTGTTCGACTCACGTTCCATGGTCAATACACGAAGTTCGATAACTTTGCCGGCGCGCAAAACTTCTACGGCGAGTAAAGCAGAATCTGGCGGCGCTGTTGTAATGGCGCTCTCAACGGCGCGCCTCGATCCCGGTACCGGTACAATATTGCGGTTTTATGTCAGTCGCAATGTGACCAATTTCCGGGATTCTAATGTTCGGTCGATTCATGCCCACCGAGGGCAAATTCTTTGAAATTTTCAACCAGCACGCAAAGTGCATTCTCTCGGCCAGCCACGAACTCGAGCTGCTGATCGACAACCTGCAGGACGCCGAGACCCACAAGCAGAAGGTGCAGATCGCCGAAAAGACCGCTGACAAGCTCACGCACGAAGCCATCGACCTGCTGCACAAGACTTTCATCACGCCGCTCGACCGCGACGAAATCCACAAGCTCATCACCACGATGGACGACATCCTCGACCTGATGGAGGACGTCGCCACCGCCATTTCGCTGTACGACGTGCAGGCCGTGACGTCCGAGGCGAGCCAGTTGGCGCATATCTGCACCTCGGCCTCCGAGCGAGTGCAGTTCGCCGTCAGCCTGCTCTCCGACATGAAGCAGGCGAGCCAGATCCTGAGGGCTTGCGAAGACATCGACCGTCTCGAATCGGAAGCCGACCGTGTGCTGCGCTCGGCCATGTCGAAGCTGTTCCGCGAGGAAGACAACGTCAAGACGCTGATCAAGCTGAAGGCGATCTACGAACTGCTCGAAACGATCACCGACAAATGTGAGGACGTGGCGAACATTATCGAAGGCATCGTGCTGGAAAACGCATAATGCAATCGATACAACTTGCCATCTGGGTGGTCGCCATCCTGGTCGTCGTGTCGCTGGTATTCGACTTCATGAACGGCTTTCACGACGCGGCGAATTCGATCGCCACGGTTGTCTCGACCGGCGTGCTCAAGCCGCAGCAGGCGGTCGCCTTCGCGGCGGCGTTCAACGTCGTTGCTTATTTCGTCTTCCATCTGAAAGTGGCGCAGACGGTAGGCAAGGGCACGATCGATCCGTCCATTGTCGACCACTATGTGATTTTCGGTGCGCTGGTCGGCGCGATCGGCTGGAACATCGTCACGTGGCACTACGGCATTCCGTCGAGCTCGTCGCATGCGCTGATCGGCGGTCTGGTGGGCGCAGCCCTTGCGAAGTCGGGCTGGCACTCGCTCAACTTCGACGGGCTGATGAAGACCGTTGCGTTCATTTTCATTTCGCCGCTGCTTGGCTTCGTGCTCGGCTCGTTCTTCATGCTGGCGGTGTCGTGGATCTACTTCCGCACCCCGCCGAGCAAGGTCGACGGACGCTTTCGCCGCCTGCAACTGATCTCGGCCGGTATGTACAGTCTCGGTCACGGTGGCAACGATGCGCAGAAAACCATCGGCATCATCTGGATGCTGCTGATCGCCACCGGTTATGCGTCGTCGCTGGCCGACGCGCCGCCGCTGTGGGTGATCGGCGCCTGCTATCTGTCGATGGGGCTGGGCACGCTGTTCGGCGGCTGGCGCATCGTGCGCACGATGGGCCAGAAGATCACCAAGCTCAAGCCCGTCGGCGGCTTTTGCGCGGAATCGGGTGGGGCGATTACGCTGTTTATCGCGTCATTCCTCGGTATCCCGGTGTCCACCACTCACACGATCACCGGCGCGATTGTCGGCGTCGGCGCGACGCGCAAACTCAGCGCGGTGCGCTGGGGCGTGGCCGGCAATATCGTCTGGGCGTGGATTCTGACGATTCCCGCCTCCGCAGCGCTCGCCGCTGCGGGCTGGTGGTTCGGCCACCGCTTCCTGTAGTTCGACCTTCCTTGCGGGGCCGCCGCGCCGTGCTCAGATCAGCGGCGTGCTGCCGCCGTCCATTGGGACGATCGCGCCCGTGACATAACTGGCGCGGCGGCTCGCCAGAAACAGCGCGACGTCGGCGATTTCCTCGGGCTTGGCGTAACGCCCAAGCGGCACCTTCGCCTGGCCGCGCGCCAGCGCTTCCGCGGTATCCACACCCTGCTGGCCGGCTTCCAGTTTCAACGCTTCCTCGACGCGCTCGGTCAAGGTCGAGCCCGGATTGATCGCATTGATGCGGATGCCGTAGCGCGCATAGTAGTGAGCGAGGCCGACTGTCGCGAGCATCAGCGCGGCGTTGGCGGCGCCGCCGGCGATATGGATGTCGCTCGCCATCTTGCCGCCCATGCCGATGATGTTGACGATCGTGCCCGGCTCGGCGCCGGGGTCCGATTTCGCCCGCTCCGCCATCCGGCGCAGCACTTCCTGCTGCGGGTAAATGTAAGGAAAGTATTTGGCTTCCATGGTCGCCCGGAAGGCGGCGGCATCCAGCGTTTCCGGGTCGTAGCGGCGGGCGGCGCCGGCGCTGTTGATCAGCACGTCGATCGGGCCCACCGCGGAGCTGACTTCCTCGACGATATCGGCCGCGCCATGTGGTTCGTGCAGGTCCGCACGCGTGAGATGCACATGTAGACCCTCGCTTGCCAGTTGCTCGCGGGCGCGGGCGAGATTCGCCGGATCGCGCGAGACGATCGCAACCTTGGCGCCTTCCAATGCGAAGGCTCGTGCGCAGGCAAGACCGATCCCTTTGCTGCCGCCCGTGACCAGCACCACTTTGTCTTTCAGTCCAAGTTCCATGGTGAGTAACCCGCCGTCTAAGGAATATCGGAGACGATAGCAGATCGCATGGTCCTGCGTGTTCGGCTGGGCGAGTGGCTGGCTGCCCGACGCGCATGCTTGCTGCGCGCTCAGGCCGTTAGAAGTTGCCGTTGGCGAAGTGAGCGATCGGGTCGTCGCTGGACTGCGTGGGGGCGGGGATGGCGCGCGAGCTGGTCGATGCCCGCATGATCTGCACGCCGCCGGCCGATCCGGCTGCGCCTGCCTGCTGCTCCTGGCGAACGGCGACGGACGCGGGCGGCGGCGGTTCGAAGGCGTCCGCCGCAGCGTCGATCGGGTCCGGTGCGCGGGCGACGCTTGGCGGGACTGCGGAGCGCACAGGCGCGTACCCGGTGGACCCGCTCGCGGCCATCGCATCTGCGTCGGCCGGTGCCCGCCCGGCAGGAAGCGTGGCCGGTGCGACCGCGCCTGCTTCACGCGCCTGCATCTGCGCGGCGCTCATCGCTGGAGGCGGTGGCTCGAATGCATCGGCAGGAGGAGCGGCGGCAGGCTCGACAGGTGATTGGGCGGCGGTCGTCGTCAGCGGGGTGCGCATCGTGGCTGCAACCCGCTGTTGCTGCTGTTGCTGCGACGAAACCCCGGCAGGTGCGGTCGCCGCATAGGCCGGTTGCGGCTCCACCGCCCGCTGGGCAGGGATCACGGCAGCGCCGGCGTAGGAGCCTTGCGGGGCCAACGGCGCGACCGGTTCCGGTGGGTTCGACGCCTGATAGGTCGGCGTCTCGAACGGCGTTGTCGGCGCATGGGTTGGCGCGGCGACCCGGCGAATGCCGTCGAAGCGTTTGGCCCAATAGGGATTGGTCAGGTAATCGATGCGCACCGTGCCGCCTGTCGATGGCGCATTGACGAAGCGCAGCTTGCCGACATAGATGCCGACGTGCGAGTGCGGGCGTCCGGTGGTGTTGAAGAAGATCAGATCGCCGGGCGCCACTTCATCTGGCTCGATCGACTCGCCACTCCCGCTCATATCGGCAGTCGTGCGCGGCAGATTCACCGAGGCCGCTCGCGCCACCACATAGTGAACCAGGCCGCTGCAATCGAAGCCGCTATCGGGCGTATTACCGCCCCAGCGGTATGGGATGCCGACGAGGCTCATCGCCTGAATGGAAATTTCCTCGCGTCCGACGCTGTGATCGACGAAGTTCGGGAAACCGGGCGGGGTGGTGCGATAGGCGCCGTTAGAGGCGGACGAAGAACCGCTCGAGCTGCGCGAAGTCCGCTCCGGCGCGCTGGAACACGCGGCGAGCAGCAGGAGGATCAGCAGCGAAAACCCAAGTCGGCGCATACAGACAAGGCGAGCGTAAACACTCGCTTAAAGCGGACGATGTCGCGATGGTAGCCGCACCACTATGGCGTGAGCAAGAAAAGTTGATAAATTACTTGAAGTTTACGCGCTAAGTGTTGTTTGGCCGGGACGTAAATGCCAGGTAAGCGCCGGGTTTCAGGCCCTTTCCAAGGCCTGTGCATGGGCCAACGCGCGCACACCGGTCCAGGGACAAAAAAAGCCGCGCCCGGTATGACCCGGGCGCGGCTTCTGGACGACTCACGCCGTCAGGAACTCAACTTAAAGAATATCGGACGCGTAATCCGCCAGGCGCGAACGCTCGCCGCGCGCCAGCGTCACATGCCCGCTGTGCGCCCAGCCCTTGAAGCGATCCACCACGTACGTCAGCCCCGAGCTGCCTTCGGTCAGGTACGGCGTATCGATCTGCGCGATGTTGCCAAGGCAGATGATCTTCGTGCCCGGACCGGCGCGCGTGACCAGCGTCTTCATCTGCTTCGGCGTCAGGTTTTGCGCTTCGTCGATGATCAGATACTTGTCGACGAAAGTCCGGCCGCGCATGAAGTTCATGCTCTTGATCTTCAGGCGTGAACGGATCAGCTCCTGAGTCGCGGCACGGCCCCATTCGCCGGCCGCATCGTCGGTCTTCTGCAGGACTTCGAGGTTGTCGTCGAATGCACCCATCCACGGCTGCATCTTTTCCTCTTCCGTACCCGGCAGAAAGCCGATGTCCTCGCCGACCGGCACCGTCGCCCGCGTGACGATGATCTCGTTGTAGCGCTTGTCGTCGAGCACCTGTGCGAGACCCGCCGCCAACGCGACGAGCGTCTTGCCGGTACCGGCCTGGCCAAGCAGCGTGACGAAATCGATTTCCGGATTCATCAGCAGGTTGAGCGCGAAATTCTGCTCGCGATTGCGCGCCGTGATGCCCCACACGTTGTTCTTGTGGTGGCCGTAGTCGCGCAAGGTCTGCAGCAACGCGGTCTTGCCGTTCAGTTCGCGCACCAGCGCGTGAAAAGCCGGCTCGCCGTTCTGCGGCTCCAGATAGACAAACTCGTTGACCAGCATCGAGGCGCACAGCGGTCCGGTGACCCGGTAATACGTGGTGCCCGTCTTGGTGTCCTGCCAGCTCTCCATGCCCTTGGCGTGCTTGGTCCAGAAGTCCTGCGGCAGTGCGCGGATACCGGAATAGAGCAGGTCCTTGTCTTCGAGCACCTGGTCGTTGAAGTAGTCTTCAGCGGGCAGGCCCAGCGCGTGCGCCTTGATGCGCATGTTGATGTCTTTCGACACCAGCACGACCTGGTGATCCTTGCGGTCGCGCTGCAAGGCGCGCACCACACCGAGAATCTGGTTGTCCGCCTTGCCTTGCGGCAGGCCTTCAACCGGCTCGATATCGGTCAGCTTGGTCTGGAAAAACAGGCGTCCGGCGGCCTCGCGGCTGCCGAGGCGCGACAGCGAAATGCCGTCCGACATGTTGCCGCCGTTGGCGACCAATGCGTCGAGCGTGCGGCTCACCTGACGCGCGTTGCGCGCGACTTCCGACATGCCCTTCTTGTGGTTGTCGAGTTCTTCCAACGTCATCATCGGCAGATAGACGTCGTGTTCCTCGAAACGGAACAGGCAAGTCGGATCGTGCATCAGCACGTTCGTGTCGAGCACGAACAGCTTGCGGACTTCGGCCTGATCGGCCGCACCGCTGCGCTTTTTGGCGCTGCCGCGGGTGGCTGCTGCGGGCGTAGCCGCGGCGGTGGTGGCCGGCTGCTTGCCGGCGCGTGCCACGACCGGTTCGGCGCCGGCCGGGTGGGCGGGCTCGGCACGAGCCGATTCCTGACGGGCGGCAGGTGTCGGTACCGGTTGCAGCAACGCGGCGGTTTGTTTGCTTTTCCGGCTACGTGCGGGAGCCGCCTCGTCGACGGCGCCGGCAGGAGAAGACACAGGAACCGGTCGCAGGGTGGTGGCGGAATTGGCCGCGCGCGCCATAGGTGTGGCGACGCTGGCGTGGCCGAAATCGGCCGACTCTGCTTGCTCCGCTTCGACCGCCTGTTTTTTGGCGGATCGTGCCGGCGTGACTTTGGCCTTGTATTCGTCAGCCGGTAAGAGATTGCCGAGCTTGCTGGGTGCGGTAGGCAAAGGCATGGTTTCCCTCGAAAAAATCGGGTCACATATCGTGCGCCGCCTGTCGCATTCTGCCGGTGGGCCGGATGAGCCCACGCAGTTTGCGCCCGGAGGCGCGCTTTCGGTCTAGAAATGCCGGTTCGCCTGTTTTTCGATCGGCTCCTTGACGAGAGCGCGTTGCCGAAGAAATGAACGGCTTCGCGCAATTAAAAAAGCCGCCGCCCCGGCAAACGGGGCAAGCGGCTCGACTTCGGTCATCGCGTTGCGCCTCACTGCCTCAACCACAGAGGCGTGACAAGCGGCGCAGCCGCGGAAAGAATGGGGTGGACAGGCACTCATTGCAGCCCAATATAACGCGCCTCACAGCGCTTGTACAGCCTCCAGAATTTCATCGACATGACCTGGTACTTTCACGCCACGCCACTCCTGGCGCAGGACGCCCTCGCTGTCGATGACAAACGTGGATCGTTCGATTCCCCGTACTTCTTTGCCATACATTTTCTTCATTTTGATGACGTTGAAGAGCGCGCAGAGCTTTTCTTCCGGATCGGAGATCAGCGGGAACGGCAACTCGAGTTTCGCCTTGAAATTGTCATGCGAGCGCAGGCTGTCGCGCGAGACGCCGAGGATTTCGGCGCCGGCCTTCCTGAACTTCGGATACAGGTCGCGGAACTGCAGACCTTCGGTCGTGCAGCCCGGCGTGTTGTCTTTCGGGTAGAAATACAGCACCACCTTCTTGCCCCGAAGACTGGATAGCGTGATCTCGCCACCGGTTGCGGGGGCGGTAAAGTCGGGGACGGGTTGGTCGACTGCGATGGGCACGTGGTTCTCCGGTTGTTATGGCCGGCGACACCGCCTTGCGGCGAGATCGTCGGGCCTGGCTCACGACGGCTGGACGATCAGTTCGCCGGAACGGCCAGGAATTTCACCCCAGGTGACAGGGTACGATGGCAGCGTGTCGCGGTCCAGCGCGGCGTGATAGTCACCCATCGTCGCAAACGTGTGGCCTTGCGCGCGCCAGCCTTCCAGCAGTTGTTCGAACACCGGCGCGAGCTTTTGTCCTTCGAGTTCGGCGTGCAGCGTGAACACCTGATCGTGCGGATTGTTCTCGGTGCGCTTGAGCATCCACGCGGCGACGTTGCCCAGATCGACGCCGTCGACACCGAGCACTTCATCGAGCGTAGGCAGCGTGGTAGGCATCTGCACGTGCGAGAGCGTCTTGCCGCCGACCACCGGGAAGTACGGCGAATGACCGCGCCCGTCCGACGCGTATTGCATGCCCCACGCGTCGATCTGCTCGAACGCGTGGCCGTTCATCTGCCAGCCCGCGGCGCCGTGCGTGACGGGCGGCGTGCCGAAGATCTCGATGAAGCGGTTGCGGCTCGCCTCCATCTGCGCGACGGTCCAGTCGCGCGCGCGGGTGCGGACATTGTCCTGCCAGTACACATGGTCCCACGTGTGGATGCCGCATTCGAAGCCGGCTTCGTGAATCGCGCGCATCTCCGATGCGGCCCGCACACCGATATCCGGCCCCGGCAGCAGCACGCCGTACATCAACTGCCTGATGCCGTAGTGCTCGACCACCGAGGTACGCGACACCTTCTGCAGAAAGCCCGGCCGCAGCACGCGGCGCATCGCCCAACCGGTATGGTCGGGTCCGAGGCTGAACAGGAAGGTGGCGCGCGCCTTGAAGCGGTCGAAGATGCGGGCGAGATTCGGCACGCCTTCGCGGGTGCCGCGCAGCGTGTCGACGTCGATCTTCAGGACGATACGAGGCAAGGCGAGCGCCCTTATTGTTGTTCGACGAGGGCGCGCGCTTCCGCGACGTGGCCGCGGTACGCTTCGAAAATCTTGCGCAGCGCTTCGTCGAAGGTCGACTTCGGCGCCCAGCCGAGTTCCTGCATCGTGTTGTCGATCTTCGGCACGCGGTTCTGCACGTCCTGATAGCCGTTGCCGTAGTACGCGCCCGACGAGGTTTCGACCAGTTGCACCTGCTTGGCGGTTTGCGCGTATTCCGGGAATTCCGCGGCCAGCGCCAGCATCTTGTGCGCGAGCTCGCGCACCGAGAAATTGTTGGTCGGGTTGCCGATGTTATAGATCTTGCCGGTGGCGACGTCGTCCTTGTTCTCGATGATCTTCATCAGCGCGCCGATGCCGTCGTCGATATCGGTGAAGGCCCGCTTTTGCGCGCCGCCGTCCACGAGGCTGATGTTCTCGCCGCGCACGATGTGGCCGAGGAACTGCGTGACCACGCGCGAGCTGCCTTCCTTCGGCGTGTAGATCGAATCGAGGCCCGGGCCGATCCAGTTGAACGGACGGAACAGCGTGAAGTTGAGGCCCTCCATGCCGTAGCCCCAGATCACGCGGTCCATCAACTGCTTCGAGCACGCGTAGATCCAGCGCGGCTTGTTGATCGGGCCGTACGACAGTTGCGACTCTTCCGGGTCGAACTGCTCGTCCGTGCACATGCCGTACACCTCGGAGGTGGACGGGAACACGAGGTGCTTGCCGTACTTGACGGCCGAACGGACGATGGGCAGGTTCGCTTCGAAGTCCAGTTCGAACACGCGCAGCGGCTGCTTGACGTAGGTCGCCGGCGTCGCGATCGCGACGAGCGGCAGGATCACGTCGCATTTCTTGACGTGATACTCGACCCACTCCTTGTTGATCGTGATGTCGCCTTCGAAGAAATGCATCCGCTCGTGATTGACGAGGTCGCCAAGGCGCTCGGTCTGCATGTCCATGCCGAACACTTCCCAATCGGTCGTTTCGAGAATGCGCTTGGACAGGTGATGGCCGATGAAGCCGTTGACACCCAGAATCAGGACTTTTTTCATTGATGACGGGAAGATTGAATGAACTGGGTGAATTCGGCAGGGGAGACGACGGACTCGCTGCCATCGTGCTGGCGCCGCAATTCGTGGATGGCGATGGCGCGGCCATCGCCGCACACCGCAAAAACGGCATTATCGCTTACGTGGAGGCCCAGGGGCAAATCCGGGCGAAGCGCGCCGGGGCGGGCGAGGCGCGCCCGCGCGACGATGAAGCGCCGGCCGTCGAGCTCGGTGAACGCGCCGGGATAGGGCGGCGCGACCGCCCGAATCAGGTTGTACACGTCCTGGGCCGGCTGGCTCCAGTCGATCCGGCCGTCTTCCGGCTTGCGCCCGCCGAAGTAGCTGCCATGCGCGAGGTCGTTCGGCAGATGCGGCGCTTCACCCGCGAGCAGCGCCGGCAGTACGCGCCAGAGCGTCTGCTCGGCGGCCACCGTGACCTTGTCGAACACTTGCGCGGCCGTATCGTCGGGCAGGATCGGCACCGGCGTTTGCGCGACGATCGCGCCCGCGTCGGGCTTGGCCGCCATTTCGTGCAGGGTCGCGCCGGTTTCGGCTTCGCCCTTCAGGACCGCCCAGTTGGTCGGCACGCGGCCGCGGTACTTCGGCAGCAGCGAGCCATGCATGTTGTAGGCGCCGCGTGCGGCCAGCGCGAGCAGGTCCACCGGCAGCATGTGGCGGTAGTAGAACGAGAAGATGAAGTCGGGGCGCGCGGCGCTAACCGCGGCGCGCAGCTCGTCGCTGCGCGAATCCGCCGGCGTCAGCGTGGGAATGCCATAGCTTGCCGCCACCGCTGCGACGCTGCCGAACCAGATGTTTTCGCTCGGACTGTCCTCGTGGGTGACGACGAGCGCCACCTCGACCCCACGCGCGAGCAGCACCTGCAGGCAGCGTACGCCGACGTTGTGATACGCGAATACCACCGCGCGTGGCTTCATGAGTTCGGTCCCTGATCGATCAGCGGCGCAGGCTGGACGGCCTGCACCAGGGCCTGGCGCGGCGCCTCGGCGACGGCAGCGCCGTTGCGCTGTTCGAGAATCGTCTGCACCAGATAACGCGGGCGGGCGCGCACCTGCTGGTAAATCCGGCCAATGTACTCGCCAAGCAGCCCGAGCGCGAAGATGATCACGCCGAGCAGGAAGAACGTAATGGCGAACAGCGTGAACACACCCTGTACTTCCGCACCGATGATGAAGCGGCGAATCAGCAGCAGCACGAACAGCGCGGCGGAGCCGAGCGAGAGGATCACGCCGATGAACGACAGCCACTGCAGCGGCACGACCGAGAAGCCGGTGACGAGGTCAAAGTTCAGACGAATCAGCGAATACAGCGAATACTTCGATTCGCCGGCAAAGCGTTCTTCGTGTGCGACCTCGATCTCAACCGGGTTCTGCGCGAACGTGTAGGCGAGCGCCGGAATGAACGTGTTGATTTCGCCGCAGCGGTTGATCGTGTCGATGATGTGGCGGCTGTAGGCGCGCAGCATGCAGCCCTGATCGGTCATCTTGATCCGCGTGATGCGCTCGCGCAGGCGGTTCATTACGCGCGAGGCCTTGCGGCGCCACAGGCTGTCCTGACGCTGCAAGCGGATCGTGCCCACATAGTCGAAGCCTTCGCGCATCTTCGCGACCAGCTTGCCGATTTCTTCCGGCGGGTTCTGCAAGTCGGCGTCGAGCGTGATGACGATCTCGCCGCGCGACTGTTCGAAGCCCGCGAGAATCGCCATGTGCTGGCCGTAGTTGCCGTTCAGCAGGATCACACGCGTGGTGTCCGGCCGGTTGCGGAACTGCTCGGCCAGCAGCGCGGGGGATTTGTCGCGGCTGCCGTCGTTGATGAAGATCACTTCATAGCCGGCGCCGAGCGCGTCGAGCGCCGGATAGAGGCGCGCGAACAGCGCGGCCAGTCCGGCTTCCTCGTTGTACACCGGGATGATGACCGAGACTTCCGGCGTATCCGACATCGGAGAGCGATGTTCCGTTTGACTCATTTCCGCTTATTTTCCGTATTGTTCGCAAATTTCATTGACCGCGTGGCAGACCCGCGCCACGTCGCCTTCGTTCATCAGCGTGAAGAGCGGCAGCGTGACGGTGGTGGCGCCGAAGCGCTCCGCATGCGGGAACATCCCTTCCTTGAAGCCGTGCGCGCGGTACAGCGAGAACAGGTGGATCGCCGGGTAATGTACGCCCGAACCAATGCCGCGTTCCTTCAACTGGCCCATGAAGCCGGCGCGGTCGATCGACAGCTTTTCGAGCGGCAGCGTGATCTGGAACATGTGCCAGTTGCTGTTTTCGAAGTCGGCAAACGGCAGACCCACGCCCAGCCTGACTGCCGCGCTACCTTCGAAGCCCGCGAAGTAGGCCCGCACGAGCTTCTTGCGCTGGGCGAGGAAGCGCTCCAGGTGCGGCAACTGGCCGAGGCCCACGCGCGCGGCCACGTCCGTCAGATTGTATTTGCCGCCGAGCACGTCGCAATCCATGCCGTCGAAACCCGTGCGGGTAATGCCCTGCAGGCGGTACTTCTGGGCGAGGATCGCTTCTTCCTCGTTGTTCAGCACCAGCGCGCCGCCTTCGATCGAGGTCAGGTTCTTGTTGGCGTGGAAGCTGAACGAGACGATGTCGCCGAGCTTGCCGATGCGCTCGCCTTTCCAGCGCGAGCCGAATGCCTGAGCGGCGTCTTCGATGACGCGCAGCTTGTGGGCGCGGGCGATCTCGTAGAGCCGGTCCATGTCGACCGGCAGGCCGGACAGATACACCGGGATGATCGCCTTGGTGCGCGGCGTGATGGCCTTCTCGAGCAGATCCAGATCGATGTTGCGGGTCTTGGGATCGATGTCGGCGAACACCGGCGTGGCGCCCGTTTCGTAGATCACATTGCTGGTGGAAACCCACGAGGCGGGCGTGGTGATGACTTCGTCGCCGGCGCCGACGCCGGCGATGCGCAGGCCGATCTCGAGGGTGGCCGTGCCGGAATTGAAGGTGCGCACGGGGCGGCCGCCGCAGAATTCCGACAGCGCGGCTTCGAACGCCTGGTTCTGCGGGCCGGTCGTGATCCAGCCGGAGCGCAGCACCTCGACGACGCCCTGGATGGTCTCTTCATCGATTTCCGGACGGACAAACGGCAAAAACGGGACTGATGACTGGCTCATGAATGCTTCGCTCGAAAGAAGTAGGGCGGCGCCAAAAGGGGCGACAAACCGGCAAGGATACTTCGACAGGAGGGACTGCGTTGTGCGAGTTTAAGTCCCATTGTGCGTGGTGCTTACAGCTCCTTACGTCTGCCGAATGTCTTGCCGGCGATAAACGGTAATCAACAGCGGGTAACCCGTAGCGCAACGCCGGGTTGCGTCGACATCAGCCGAGCCAACCCGGGTGAGCCGGTACGGCAGCCTAGCTGCGCGCCAGCACCACGACACCGATCAGGATGATGCCGATGCCGACCAGCCGCTGGATCGACAGCACCTCGCCGAACAGATACCAGGCCGCGATCGCATTGACCACATAACCGAGCGACAGCATCGGATAGGCAATCGACACATCCACGCGCGACAGCCCGATCACCCACACGGCGACGCTGATCACGTAACAGCCCAACCCGCCGATGATCGGCAATTGCGTGGCCAGCTTGAAGCCGATTGGCAGGATGTTCGCACGGGTGAATTCGAAGTGTCCAACGGCATTCGTGCCGGCCTTCAGCAACAACTGCGCGCAGGCGTTCAGCGCGACACCGGCAAGGATACAAAAGAGCGAAATCGGATTCATCAAGGGTTCAGGTCCTGAGATGGGGTCATTGTTGCGGTTTTGCCATAGCTGGGCTTGCCGCATCGGCTTGCGCGGCGCCAGTCTGGGCGCCGTTGGGTTTTTCCACGATCACGCGCCGCGAGTCGCGCGCGATCACCTGCATCGGCACATGCTGCGCCAGCAGCTTTTCGTACCGGTCAGGCGGGAGCAGCGCGAGCGCGTAGCGGTCCGCGTCCCAACGCTGCACCCATTGCGCCACCGTCGGCACCCACTTCTGCGGTTCGACGGAGATGCCGAAGGCCAGTTCGTCGGCATGTTCGACCATGATCATCGTGTGGCCGACATAGAACGGCAGCGTGTGATCGAGCACGCCGACCGAGTAAAACGGCGTGTCGGGCGGCAGCGTGGCGATCACCGCCTTGACGGCCGGCGCGAGCGGGGCGCCGGAGCTCAGGCGGCCGAAAACGTCGTGGCCGGTGCCGGCGATGCTGCCGAGCAGCAGCCAGGCGGCGCCGAACATGGCGGTGGCGCTGCCGATGCCGCTGCGGCCGCGGCGGTTCAGCCAGAGCGCGGCGAGCGTCAGCACCAGGGCGACGCCGAGCGCGGCCACCACCCAGCTACGGTAGGCGACGTACAGCTCGTTCGGATTGCGGGCGTCGCCGAAGCGGCCCATGAACAGTTGCGCACCAACCGCGGCGACCAGCAGGAACACCGCGTAGCCCACCAGGTGGCGCCGCAGCATGGCGGGCGTGACGAGCGGCAGGTACATGCCGATCAGCAGCGCCAGCGCCGGAGCGATCGGCAGCGTATAGGACAGCAGCTTCGAATGCGATGCGCTGAAGAACAGGAAGATGAACACCGTCCACACCAGCATCATGATGACCGGCGCGAAGCCGTTCGGCTGGCGCGGCAGGCGCCATGCATGGCGCAGGCTCTGCACGCTCACCGACAGCCACGGCAGGAAGCCCACCAGAATCACCGGCACGAAGTAGTAGAACGGCCCGGGGCGGTTCTGCTCGGGCGTCAGATAGCGCTTGAACTGCTGGACGATGAAGAAGAAGTTGAGGAATTCCGGGTTGCGTTGCTGCACCAGCACGAACCAGGGCGTGACGATCGCGAAGAACAGGATCAGGCCGCCGATCAGGTGCAGGCGCTTCCAGACCGCCCAGTCGCGTGCGATCAGCGTGTACAGCACCAGTACCGCGCCCGGCAGGATCACGCCGATCAGGCCCTTGGAAAGCACCGCGAGCGCCATCGACGCCCAGCAGATCCACATCCACAGGCGCACCTGCCCGGTGGGCAGGTTGGGCCGCTGCGCCAGCAGCAGCGCGCACAGTGTCAGCTCCATCCAGAACGACAGGCCCATGTCCAGCGTATTGAAGTGGCCCATCAGGTTCCAGTACGGCGAGGTCGCCAGCACAATCGCGGCGAACACGCCGGTGGCGGCGTTGAACACGCGCGCGCCGGTGTAACCGAGCAGCAGGACGCCCGCGAAGCCGGTCAAGGCCGTGTAAAGCCGCGCCTGCCATTCGCCGATGCCGAACCACGCGAAGGTCAGCGCGTTGGCCCAGGTTTGCAGCGGCGGTTTCTCGAAGTACTTGTAGCCGTTGTAACGCGGCGTGATCCAGTCGCCGGTCAGGAACATCTCGCGCGCCATTTCGGCGTAGCGGCCTTCGTCGCTTGGCAGCAGATGGCGCCAGCCGAGCGGCACGAACCAGATCAGGGCAAGGGCGAGCACCAGCAGCAGGAGGGCGGTGCGGTTGAGCGGTAGCCGGGACGGCGTATCGTTCATGGATGATTAGCCTGTTTTTTACGACGCCGCTCGCGCGGCGTATCGGTGTTGTTAGGAGCGGACGGCCGGTTGCGCACGGCGGGATGCGCAGGGCCGGCCGCCGGCGGCTGACGCGCAGTTTACGATACTGACGCGACGTGACGCGAACGGGCAGCAGGTGAACCGCGCCGATTACGCTTCGATCAGCAAGGCGGCCGCAACCTTGCGGCCCTCGGCCATCAGAATGTTGTAGGTGCGGCAGGCAGCCTTGAAGTCCATCGTCTCGACCCCGATCCGATGCGCCGCGAGCGCCGCGGTGAGCCGCGGATGCGGAAAACGCAGCCGCTCGCCGCTGCCGAAAATGACCACTTCGGGCGCCGGTTCGACCAGCATCGCGAAATGCTCTGGGGTCAGGGCTTCGAACGAAGCCACCGGCCAGGGGATGACAGTCGCCTCCGGCATCACGAGGATGCTGCCCGCATGGCGCTGGAGATTGATTTCGACATAGCCGGCGCCGTAGCCGGTCACGGTGTTGAGGGCGCCGCTCGAATCCTGGTGTAATTTCAAATTCGTTTTCCGAAGTCGTTCTTGCCGAGTGAGTGCCCCCAAGCCTGTCGCTTCGCGCCAGGCCCAGAGCGCTCAGGAGCAACCGGGCTGGCCCGGCGGGCTCTTGTGAGGCATCATGCGTTGCTTGCCGGACGATCCGGCAGGCAACGCGTCGCGCAATGGATACGAAGGGGCCGAAAGGGCTTCTGCATGCACTTGGTGCATTGCGGAAGTCGGCCAAAATCCGCTAAATTATAACTTTTTAGCCGGGGAGCCGCGCCCCTCGCTTCGCGTGCCGCCATAAGCCGCACCCGAAGTTGCTGCCGGATACTGGCCGACGTGCCGGGTCAGCGCGTGGTCGAGCACCTTATCAGGCGCTCCTTAAGGAGCGCTGAAGGGGCGCTGAAGTGTCCCGGAGGGCTCCTCCTGAGGTTCCGGAGGGTGCCCCGGACGGTTTCCTTTCAGTACCCTGTGCACCCGGCGCAATCCGCCGCGAGCGCAAATCAGACAAGTCCGCCGGAGCGCGCATGAAACGGCCGCTCCGCCTCCAGATGCCCTCAGCCCGCAACCGCCGTGTCGCGGGCAGCCCCATAGGCCCCTTACTCACCCAGGATGAAGTGCCCGCCGTGAAACCGATTCTCAAATCCAACAAGCTGTTGAACGTCTGCTACGACATCCGCGGGCCTGTCCTCGAACATGCGAAGCGGCTCGAAGAAGAGGGCCATCGCATCATCAAGCTGAACATCGGCAATCTCGCGCCGTTCGGCTTTGACGCGCCCGACGAGATCATTCAGGACATGATCCTGAATCTGCCGGGCTCGTCTGGCTATTCCGACTCGAAAGGGGTGTTTGCCGCGCGCAAGGCGATCATGCATTACACCCAGCAAAAGGGCGTGCATGGCGTCGAGCTGGACGATATCTACATCGGCAACGGCGCCTCGGAGCTGATCGTGATGGCGCTGCAGGGCCTGCTCAACGACGGCGACGAAGTGCTGCTGCCCGCGCCGGACTATCCGCTGTGGACGGCCGGCGTGAGCCTCTCGGGCGGCACGCCGGTGCACTACCTCTGCGACGAAGCGAACGGCTGGATGCCCGATCTGGACGATATCCGCGCCAGGATTACGCCGAACACGCGCGCGCTCGTGGTCATCAACCCGAACAACCCGACCGGCGCGCTGTACTCGGACGAATTGCTGCTCGGCCTGATCGAGATTGCGCGCCAGCACGGCCTCGTGATCTTCGCCGACGAGGTCTACGACAAGATCGTCTATGACGGCAAGCAGCACACGTCGCTGGCGGCGCTTTCCGAAGACGTGTTGACGGTGACCTTCAACAGTCTCTCGAAGAGCTACCGCTCGTGCGGCTATCGCGCCGGCTGGATGTTCATCTCGGGGCTGACCGGCGACAACCGGCGCCGCGCGAAAGATTATTTCGAGGGCCTCGGCATCCTCGCCTCGATGCGCCTGTGCCCGAACGTGCCCGGCCAGTATGCGATCCAGACCGCGCTCGGCGGCTACCAGAGCATCAACGACCTGATCGTGCCGAGCGGCCGCCTGTACAAACAGCGCCAGCTCGCGTATGACATGCTGACGGCAATCCCGGGCGTCACCTGTGTGAAGCCGGAAGCGGCGCTGTACATGTTCCCGCGCCTCGACCCGAAAATGTATCCGATCGAAGACGACCAGCAGTTCATCCTGGAGCTGCTGCTGGCCGAACGGGTGCTGCTGGTGCAAGGCACCGGCTTCAACTGGAAGACGCCGGATCACTTCCGTGTCGTGTTCTTGCCGAATGTCGACGACCTGGCCGATTCGATCAACCGGATTGCCCGCTTCCTCGACGGCTATCGAAAACGTCACGCAGTCTAAAGTAGACTCGAACGCGCGATAGACGCTCACAACCGTTTCCCTTAATCCTTACTCGAAAACACACGCTGCATGGAACCGATCAAAGTTGGACTGCTGGGCTTCGGCACGGTGGGCAGCGGCACCTTCACGGTACTGCGCCGCAACCAGGAAGAAATCAAACGGCGCGCCGGGCGCGGTATCGAGATTGCGCGCATTGCCGTGCGCAATCCGGCCAAGGCGACGGCGGCGCTCGGCAGCGCGGCCGGCACGGTGGAGATTACCGATAACTTCGACGCCGTGGTCGACGATCCGTCGATCGACATCGTCGCGGAAATGATCGGCGGCACGGGCATTGCGCGCGAGCTGGTGCTACGCGCCATCGCCAACCGCAAGCACGTGGTGACGGCCAACAAGGCGCTGCTCGCCGTGCACGGCACCGAAATCTTCGAAGCGGCGCGCGCCAACGGCGTGATGGTGTCGTTCGAAGCGGCGGTGGCCGGCGGCATTCCGATCATCAAGGCACTGCGCGAAGGCCTGACGGCCAACCGGATCCAGTACATTGCCGGCATCATCAACGGCACGACGAATTACATCCTGTCCGAGATGCGCGATCGCGGCCTCGACTTCGCGACCGCGCTGAAGGCCGCCCAGGAGCTGGGCTACGCCGAAGCCGATCCGACCTTCGACATCGAAGGCGTCGATGCCGCGCACAAGGCCACCATCATGAGCGCGATCGCGTTCGGCGTGCCGGTGCAATTCGACCGCGCGTATGTCGAAGGCATCAGCAAGCTGGCGGCGATCGACATCAAATATGCGGAAGAACTCGGCTACCGCATCAAGCTGCTGGGTATCGCGCGCCGCACCGACAAGGGCATCGAACTGCGCGTGCATCCGACGCTGATTCCGGAAAAGCGCCTGCTGGCGAACGTGGAAGGTGCGATGAACGCCGTGGTCGTGCATGGCGACGCGGTCGGCACCACGCTGTACTACGGCAAGGGCGCCGGCGCAGAGCCGACGGCTTCGGCCGTGGTGGCGGATCTGGTCGACGTGACGCGCCTGCATACCGCCGATCCGGAGCATCGCGTGCCGCACCTGGCGTTCCAGCCGGACAGCCTGTCGAATACGCCGATCCTGCCGATCGACGAAGTGACGAGCGGCTACTACCTGCGCCTGCGCGTGGCCGACGTGACTGGCGTGCTCGCCGATATCACGCGCATCCTCGCGGACACGGGCATCTCGATCGACGCGCTGCTGCAAAAGGAATCGGAGCAGGTCGACGCCAACGGCAAGGGCGAGACCGACATCATCCTGATCACGCACGAAACGGTCGAAAAGCACGTGAACGCGGCCATCAGGAACATCGAAGCACTGAAGACGGTTGTTTCGCACGTGACCAAGCTGCGCATGGAAGCGCTGAACTAGGCCAGAGACTGATATGAACTACCTTTCCACGCGCGGCGCCGGAGCCGGCGAGCGCCATACGTTTTCCAACATCCTGCTGGGCGGTCTCGCCAGCGACGGCGGCCTGTACCTGCCGGCGGAATATCCGCGGGTCACGGCCGACGAACTGACGCGCTGGCGCACGCTGTCGTATGCGGATCTCGCATTCGAGATCCTGTCGAAATTCAGCGACGACATTCCCGCTGAAGACCTGCGCATGCTCACGCGCCGCACCTACACGGCGGCGACCTACTGCAACGTGCGCGACAACGAAAGCGCCGCGCAGATCACGCCGCTGAAGACGCTCGGCGTCGAAAACGGCGCGCCGCTGTCACTGCTGGAGTTGTCGAACGGGCCGACTTTGGCGTTCAAGGACATGGCGATGCAGTTGATCGGCAACCTGTTCGAGTACGCGCTGGCGCGGCACGGCGAGACGCTGAACATTCTCGGCGCCACCTCGGGCGACACCGGCAGCGCAGCCGAATACGCGATGCGCGGCAAGCAGGGCATTCGCGTGTTCATGCTGTCGCCGCACCAGAAGATGAGCGCGTTCCAGACGGCGCAGATGTACAGCCTGCAGGATCCGAACATTTTCAACCTCGCGGTGCAAGGCGTGTTCGACGATTGCCAGGACATCGTCAAGGCCGTTTCGAACGATCACGCGTTCAAGGCGAAGTACAAGATCGGCACGGTCAATTCGATCAACTGGGCGCGCGTGGTGGCGCAGGTCGTCTATTACTTCAAGGGCTATTTCGCCGCGACGAAATCGAACGACGAGCGCGTCTCGTTCACGGTGCCGTCGGGCAACTTCGGCAACGTCTGCGCCGGTCACATTGCGCGGATGATGGGCCTGCCCGTCGAGAAGCTGGTCGTCGCGACCAACGAGAACGACGTGCTCGACGAGTTCTTCCGCACCGGCATCTACCGCGTGCGCAAGGCGGCCGAAACGTATCACACCAGCAGCCCGAGCATGGACATTTCGAAGGCCTCGAACTTCGAGCGCTTTGTGTTCGATCTGCTGGGGCGCGATCCGGCGCGGGTGCTGCAACTGTTCCGCGACGTCGAAGAGAAGGGCGGCTTCGATCTGGCGGCGAGCGGCGATTTCGCGCGGGTGCAGGAGTTCGGCTTCGTGTCGGGGCGCAGCAGCCATGCGGACCGTGTCGAGGCGATCCGCGACGTGTTCGAGCGCTACGGCACGATGATCGACACCCATACGGCCGACGGCCTGAAGGTCGCGCGCGAGCATCTGCAGCCGGGCATCCCGATGATCGTGCTGGAGACGGCGCAGCCGATCAAGTTCGGCGAGACGATCCGCGAAGCGCTGCTGCGCGAGCCGGAGCGGCCGGCGGCGTTTGCCGGGATCGAGTCGCTGCCGCAGCGGTTCGAAGTGCTGCCGGCGGACGTGCAGCGCGTGAAGGACTTCGTTGTAGCGCATACGGAGGCTTAAGGGCCGCGACGACGGCCGCGCGGGACGGCGGCGGTGTGGCGGCAGCTTCTTGTCGTCCCGGACGAAACGCCGTCTCGCGCGATACGGCAGCTCATTCAGACACGCTTGATACGACGGCCATGGTGCAGGCCCTGCTGACAGGGACGCTCGCCATGGCCGTTGTGTTTTTGGCGCGGCGCTCGCCTCCCCGGTGCTGCGCAAAACCCGTACATAAGGTCAGGCCGCCCCCAGCCTTCTCCGCGGACCGCTACAATATTCTTTTCCGTCCTGCGGGCCTTCCCCTCGATGTCCACGCCCATTTCTCCGGCGCCTGCCGCGCCTCGCGCCCCGCTGCTTTCCACTGCCGACGCCCTTGCCACGCTGCTCGGCGCGGCCAGCGCCGTGGCCGGCACAGAAACGCTGCCTACGCTCGCTGCGCTGAACCGCGTGCTGGCCGCCGACGTGGTTTCGCCGCTCGACGTGCCGCCGATGCACACCAGCGCGATGGACGGATACGCGGTGCGGATTGCCGATCTCAGCCAGGGCGAGCGGCGCTTGCCGGTGTCGCAGCGCATTCCGGCCGGTCACCCGCCGCAGCCGCTCGCAGCCGGCACGGCGGCGCGCATTTTCACCGGTGCGACAGTGCCGCCGGGCGCCGATGCGATCGTCATGCAGGAGCAGACCGAAGCCAGCGGCGACGCGGTGACGATCCTGCACATGCCGAAGGCGGGCGAGTGGATCACGGCGCAAGGCGCGGATATCCGCAGCGGCTCGGTGATCTTGCCGGCGGGTACGCGCCTGACCCCACAGGCCCTGGGACTGGCGGCATCGGTCGGTTGCGCCGAGCTTCCGGTCGTGCGGCGCGTCAAGGTGGCGGTGTTCTTTACCGGCGACGAGCTGACCATGCCCGGCGAGCCGCTCAAGCCCGGCGCCATTTACAACTCGAATCGCTTCACGCTGCGCGGGCTGCTCGAAAAGCTCGGCTGCGAGGTGACCGATTACGGCATCGTCGCCGACCGCCTCGACGCGACCCGCGAGACCCTGCGTGAAGCCGCACAGGCGCACGACCTGATCATCACCTGCGGCGGCGTTTCGGTGGGCGAGGAAGACCATGTGAAGCCGGCCGTCGAAGCGCAAGGGCGTCTGGCGATGTGGCAGATCGCCATGAAGCCGGGCAAGCCGCTCGCGTTCGGCGCGGTGCGGCGTGCTGCGGCACCCGGGGCGGGCGAGGCAGTGGCCGGCGGCGCGCCAGCCGCGGCTACCCCAGGCGCGGCGACCCCGGCTGAAACCTTCTTCATCGGCCTGCCGGGCAACCCGGTGTCGAGCTTCGTCACCTTCCTGCTGTTCGTGCGGCCGTTCGTGCTGCGCCTGTCCGGCGTGCGCACCGTTACGCCGCGTGCGTTGTCGCTGCGCGCCGACTTCACACAGTCCAAAGCCGACCGGCGCAATGAATTTCTGCGCGCTCGCATCAATCCGGCGGGCGGTCTCGATCTGTTCCCGAACCAGAGTTCGGCTGTACTGACTTCGACGGTATGGGGCGACGGCCTGATCGACAATCCACCCAATCACGCGATCAGCGCCGGCGAGACCGTGCGCTTCATTCCCTTTTCCGAACTGTTGAACTGACGCCGGCCTTGTCCGGCGGCGAGCCCGATGAAGATTGATCTGAAATATTTTGCCAGCGTGCGCGAAGCGCTCGGTACGGCTGAAGAGACGGTTCAGGTGCCCGACAGCGTCGCCACCGTGGGCGACGTGCGGAGCTGGCTACGCGTGCGCGGCGGCATCTGGGCGGAGACGCTCGCCGAAGGCCGCGCGCTGCGCATGGCCTGCAACCATGAGATGACCGGCGCCAGCACCCGCATTACCGACGGCTGCGAAGTCGCGTTCTTTCCTCCCGTCACCGGCGGCTAAGGGATAAGGGGCATGCGATGACGGTTCGCGTCCAGACCGAAGATTTCGACCTCAGCACCGAGGTGGCGGTGTTGCGCGCGCAAAATCCGAAGGTCGGCGCGGTGGCCTGCTTTGTCGGCACCGTGCGCGATCTGAACGACGGCAGCGCCGTGCAAACCATGGAGCTGGAACACTATCCGGGCATGACGGAGAAGTCGCTTGGCGCGATCGTCGAGGCTGCGCGCGAGCGCTGGCCGGGCATCGAGGTGCTGGTGGTCCATCGGGTCGGCAAACTGATGCCGCTCGATCAGATCGTGCTGGTGGCGACCACCGCGGCGCATCGCGGCGATGCGTTTGCCTCGTGCGAGTTCGTGATGGACTACCTGAAAACCGCGGCGCCGTTCTGGAAGAAGGAAAAAACCGAGCACGGCGAGCGTTGGGTCGATGCCCGCGTCACCGACGAAGCCGCACTCGCGCGCTGGGGTATCGATCCGCTCGATACGAAGCCGGCGAACTCCGCAAAGCCGCAATAGCGCGCGTCAATCCTCGCGCCTGCGCGGCGCAACCCGCGCGAGCAATGCTTGTTGCTCGGCAGGAATCGTGTAATCCCACCCGAACCGGCTCAATTGCAGGCTTTGCGCGATGCGCAAAGCCGGTTCCATGAAACGGATCGCCGCAGCGGGTTCATAGCGCGATTCCACGGTATCCAGAAACAGATACAGCCAGTGGCTGAAATGCCGCGGCTCGATGCCCGGCAACGGCTGATGCGCCTGTTGAACATTGCCGCGGTACTGTTTCGCGCCGAGCACGAGGCTTGCCCAGAACGTGCACATCTTCGGCAGATGCTCGTCCCAGCGTCCTGCCAATGCCTGCTCGAAGACGGGGCCGAGCAGGGCGTCGGCACGCACCCGCTCATAAAATGCATACACGAGTTCTCGGATATTGGCTTCATCGGGTGCGGCGTGTCGCGGCACGGCCGCCGTCGGCGTAAAGGTTGGGTTCATGCGGTGACCACGGAGAAGCTCGGAGGCGATCGGCGCTATGGGAAATCGTGCGCCCCAATCGCATTGATCGGAAAAACAACGCTGCGCGCAAACGATACCATTCAGAATGAGCCAGATTACGGAAACTCCGCGCCATAACATGCGCGGCCCCTGCATGTTATGGCGTACCGGCTAAACCGACAACCCTCGCGCCGACACGGTCTGCCAGCGGATCGTCGTCGTCGCTCATCATGAAAGTCCAATTATGAGACTGACCGACTACACGGATTACTCGCTACGCGTGATGCTGTATCTGGCGGTGCGCGGCGAAGGCTTGTCGACGATCCAGGATATCTCGGATGCCTACGGGATTTCGAAAAACCATCTGATGAAGATCGTGCAACGGCTCGGTGAACTCGGCTGGGTCGAAACCGTGCGTGGCCGCAACGGCGGCCTGCGCCTGTTCGAGCACTCGGGCTCGCTGACGGTGGGCGAAGTGGTGCGGGCCACCGAAAGCGATTTTGCGCTGGTGGGCTGTTTTCCCGACGAGCGCGGCAGCCATCGCGATTGCGTGATCCAGTCGCAATGCCGCTTGAAGGGGGTGCTGGAAATGGCGCGGCATGCGTTTCTATCCGAACTCGATCGGCATACGATCGGGGAGTTGGCCGAGCCTGCGGGACCCCTGGCGGCGCTGCTCGGCATGCGCCCGATCATTCCGATCGAGTTGGCCATCCCCGGCGACGGCGGGGTTTCGTCTGCGGATTGACGAGGCCAGGCCGGTTGTTCGACCCAATTGTTAAATACTTGCCACTGCATGCAAAAAAGCGCTTGAAACCCGCAAAAAACGCCTCATTTTGGTGATATTCGAAAATTGGAGGTCTCTTGATGAGAGTCGACAAGCTCACCACTAAATTCCAGGAAGCGTTGGCGGATGCGCAGAGTCTGGCCGTCGGCCGTGACAATCAGTACATTGAGCCGGTCCACCTGCTCGCGGCGCTGGTCGCCCAACAGGACGGCTCGGCGCGCTCGCTGCTGTCGCGCGCCGGCGTGCACGTTCAGGCGCTGCAAACCGCGCTGAACGACGCCATCACGCGTCTGCCGCAGGTGCAGGGCACCGACGGCAACGTCCAGATCGGCCGCGATCTGACCGGCCTGCTGAACCAGGCCGACAAGGAAGCGCAAAAACTCAACGACACGTTCATCGCCAGCGAAATGTTCCTGCTCGCGGTCGCCGACGACAAGGGCGAGGCCGGGCGCCTCGCGCGTCAGCATGGCCTGTCGCGCAAGTCGCTGGAATCGGCCATTGCCGCCGTGCGCGGCGGCTCGCAGGTGCATAGCCAGGACGCGGAGAGCCAGCGCGAAGCCCTGAAAAAATACACGATCGATCTGACCGAGCGGGCGCGCGCGGGCAAGCTCGATCCAGTGATCGGCCGCGACGACGAGATCCGCCGGTCGATCCAGATCCTGCAGCGCCGCACCAAGAACAACCCGGTGCTGATCGGCGAGCCGGGCGTGGGCAAGACCGCTATCGTCGAAGGGCTCGCGCAGCGCATCGTCAACGGCGAGGTGCCGGAGACGCTCAAAGGCAAGCGCGTGCTCTCGCTCGATATGGCGGCGTTGCTTGCCGGCGCCAAGTATCGCGGCGAATTCGAAGAGCGCCTGAAGGCCGTGCTGAACGACATCGCCAAGGACGAAGGCCAGACCATCGTCTTTATCGACGAAATCCACACCATGGTCGGCGCAGGCAAGGCCGAAGGGGCAATGGACGCCGGCAACATGCTCAAGCCGGCCTTGTCGCGCGGCGAGCTGCATTGCGTCGGCGCCACCACGCTCGACGAGTACCGCAAGTACATCGAGAAGGACGCGGCACTCGAGCGGCGTTTCCAGAAAGTGCTGGTCGACGAGCCGTCGGTGGAAGCGACCATCGCCATCCTGCGCGGTTTGCAGGAAAAGTATGAGCTGCACCACGGCGTGGACATCACCGACCCGGCGATCGTCGCGGCGGCCGAACTGTCGCATCGCTACATCACGGACCGTTTCCTGCCGGACAAGGCGATCGATCTGATCGACGAGGCCGCTTCGAAGATCAAGATGGAAATCGATTCGAAGCCCGAAGAAATGGACCGGCTCGACCGCCGTCTGATCCAGCTCAAGATCGAGCGCGAAGCCGTCAAGAAGGAAAAGGACGAAGCCTCGCAGAAGCGCCTGCAATTGATCGAGGAAGAAATCGAGCGGCTGAACCGCGAATATTCGGACCTCGAAGAAATCTGGACCGCCGAAAAGGCCGCGGTGCAGGGCAGTGCGCAACTGAAGGAAGAGATCGAGAAGACCCGCGCGGAAATCACGCGCCTGCAACGCGAAGGCAAGCTGGAGAAGGTCGCCGAACTGCAGTACGGCAAGCTGCCGGGGCTCGAAGCGCAACTGAAGGAAGTCACCCAGGCCGAGGCGAAAGAGCAGAACAATCCCACCCGTCCGCGTCTGTTGCGCACGCAAGTGGGGGCTGAAGAAATCGCCGAAGTGGTGTCGCGTGCGACCGGCATTCCCGTGTCGCGGATGATGCAGGGCGAGCGCGAAAAGCTGCTGCAGATCGAAGCAAAGCTGCACGACCGCGTGGTCGGCCAGGACGAAGCGATTTCGGCAGTGGCCGACGCGATCCGTCGCTCGCGCGCCGGTCTCGCCGATCCGAACCGTCCGTACGGCTCGTTCCTGTTCCTCGGCCCGACGGGCGTGGGCAAGACCGAACTGTGCAAGGCGCTGGCGTCGTTCCTGTTCGATTCGGAAGATCATCTGATCCGCATCGATATGAGCGAGTTCATGGAGAAGCATAGCGTCGCGCGGCTGATCGGCGCGCCGCCGGGCTACGTCGGCTACGAGGAAGGCGGTTATCTGACCGAAGCGGTGCGTCGCAAGCCGTACAGCGTGATCCTGCTCGACGAGATCGAGAAGGCGCACCCGGACGTGTTCAACGTGCTGCTGCAGGTGCTCGACGACGGCCGCATGACCGATGGCCAGGGACGTACCGTCGACTTCAAGAACACCGTGATCGTGATGACCTCGAACCTCGGTTCGCAAGTGATCCAGTCGATGGTCGGCGAGCCGCAGGACGCCGTGAAGGATGCGGTGTGGGAAGAGGTTAAGCTGCATTTCCGCCCCGAATTCCTGAACCGGATCGACGACGTCGTCGTGTTCCATGCGCTCGATCGATCGAATATCCAGTCGATTGCCAGGATCCAGTTGCAACGGCTGCAGGAGCGGCTCGCGAAGCTCGATATGCAACTGGTGGTCTCGGATGAGGCGCTGGAATTGATCGGCAAGGTCGGTTACGACCCGCTGTTCGGCGCGCGGCCGTTGAAGCGTGCGATCCAGCAGGAGATCGAGAATCCGGTCGCGAAGCTGATTCTGGCGGGCAAGTTCGGCCCGAAGGATGTGATTCCGGTCGAAGTGGACGACGGCAAGCTGGTGTTCGACCGCGTCGTGCACTAAGCGGCGTCGAGTCGCACGCGTTGCATCTGCGGCGCGTGCGGCAAGCTCCTCCTTGTTCTGCCGGGCGAATGAAAAAAGGGCAACGAATCGAGATTCGTTGCCCTTTTTATTTGCCGCGGCGCGCCTGAACCGGCGCGTTGGGTAATGCCGGGGCGACTCAACCAGCGCCGCCCGGCAAACATGCGGAGTTACGCGTTGCCCTTGCCGAACAGCGACGACAGGCTACCGAGCGCGCCGAGCACGCTGCCCGTGTCCACCTGGCCTGCGGCGGGGACTTCACCATTGGGCGTAGCCGCATTGACGGCGTGCGGCAGGACCTGCGACAGCAGTCCCGCGACCTGGTCGGGCTGCACGCCGGCCTTGGCGGCGAGATTGGCGACGGTATCCGAGCCGAGCACGCTATGCAGCACGTCCGCCGAGATCGGTTGGTTTTCGCCGTTGCCGACCCACGAACTGATGATGTCGCCGGCGCCTTTGTCCTTGAACTGCTGGATCAGGCCGTTCAGGCCGCCCGGCTGGTTGTTGACGAATTCGAGCGCGGTGCTGATGAGGGCCTGCTGGCCGCCGCCGCCTTCAGGCGACTGGCCGAGCATGGATCCGAGGGTATCGAGTAGGCTCATGACGGTCTCTCTTGAGTGCCGGCGTTCTGTCGAGACGCCGGCGGGTGAAAACGCCGCGCGGTTGCGCGGCACCGGATGGTGGGGACGCAGGGCGTTTGCGATACGACGTGGCACGCTCAGGCGAACTGCGCCAGGCCGTTGCGCCTGACGAATCGCAGATGCCCGGCTGCGCTGCGCTTAAGCATAGGATAAATTGCGCGCCCTTCTTATGAAAGCCGACGATTTATACCGATCGTTTCGTGACAAGTAAATCGCTCGAACATTATTTAAACCTTTTGCCTAATGAGTAGGCTGTTGTGACGCGCCGGGTGCCGGAAGCTTGCGCGCGAGAGCACCGCGCACCTCGAAATGCACCGCATCGGCGACGCTGCCGTCGGCATTGACGAGCTCCAGCAGATGATGGCCGGGCCATGGCAACCACGGCACGCGTGGGGCATGGCCGAGGGGCTTGCCGTCGAGCCGCCATGTGCTGAGCGTCGAGGCGCCGCTCGCCCGCTCGAATGAAATGCGCTGTCGGGCCGCAGGAATATCGGGATCGAGCGCGAAGATCGTGCCGTCGGTGGGCGTGCCGATGCGCACCGCGCCGCGCGTCGAGACCCGGCGCGCGGCGGCGTCCGCATCCGCTGCAAGGCCGACCAGCGGGGTTTCGGTACCGCGCATGAACCACTCGTTGCGCGCGGGTTCTGCGTTGTTTTCAAACGCGATGCGCGTCTCGATCACCCCCGGTGGCATGGCCGGCGTCGTGCTCGGCAAACGCCGATGCAGGTAGCCGACGAGCGCGGCCCACACCGGCGCGGCACCGGTCACGCCCGACACGTCCCACATCGGCGTGCCGTCCGCATTGCCGACCCACACGCCCACCGTATAGCGCGAGGTGAAACCGACCGTCCAGTTATCGCGCATATCCTTGCTGGTGCCGGTTTTGACGGCGGAAAAGAAGCGCGTGGCGAGCGGGCTGTCGAACCCGAAGGTGCGGGTGCGCGCGTTGTTGTCCGACAGCACGGTGGTGATGATGAAACTGGCGTCGGCGCTGAAGACGCGCTGGGGTGCCTTCGCTGCCGGGGCGCGCGGCGCAGCGCGACCCGGCAGATCGACGGTCGGTGCCGCCAGACCGCCGTTCGCGAGAGCCCGGTACGCGTTGGTCAGCGCCAGCAGGGTGACGTCGGCGCTGCCGAGCGCGAGGCTATAGCCGTAGTAGTCGCCGCTCTGCGTGAGTGGCAAGCCGAGCGCGGTGAGGGTCCTGGCGAAGCGGTGCGGCGTCACCATGACCAGCGTGCGCACCGCCGGCACGTTCAGCGACGAGCCGAGCGCCGTGCGCACGCTAACCCAGCCCTTGAAGTCCTTGTCGTAATTCTGCGGGATATACAGGCCGCCGCCGGCGGCCAGATCAAGCGGTGCGTCGTCGAGCAGCGACGCCGTGGTGAGCCGCCGCTCGTCGAGCGCCTCGGCGTACAGGAACGGCTTGAGCGTCGAGCCGGCCTGGCGCAGCGCAAGCACCGCATCCACCTCGCGGGCGCCGGACAGCGCGCCCGACGAGCCGACCCATGCGCGCACCTCGCCGCTGGCGTTATCGAGCACCACGACCGCGCCGTCCTGCACATTGCGCGGATGCGCGCGGGCGTTCAGTTCGAGCAGGGTGCGGGTGAGCGTGTCGCGTGCGAAGCGTTGCAGGTTCGCGTCGAGCGTGGACCTGATGCGGTC
Organism: Paraburkholderia sp. SSBN10T; assembly: GCF_056619545.1. Classification (NCBI taxonomy): domain Bacteria; kingdom Pseudomonadati; phylum Pseudomonadota; class Betaproteobacteria; order Burkholderiales; family Burkholderiaceae; genus Paraburkholderia; species Paraburkholderia sp. SSBN10T. Next base: position 56,732 of record NZ_JBWQQI010000014.1, read on the forward strand.
GCCGGCCGCCGGATGCACCTCGGCCGCCACGCGCCGGGCGAAATGCGGCGCGAGCGAGTTGTTATCGGGCGCAAGCGAGAGCGATGCGGGCGCGGGACGGGCGAATGCCAGTTGCACGAAGCCGCCGAGATTCGCGCATTGGCCGGCCGCCTGCATGTCGCGCAGAATCCGGCAGGCGCGTTCGCTGACCTTCGCATAGGAGGCGTTCGGCGCGCGGATCAGCGCGGCGGCCACCGCCGCTTCACGCTCGTCGAGACCGGAGGGCGCCTTGCCGAACAGCGTCATCGAGAGCGCCGACAAGCCGATCGTCTCGCCGCGAAACGGCACCAGATTCACATACGCTTCGAGGATCTGGTCCTTGCGCCATGTCCGCTCGAGCCACAGGGCGTTGACGGCCTGGCCGGCCTTCTGCGCAATCGAACGTTGTCCTGAACGTTGTGGGTCGTCGTCCAGCAGGCCAGTCAACTGCATCGTCACGGTCGAGGCGCCGCGCGTACGCGTATTCCACAGGTTGGCCCAGGCAGCGCCGGCGGCGCCGCGCCAGTCGACGCCGCTATGTTCGTAGAAGCGCTTGTCCTCCGACACCACGATCGCCTGGCGCAGCGCCGGCGAGACATCGGCGAGCGCGATCCAGTCGCCGCGGCGCTCGGTGTTGTCGATGCGCGTGCGCTGCAGCGGTTCGCCGTCGCGCGCGAGCAGCACCCAGTCCGAACTGCGCCAGCGTGCGTGGACCTGATCGAACGAGGGCAGGGCCAACGCGCTCGCCGAGGTGCCGAACAGGCCGACGCATAGCGCCATGCGGGCAAGCAGGCGCGGCGCGCGCGGGACGCAGTGGCCAGCCATTCCGAGCCAGGCAACGAAGCCGCTTTGCCCTGAATGGGACATGCTGGCCCGCTCCTGGTGTCGTACCAGGGGGTGAGTGACATGCCGTGTGCTGTGTGCGTCGTTCATCGCTTCCATTCGCGCTGCGAGATCAGCCTGCGTCTCGCGTCGCCTCACTTCGGGGCTGCAGGCGCGGTGCCCGCAGCAGGCTGGACCACCAGCGGCGCATTCGGCAACGCGCCGAACGTCGACGGTGCATAGAGCGCCTCGACGCGTGTCGGCGGCAGACCGAACGTGCCGACGTTGTTGAGCCGCACCGTGTACTCGACTGAAAATTTGCCCTTCGGCAAATAATCGTAGTACGCCCGGTAAGCGTCGAAACCGCGTTCGATAAACGCCGGCCATGGGCCACGCCCGGCGTCCGGGCTGCTGTTTTCCCCTTGCGTGGCCGCCGTGGAATCGCGTCCCAGACCCGAGCCGAGAATCGTCGCGCCGGCCGGCACCGGATCGTTGACGACGACCCAGGTCATGTCGGTCTGCGCATCGATGTCCAGATGCACCCGCACCACGTCGCCGCGCGTGTAGACGCCTTTGACCGCCGGGTCGAGCGGCGTCACGGTCTTGGTGATGCGGTAGCCGGCTGCGAACGGTGTTTTCAACGGCACGGCGGCGAGGCTTTCGATGGTGGCCCATGGCTTGCCGGCGCCGTCGTGAGTCAGGATCAACGGCGACGCGCTGCCCTGGTTGGCAGGCGGCCACGGCAGAAGCTGGCTATGGCTGTCCCTGGTTTGGGTGGCAGGCGTCGCGGACGCGGCTGAAGTCGCCGGCGTGGTTGCATTGGCTGTCGTCGCCGCTGCGGCCTGATTCCACGAGATCGTTTTCTCGAGCGTGCCGAGTTGCAGCCGCGTCTGCCCGCTAACCGGCGTGCTCTCGAAGACCTGCGAGAAGCGCTGCACCGCGAGCGACCCCCACACGTTGGCGGTCGTGGTCTGCCACGCGCCGTTGCGTTGCAGCGCCAGCAGACCGGCGACGAGGCGTGGCATCTCGTCCTTCCACGCGGGCGCGTCGACGAAGGTCAGCGCGGTGCGGGCCGCGTTGTCTTCGGTGCCGGTCATCAGCCACCAGAGATCGTCGCTGGCTTCGGTCGAGAAGGTGAGACGGGTGCCCTGATACGTGAGCCGTGCGCGCAGGATCTGTTCGAGCTGGGCGCGCTTGTCGTCGCGCTGGGGAATGCCCTGCACGCGCGACAGAATCGCGTAGTAGTCGAGCAGCGCCGAAGTCGGCCATTGATTCGGCGCGATCTCGATCGACTCGAGCATGTTCGGCTGCGCCATCCCGTAGCGCGACAGGGCTTCGAGCGCTTCGAGCTTGCGCAGTTCGAGGTCCTTGCGGGGCGCCCAGACATCGCGCTGGATCTTGCCTTGCACAAAACTCACGAGGCCCGCTTCGAGCTTGCCGCGCACGTCGTCGGGCAGTGCGAAGCGCGGATCGAGCCGGGCCGTTTCGTCGGTCACGGCGAGCAGATAGGCGCTGAGCGTCGTGCTGCCGTGGTTGCCGCTGTCGTCGCTCGGCGGGAAGTAGTTGGCGAGGCCGTCGCGGTCCAGATACACCGGCATGCGTGCCACCACCGCTTGCCATTGCGCCGGGTCGCGAAGTCCAAGCGCCCGTGAAGTTTGCTGTTCGAGGCAGTTGTACGGATAGCGTTCGAACCAGCGGCGCACGCCGGGCAGCCCGTCGGACAGCTTCGACTGCAGCGACACCGCGATGCCGCCGCGGATCGCCCCCGCCTGAGTTGTGCTTGCGTCAGGCGGCGCGGCCACCGGCAACGACAGCGTGCCGTCGACTTGAGCGAGCGTCGCTTGCTGGACCGTGACGGGCACGGCAGCGGTGACGCGCTGCGCGATTTTCAGCGCATCGCTCGCATGCGGGCCGCCTTGCTCAGCCGCCGCCACGGTCCACGTGAGGGCGCCGGATGGCGTATCGGCAAGGCCATCGGGGGGCGTCACGGTCCAGGCGATTTCGCGTGCCGAGTCTGCGGCGAGGTCCACCGTTTGTGCGGCAAGCGTCAAGCCCGGCACGTTTGGCGTCACGACTACTTTCATCGCGCGGACGGTCGTGTTGCGCACCGTGAACTGTGCGCGGAACAGGTCGCCTTCGCGCACGAGCGGCGGCAGGCCCGAGATCAGTTGCAGATCCTGGGTACTGCGAATCGAGGTGCTGCCGGTGCCGAACATGCCCGGGCCGAGCGCCGCGACGGCGACGATCCGGAAGCTCGTCAGCGCATCGTTGAGCGGGACCTCGAGCGTGGCATCGCCGTTCGCATCGAGCGTCACACGCGGGTTCCACAACAGCAGCGTGTCGAACAGTTCGCGCGTCGCGCTGTGACCGCCGCCACCGCCGGCCGGCACCGCCTTGCGTCCGAAGTGGCGGCGCCCGATGATCTCCATCTGTGCGGTCGAGGTCTCGACGCCGTAAGCACGCCGCGCCAGCATCGCGTCGAGCACGTCCCAACTCTGGTTGGGCATCAGTTCGAGCAGGGCTTCGTCGACGGCCGCCACGGCGATCTGCGTACCCGCCGGTGCGGGCTTGCCGCCCGGCATCTGCACGTGCACCTTGACGTGCGCCTTGCCGCGCACGGTGTAGGACTTCGCATCCGGCGTGACGGTCAGCGCCAGCCTGTGTGCGGCCGTGCCCACCTTGATTTCGGCCATGCCGTAGCGGAAGGCCGGCTTCGACAGATCGACGAGCGGCGTCGGCGCTTCGTATTGACGGCCTTCGTACCAGAACGCGCGGGCCCATTCGAGCGGTGCTTTCCAGCCCCATGTGAAGAACGAGTACCACGGCACTTCGTGAATCCGCCCGCGCAAGGCCAGCACCGACACGTAGACGTTCGGCCCCCAGGCCTCGTCGACTTTCAGCTCGACGGTCGGATCCTTGCCGTCCAGTTGCACGACGTGCGTTTCGAGGATGCCTTCGCGTTCGACCGCGACCAGCGCGGTGGCGAAGCGGAACGGCATGCGCACCTGGAAGCGCGCCGTCTCGCCGGGTTCATACGACGGCTTCTCGGCCAGCACGTCGATGCGGTCGGTGTTCTCGCCACCGAACCACAACTCGTCTTCCCGCGTGACCCACACCGAACTGCTTGCCGTCGATACATTGCCGTCGCCGTCCTTGGCCGTGACGACGAGGTCGATGTTGCCCGCGTCGCGCAGTTTCGCCTCGCAGGCAAGCAGGCCGTGGTCGTCGCTCTTGCCGCTGCACAGCGAGCCGAGATCCTTTGTCTCGGTGTGGTTGTCATAGGCGTAGAAGCCGCCGACCATGCGCTTTCGCGAGGTCGTCGTGATGCGCGCGTAGCCATGCACGTCGAGCGCCACGCCGGCGCGCGGCTTGCCTTGGAGGTCGAGCGCCAGCGCCTTGACCGGCACCGTGTTGCCCACCGACACCCATTGCCCTGACTTGATGCCCGCCACCACCGCGGCGGGCCATAGCGTCGCGCTGCCGGAGATCGTCTGCACCTCGCCGTTCGGATCGGCGAAGGTCGCCTCCAGCGCGAGGCGTTTGGGGGCGTCGACGTGCGGCAGGTTCTTCAGCGTAAGGCCGCCGGAGCCGTTGCGATCGAGCGTGACCGCCTCCTTGTCGGCGATCAGCCTGGCGCCGTCGTCGGCGGGTTGTTGCGAGTCGCTGTCTTCGTCGTCCGAGGCCGAGGTGTCGTCACCGGTTTGCGGCGTGTAGGGCGTGAAGCTGAAGTCCGGGAAGCTGTCGGTGAAGCCGGGTGTCGTGCTCTTGAGCAATGCCGACACCTGCACCGGGAGATTCGCCGCCGCGCCGCCCGACACATAGGCGATCTGCAGCGTGAGCGGCGCCTGTTTCGCGGCGACCAGCGGATGGATCTTTTCGTCGCGCACGGCAAGCGTGCCCTTGAAGACAGGCAAGCGGAATTCCTCGACGCGGAAGCTGCCGGATTCGTAGCTCATGTGCGGCAAGGCGCTGTTATTGTCGCTGTCGCCGGCGTCGCCGCTATCGTTGCTGTCACCGCTGTTGTTGTCGTCGCCGTTGCCGTTCGCCGCGCCGGAGGGCGCGCCGGACGCCGCCGTCGCGTCCGCATCGCCATCGTCGAGCGTGACGCTGTATTCGCCCAGTTTTGCCGCTACGGGAATCGTGAAGCTCGAATCGGCGCTGTGGTCGGCCGCCCATTTGAGCGGCAGATGATAAGTCTGGCCACTGCCGAGATGGCGAATCGTCACCCGGGTCGGATACTTCTGCGGATAAGCGAAGCCGTGCAAGGTTTCGACGCGAATCAGATGCTTCATCGAAACTGTCTCGCCGGCGCGCAACAGTGTGCGGTCAAAGATGGTATGGGCGCGAACCGTCTGCTCGATGCTGGTGTCCGTGGGTACGTTGAAGCGCCACGACTCGATGCCGCGATTCCAGTCCGAACGCACGAACGCCATGTCGGCGCCGCTCTTCGGGTCGTCGACGCGCGCCGAGACGAACAGGCCTTCGAAACTCGTATCGCCGCATTCCTGCACGGGTGCGAGCGTCTTGTCGATGGTCAGCACGCCGTGCGCGTCGGTCTTGCCGGAGGCGAGCGCCGCGCCATTGCAGTCGCTCACCTGGATCGCCGCGTTCGGCACGGGCTGGCCCTTGTCGAGCGAGGTCACCCACACCACGCTGTTTTCGCGCCCTTGCTTGAAGTGCACGCCCAGGTTGGTGACGAGCACCGCGGTGCGCACGTACATGGGCGCTTGCTTGCCGAGCAGCGAGGCGCCGAGCGCGGGCGAGGCCAGTTCGATCACATAGAAGCCGGGCTTCGTCACCGGCACGCCGACCACTTCGAACGGCCGCAGGGCCTTCGGGTCTTCCTTCGGCAACGCGAGGGTTTCGACGCCGCGTTGTCCCGCGAGCAGCGACAGCGAGCGGATGTCGATTTCCGGGTCCTTCCTGTTATCGTCGGCGGCTTCGTCGGGCGGGCGCTGCACCAACACCGGATTCTTCGAGCGCTGCAGCAGTCCGGGCATCAGTTTGTCGATGCTCGAGCGGTTCATCGAGTAGCCGTCGAACTGGTCGACGAGACGCATCCAGTGGCGGATATCGGTGTCCGCGTCGACGCGCAGTTTGCTGAACTGCGCGTTGCCGGCGTTCAGGCCGGCCACATGCAGGTCGGCCTCGACGTTGCGCAGCGTGACCGGCACGAGCGCGGGCATGTCCGGCTCCGCGAAACGTTCGACGATGCCGAAGGTCCCCGACGAGAATTTGGCGAGCGGCGGCATCGGCGCCGTGGCGCTCTTGAGCGGGAACAGATCGGCGTTGGTGAGCGCGCGGCCGCTGACGTCTTTCAGGTTGGTGGGAATCTCGATGGTGAGCTCGGCGTGCTCGGGCAGCGGCGCGGCGAATTCGACCGTCGACGTTTCGGAATCCTTGTCGTCGGGCTTGAAGGTCGGTGAAATCGTGCCGCCGGGACCCTTCAACGTGAGCTTTTCGGCGTCGGCGCGGCTGATCGGCGCGTTAAACCGCACCTGCACCGGGCGCAGCGGCGTGCACGGCGCCTTGGCATTGTCGCGTTCGCACGAGAAGCTGGCGGCGAACGGTTCGCGCACGGTGTAGTCGAAGCGGCGCTCGACGTCGTTGGCGAGCCCGCTCGGGCCCGCCACGCCTGCGCCGTAGACCAGTTGCATTTTGGTCGCGGAGGGCAGCGTCTGCTGACACTGGAGCGTCAGGATGCGATCCGCATATTTTTTCAGGTGGAAGTGCTTGAGCAGCGCCGCACGCGCAGCGTCGTCGAGTTTCTTGACGGGGATACGGTTGCCGAGGCCGCTCGATTCGCACCACACATGATCGTGCACCGAGGCATCCGTGGCCGGTCCGTTCAACTGCAACACGAACGCCTGGTCTTCCTCGATCTCGCCGTCGCCGGGACGAATCTCCTGGACGAACGGCCCGCCGGTCTGAAACGCATAGCGGTGCGGCCCCGTGATGGCGTGGCCGGCAAACGACTTCAACCCTTCGTTGAGCGCGACGGTGCAACTCAGGCCGGGCGGCAGGTCCGCCGCGAAGTCCCACGCCCAGGTCTTGTCGTCGACCCAGTGAGCCTGGCCGGCGGCGGCGGCCGCGTCGTTGCAATGCACCTGCGCGGGAGCGGGGGCCGCCGCCGAGCCGAACGCGATCATCGCTTCGTCGAACTTGACGACCACTTGCCGGACCTGCGCGACCTTGCCTTGCGGCGAGACGCTGGTGATGCGCGCTGCATCGGCGCGCCACGAAGACGCCGTCAGCAAGCCGAGCGCCGCTGCCGTTGCCCACATCCACTTTCGTCTGAGGGTGCCGCTTCGCATCGACCGCGCTCCCGTGGCTTACAGATTGCTGCCGATTCTACCGGACGATTCTCAGTATCCCCAACCTTGTCTGGCCTCGAAATCTCCCGCTTGCGAATGACATCGCGCGCCGCTTGACTTAGAGTGCACTCGAAGTCCTAACCTGAGTTCCGTCATGTCACAAGCACTCACCATCGGCCAGGTCGCCGCGACAACCGGCGTCTCCACCCATACGCTGCGCTACTACGAACAGGCGGGCCTGATCCGGGCCGTCGGACGCACCGAGGCGGGTCACCGTCTCTATTCGCCCACGGACCTCGACTGGCTGCAGTTCCTGATGCGCCTGAAGGCGACCGGCATGCCGATCGCCGGGATGCAGGCGTTCGCCGCGTTGCGGGCCCAGGGCGAGGCGACGACCCGCGCGCGGCGCGAGCTGCTGGAGGCGCATCGCGACGCCGTGCTCGCGCATATCGCGCAGTTGCAGACCAACCTGGATGCGATCGTCGACAAGATCGCGTACTACGAAGCGGCTGAGCGCACGGTGACACGACAGACCGATGACACTCAATCAGATAGGGACTCACCATGGAACATGCACAGAACGACCGCTACACCCGGGGCTGGGACAAGCTGAAGGAAATCGACGGCGCCGCCGGCGAAATGGTGATCGCCGCGCTCGCGCCGATCGCGCCGGATTTCGGGCGGCTGCTGATCGAGTTCGGCTTCGGCGATATCTACAGCCGGCCGCAACTCGATCTGCGTTCGCGCGAGATTGCGACGATCGCGTCGCTGGCGACACTCGGCTGTGCGCAGCCGCAGTTGAAAGTGCATATCGAGGCGGCGCTCAATGTCGGCTGCACGCGTGAGGAGATCGTCGAAGTGTTTATGCAGATGGCGCTTTACGCCGGGTTTCCGGCGGCGTTGAACGCGCTGTTTGCGGCGCGCGAGGTGTTCGAGCGGCACGATGCGCAAGAGCGCTGCGGCGAGGCAGTCAGTGAGGCGGCTTGATGGGCGGCGCCTACGCTGCCCCTAAGTTACCTTATCGACCTGCGCCTGCAGATCCGCCTGCAGATAGCGGCGGCTGACCGTGCGCAAGTAGAGCGATAACCCGCAACCGGCAATCGCGAGACTTGTCATATTGGCGGCCCAAAAGCCGCGTGCGCCGGTCAACCAGACAGGGATCGAGCCGCCGATATCGAAGCCGAGCAGATACCCGCCGCCGAGCCCAACGCCCCATAGCGCGACGGCATAGATCACGGTGGGCACGACCGCCACCTTGTAGGCGCGCAGCACGAAAGCGGTCGTTACCTGCAGCGAATCGAACACGTGATAGAACGCCACGATCAATACGAGCGGCATGGCCGCCGCCACGACCTGGGCGTTCGGTGTGTAGCCCGCGATGATGAACGGCCGTAGCGTCAGCACGATGGCCCCATAGCCACAGGCGATCAGCACCGCCATCAGGATGCCGTGTCGCGACAGGGTGCGCGCCGCTTCATGCCGATGCGCGCCGAGCGCCTGGGCCACGAGCGTGGAAGTGGCGATGCCGATCGACAGCGGTGTCATATACAGCACGGCGCCGACGTTGCCGGCGATTTGATGTCCCGCGAGTGTGGTCGTGCCGAAGCGCGCAATGAACAGCGCCATGAAGGTATACGAGGTGACTTCGATCAGGTACGAAAGCCCCATTGGGAGGCCGAGCTTCAACTGCGCGAGCTGGAGCCGCCACACCGGCCAGCAGAAATGCCTGAAGATCTCGAACGGCTGGAACACATCCAGACGCGTGAGCAACAGCATGCCGAGCGCTGCCAGTACCCAGTTGATGATAATGCTGGCCAGCGCGCAACCCGGACCGCCGAGCGCCGGCACACCGAGACCGCCGAAGATGAACCAGGTGTTGAGCGGCACTTTCAGCAGCAGGGCGCCGATCTGCAGGATCATCACGAGCCGCGGGTTGCCGATCGCATTGGCGGTCGAGCCGTAGACGCGAAACGCGAGACTCGCCGGCAAGCCGAACGCGAGGATCTGCAAATACGCGACCGTGCGTTCATGAAGCGCGGCCGGCACTCGGGCCAGATGCAGCAGCGGGCCGGGGAAATACAGGATCAGGAAGCCGATCGTCATCAGCGCGAGCGCGAGCCACAGCGACTGGCGCACCTGCTCGCCGATCTCGGTGTAGCGGCGCGCCCCGTAGAGCTGCGCGGCAATCGGCTGCAGCGCGGTGAGGATGCCGGTCAGGCCGATGAAGACCGAGATGTAGATCGACGAACCCAGCCCGAGCGCGGCAAGATCGACTGCCGAGTAGCGGCCGACCATCGCCGTGTCGATCACGCCGAAAGCGATGATCGCCAATTGGCCGATCAGCACGGGCCACGCGAGCCCGGCGATTTTGCGCACGTCGGCGAACATCGTCAGTCCGGATCGGCCGGAGCGGTTTGCCGGGGGCGCCAGGCGCGGTGTTTGGCGGGCGGCTTCGGCCGGTCGATGCGTACATAGAGACGGAAGCGTTCGTCACGGTCGGCCACGCGGCGGCCTTCCCATACCAGTTTCCAGACGAAGTCGGACATCGAACTGGGTTCGCCGAAGTCTTGCGTGTCCTGGCGCAGGATCACATCGCAGTCTTCATTGAACGCAAAATGCATGTGGCCGAAGTAGGCAAACGTCGCGATCTGCGCGTTGCCGAGGCGCACCGGCGAGATGCAGCTATAGTCGTCCGGCAGATGGCTGGCGATCTGCTCGGCCACGTCCTTATAGGTCCGGCTGTAGTTGACGATGGGCAGCCACAGCGTCATCACCAGCACCCACATCAGCGTGGTGCCGGCGGAGGACAGCACCACGCTGCGCCACAGCACTTTCGGATGGCGCGCGAGGCGCCAGCGGACCAGCACGAACCAGCACACCGTCACCGCGACCGCGCAGACGAACGAGAGCAGCTTGAACTGCGGCACGAAGCCCGGCGCGTAGCGCGCCATGTTGCGGGCGAGCGGCGCGGGGAAGCCGGTGAGGCCGGCTATCCAGAACAGCCAGACGGTGCTGCCGAGGATCGTGAAGCTGAGGAGCGCGAACCAGTCGATCGCGTTGATGGTGCCGCGATTGAGCGTAGGCAGCGCGAACGCCGCCAGCACCGCGAGGGCCGGCAGCAACAGCATGAACAGTAGGTTGGTCTGATGACTCTGCAGCACGACGAGGATCAGCAGCGGCGCGATGACCGACAGCGGAATCGCGACGTGCGGCGCGCGCCGCAAGCCGGACCAACTGACCCAGGCCCAGATCGCCAGCGGCCAGGCGGGCCAGGTGAAGAGCGGCAGGTTTTTCAGCGCATAGCGGGCCACCGAGCCGGGCGGCCCGGCAAACGCGTTGAGGCTGCTGCTCACCCATTGATTGAGATACCAGACGGCGTCGTCGGGATAGGCGGAGAGGGCCGCTACCGGCCACGACATCGACAGCACCAGCGCGACCGGCAGGCCGGCGAGCAGCAGCCAGCGCGTGCGCGCTTCAGGTACGACGATCGTCATGACGAGCGTGCCGACCAGCAGCGCGCCGACCAGCACGGGGTTGCTCGCCAGCGCCACCAGGCCCAGCGCGAGGCCCCACACGAGCGCGCCTTGCACCGGCTTGTCGATCATTCGCACCAGTCCGTAGAGGAGCATCGCGATGCACACGAACTGCGACAGTTGCGGGGTGGTTTCGTGACCGCGCTCGGCAAGCCCGAAACAGGCGAGCAGAATCAGCAGCGCGCCGTCGGCCAGGGTGCGGCCGTAGTCGCGCGGTTCCGGCTCGCCGCCGAACGCGTATTTGAAGGGCTGGACTTCGGGACGGCGGCCAAGCAGATAGGCGGCATACCAGACGAACGCGCAGGCGCCGCAAAACAGCAAACCCGTGAAGACACGCGAGGCATTGCTGGCGTCGACCCAGGGCGCCAGCGCGCGGATCGAACTGGCGCCGAGCCAGTAGCCGAGCGGGCCGTTGTCAGTGATGTATTTGCCGACCAGATTCGGCAGCAGCCAGTCGTGGGCGTTGCCGCTGGCCATCGTCCACATGACGCCGAAGCCGGCCGCATCCTCGTTCTTCCACGGATCGCGGCCGAACAGGCCGAACGCTGCGTAGACAATACTGATGGTCAGCAACAGCCAGCGCGGCAGGGCGCTCGTGGCGGATGCAGTGAGGCGAACGACTGATCTCATGCGGATTTGTTGATCTCGGATAGGCGCTTCGGCCGGCGCCGGGCAGGGTGCCCGGCAGCATGGCCGCTTCGCAGCATCCGGCATTGTAGACGTGGCGCGCGCAGCGCGTCACGACCGGTAACAGAGCGCAACGTTGCGCGAAGTCCTGTAACCATGCGCAAACGGCTCGGGTCAGAACCCTGCCGGGCAGGCACGTTGCGCAATTTCCGGCGACAAAACCAGGCGACAAAAAAGGGCAGCTTACGCTGCCCTTTTGTGCTGGTGCTTGAACACCCGTCCGGCGTGCTGCCGGTGACGAGGCGGGTATTACTTGGCTGCCTTGCCGGTAGCGCGCGAGCCGAACTTCTTGTTGAACTTTTCGACGCGGCCTGCCGTGTCCATGATCTTTTGCTGACCGGTGTAGAACGGATGCGATTCCGACGACACTTCAATCTTCGCGAGCGGGTATTCCTTGCCGTTGAATTCGGCGGTTTCGCGCGTCTGGATCGTGGAGCGGGTCACAAACTTGAAGTCGTTCGACATATCGACGAACAGGACTTCGCGGTAATTCGGGTGAATGCCTTCTTTCATGGTAATTCCTTTAGTCTGGCGGTAGCCAACCCGCGTGCAGCCACGTTTCCGGTTACTTGATACTCACTGGATTCGCGAAAGCATTTTGGCGCGAGCCACTTGCCTAAGGTCGAAAAACGGCGATTATGCCAGAAAATCAGTCGCTTGACGACTTTTTGCGAGGTTTTTCCCGTCCGGGAGGCGCTCTGGTCCTTCGGTTGCAGCGCCTTTAGCCGCCGCCAACCGGTTTTTGCTCCTGGAGCGCGCCCACTCGCGCTGGATCCTGCCGGTAATAGCGGGCCAGCAGCCGGTACAGCTCCGGATATTCGGCCTCGAAGGCGTGCGGCTGGACGAACAGCGCCTCGCTGCAAACGGCAAAAAATTCCGATGGATGATCCGCCGCGTACGGGTCGATCAGCGATTCCCGCTCGAAGCGCGCCCAGCGCCGCTCGGGCACGGAGTCGATCTTCCTGCAGAAGTGATCGTAAGCGTGGTCGAACACATCGGCCCAGACGGAGGCGTCGAGCGGCGCGTGCCAGCGGCGAAACAGCGGCGGGTGGCCGTCCGCTTCGCCGGTCAGCATATCGATCTTGTGGGCGAACTCGTGGATCACGACGTTGTAGGCGTCCTTCTCGTCCGTTGCGTCCGTCATCTGCGCATCTTCCCAGGACAGCACGACCGGGCCGCCTTCCCAGGCTTCGCCGCTGGCGTCATGTTCAACTTCATGGACCACACCGTCTTCGTCCTCGACCGTTTTGCGGATCACGAATTCGCCCGGGTAGACGATCACGCCCACCCAGCCGCGATACAGGTCCAGGCCGAGGTTGAGCACCGGCAGGCACGCCTGGGCGGCGATCGCGACGGTCATCGCCTCGGTCAGCTCGAGCTCGTGCGCCGTGGAAAATTCCTTTTGCGCAATGAAGAGGCTGCTCAGTTCGCGCAGCCGCGCGAGGTCCGCGGCGTCCAGATGAGCCAGGAACGGCAAACCGGCAAGCGTGGCCTGCCAGAGCGGCTCGTCAATCGGATGGTTGCGCAGCGCGCGCTCGCGGCGGCGCGAGTCAAGCCAGTGGGTGAGTTTCGATAACATCGCTCAGTCGATCTGTTTTTGCCACGCGGCGAAGATTCCGCCGCAGACCGCTACGCCAATCAGATAATAGAAGCCGTCGAGCGAAGTCAGAAAGCTCGCCTGCTGCGCGACCATCCTGGCGATCTGTCCGATCGCCAGCGCATGTGCTTCGGCGAGCGAGCGGCCGCTCGCCGCAAAGCTGTTGGTCAGCGCGGCCAGCGTGTTCTGGAACACCGGATTGAACGGATTCACAAACTCGGCGAGCCGCGCCTGATGCAGCGCCTGACGGTGCTGCTCGATGATGATCATGGACGCGGTGGCAAACGAGATCGTCAATTGCCGCACGATGTTCTTGAGCCGGTAGCCGTGCGTGAATTCCTCGATAGCGAAGATTCTAAACGTCAGATTGGCAACCGGCAGCACGATAAACAGTAACAACAGCCCGCGCAGCAGCAGCGGCACCAGCAGAGCCGCCTCGCCGACGCCGGGTTCCATGCGTGTCATCCACGCCGCGGCGAAGGCGGCGAGGGCAAAGCCCGGCACGATGACCCACTTCTTGCGCGGCAGCAGCTTCGAATAGCGCAGGTAGACGAACAAGGCGCTGGCGGACATGAGCGAGGTCACGCCGACGAGCTGCCCGGTATTCTCCACCGGATAGCCGAGACCGCTTTCGAGGAAGCGTGAAATCAGATAGCTGAAGGCGGTCGACTGGTAGTAATAGAACATATAAAGCACGATGCCGACCTGGAAGGTCTTCTCGCGCAAGGCGTGCAGGCGCACGAGCGGGTTGGGGTGATGCCACTGGTGGTAGGCAAACCAGGCCAGCGCGCCGATCCCGAGGATGGTCAGCAGGATCAGGCCGGGCGAACCGGTGAACAACTGGAAGCGCAGTTGCTGCATGACAATTTGCAGCGCACCTTGCGCGAACGCGAAAATCAGGTACGGCCAGAAGTGCGCCGAGCCGCGTTCTTCGGGCTGGCGCTCGCCTGAATTCGGTAACGCGAGCAGCGCCAGCACGGCGAACAGTACGCCCACGGGCGCCGTGCTGGCAAACAACGCGCACCAGTCGAAATGCGCGACGAGTTGCCCGCCGACGAGCGGCGCAAGCGCGCTGCTCAGCACGATCAGAACGAGGAAGGCACGCGTGGCCACCGGCCGCTGCTGCGCCGTGAAACTGCTCTGGATCAGGATGCGGCAGGTGCCCATCATCGGGCCGATGAAGTAGCCCTGAAAACCGCGCGCAAAGGCCAATTCGAACGAGGTTTCGCAGAGCGCCGCCGCGATCGCGCCCACCGAATACAGCAGCATGCAGCCCGCCACATAGCGCCGGTAGCCGAAACGCTCGACCCACCATTGCTGTTGTAGGATGCCGAGCACGGCGGCCACGGCATACGCGCTCGAGGACCACACCAGTTCGTCGGGCGAGGCATTGACGCCGCCGGCAATGTAGCTGGTGAAGAACGAGAAGATGGCGTTGTCGAAATAGTCGAGGCCGGTGACGACTGCCAGCACCCACGGGAAGAAGTCGCCGCGCAGCTTCTCCACGCTAAACAGCGGCACGCGTGGCGCGGCGGCGCTCATGCCGGTTCGTCCCGCGTTCCGGACTTCTTCGGCGCACGCTTCGCATGGGCTTCGCGGCGTTGCTTGAGCAGCGTGTCGGCGTTTTCGCCGGCGAGGCGCCGCTCCACGTAGTCCAGGTCGTGGCTGAGTTCGCCCTTCAGGGTTTGCACTTCCTTCAACTCGCGGCGCATCGCTTCGATGCGTGCGTCGAGCGCGCTGACCTGTTGTGTCAGCGCGTCCCGAATCTCTTGCAGCGATTCGGTGGAAAAGCGATTGCGGCCGCCTTCGCCGGGTTCGAGCGGGCGCTTGAGCATTTCCATGATGCCGTGCAGCGAAAAGCCGAGCGAACGCAGCCGCAGAATGCGAGCGAAGCGTTCGAGGTCGTTTTCGTCGTAAAGGCGGTAACGCCCCTCGCTGCGCGTGGGCGAAACGAGGCCGCGTTCCTCGTAGTACTTCAGCGTGCGCGGCGTGACGTTCAGGCGCTCGGCGGCGTCGCGCACGGTCAGCAGGGTGGGCCGCTCTTGCGACATGATGGTGTGAGGCTGGAAAGGATTGTGGGTAGTATAGTGCAACGTGTACGTTCACGTACAGGTTTGCCGGCTGATGTCCGGTTTCGGCTCGTCTCCGTCTGCGTGCACGGCTGTGCCGCTGCGCCGACGTCACGTTCTGAAGGGGCGAAAAAAAACCGCCCGCGCAGAGGCGGGCGGTTTCGCGGCGTGGGCAACGCGTGCAGCGTGCCGGTTGCCAGTGATCGGCAGGGCGGTGTGGGGCAGTATTAGCTGCCGCCGCCGCGCCGCATCATGTCGAAGAACTCGGAATTGCTCTTGGTCTGGCGGATCTTGTCGAGCAGGAATTCCATTGCCTCGACTTCGTCCATGTCGTGGATGAACTTGCGCAGCACCCAGATCTTTTGCAGGATCTCGGGCTTGATCAGCAGTTCTTCGCGACGCGTGCCGGACTTGTTCAGGTTGATCGACGGGTAGACGCGCTTTTCAGCCAGACGGCGTTCCAGGTGCACTTCCATGTTGCCGGTGCCCTTGAACTCTTCGTAGATCACGTCGTCCATGCGGCTGCCGGTTTCGATCAGCGCCGTACCGATGATGGTGAGCGAGCCGCCTTCTTCGATGTTGCGAGCCGCACCGAAGAAGCGCTTCGGACGTTGCAGCGCATTGGCGTCGACACCGCCGGTCAGCACCTTGCCCGAAGCCGGCACGACCGTGTTGTAGGCGCGTGCAAGACGCGTGATCGAGTCCAGCAGAATCACCACGTCGTTCTTCATTTCGACGAGGCGCTTGGCTTTTTCGATCACCATTTCGGCGACCTGGACGTGCCGCGCAGCCGGTTCGTCGAACGTCGAGGCGATCACTTCACCGGCCACCGAGCGCTGCATTTCGGTCACTTCTTCCGGGCGTTCGTCGATCAGCAACACGAACAGGATCACATCCGGATGGTTCTGCTTGATCGCGTGCGCGATGTGCTGAAGCATCACGGTCTTGCCGGACTTCGGCGAGGCGACCAGCAGGCCGCGCTGACCCTTGCCGATCGGCGCAATCATGTCGATGATGCGGCCGGTCACGTTTTCTTCGCCGCGCATCTCACGTTCGAGCAGCAGCACCTTGTTCGGGTGCAGCGGCGTCAGGTTCTCGAACATGATCTTGTGCTTCGAGGCTTCCGGCGGCTGGCCGTTGACCTTGTCGACCTTCACCAGCGCGAAATAGCGCTCGCCGTCTTTCGGCGTGCGCACTTCGCCTTCGATCGTGTCGCCGGTATGCAGGTTGAAGCGGCGGATTTGCGACGGGCTGATATAGATGTCGTCCGTGCTCGCCAGATACGAGGTTTCCGGCGAACGCAGGAAGCCGAAGCCGTCAGGCAGCACCTCGAGCGTGCCGTCGCCGAAGATCGTTTCGCCAGTTTTGGCGCGCTTTTTAAGAATGGCGAACATCAGTTCCTGCTTGCGCAGGCGGTTCGCACTTTCGATCTCGAGGCCATTGGCCATCTCGATCAATTCGGACACGTGCAGAGTCTTAAGCTCGGATAAATGCATACGGAGAACCCGCAGGAGAAGGTGCGACCTGAAATGAAATCTGGGAGGAGAGTGAGCGGAACCGCTCAGGGACTTAAGCGTCTTTTCGACGTTTTGCGGATTCTAGCATAGCACACGCCAATTTCCGCCAGCGCGGCGTATGAGCATCTTCACGGCTGCCGTGTTGTCAGGCGACAACACGGCAGCCGGTGCCTGGGATTAAAGCAAATTACAGATTGCCGTCGAGGAAAGCGGTGAGTTGCGACTTCGACAGGGCGCCGACCTTCTGCGCCGCGACCGCGCCGTTCTTGAACAGGATCAGCGTGGGGATGCCACGCACGCCGAACTTGACCGGCGTCGACTGATGTTCGTCTACATTGATCTTGGCGATCTGCAGGCGGTCAGCGTAGTCCTTCGCGACTTCGTCGAGGATCGGTGCAATCATCTTGCACGGACCGCACCATTCGGCCCAGAAGTCGAGCAGCACGGGTTTGTCGGATTTAACGACGTCCTGTTCGAACGATGCGTCGCTGATATGCTTGATTTGTTCGCTCATGTATGAATACCTCTCTCGGATCGAGGCCGCCTAGATTGCTCGCCACGATACACCAAACTAAGAAAACTTCCGTTCGCGTTGCCGCAAAGGGAGCCGCGCTCAAACACTCGCGGGCGATCCTCTCGAAGCGCTCCGGAATGCGCAGAATGCTCGGCTTTACGGGACATTCGTACGTCAGTTTAGCCTAAATTGCTATGCGTTGCCCGTGGTGATAGTACTCATGCGGGCAGTAGGGGCAAGGGCTGCCGGTTGGGTGCTTACTTCGATTGCATACCATATCTGGTGGTGACGAGGGCGAACACAAGTGGGCTTCGGTCCGACTTTGTTTACATTAACAGTCGCGCGGCGTGACGACCGATGGTAGAATCTTTCGTGACGGGCCTCCTCGCATGGAGGGGCGGTCAACCTGGTCAGGTCGGGAACGAAGCAGCCACAGCCGTTTTCCACCAGTGCCGAGGGTCGGGCTCGTCACCTTCCTTTTTCTGTCGTTCTCCCCCAAGTGTGTTTTTGTCCGGCTGCGGTTGCCTCTTCGCAGTCTTATGCGCTTTACCGCATTGCCCCGGTCTCTGCCTCGCGTTTCTGCGCTGCGTTTGACGCGCTATCCCGCGTAACATCCCACTTGTTGTTGCTATCGATTCGCCAGTCGTTTTCAATGAGGCGGCGGCGCGTGTCCGCACGCGGTCGATTCGTCTTTGCGCGCTATCGTTACTGATACAATTTCCCGATGACCTATCAAGTTCTCGCACGCAAATGGCGGCCGAAGGATTTCGCTTCGCTCGTCGGACAGGAGCACGTGGTGCGCGCGCTCACGCACGCGCTCGACGGCGGGCGCCTGCATCACGCCTATCTGTTTACCGGAACCCGCGGCGTCGGCAAGACGACGCTCTCGCGCATCTTTGCCAAGGCGCTCAATTGCGAAACCGGCGTGACCTCCACGCCGTGCGGCGTGTGCCGCGCGTGCCGGGAGATCGACGAAGGGCGCTTTGTCGACTATGTGGAGATGGACGCGGCGAGTAACCGCGGTGTCGACGAAATGGCCGCCCTGCTGGAGCGGGCGGTGTATGCGCCGGTCGATGCGCGCTTCAAGGTCTATATGATCGACGAAGTGCACATGCTGACGAACCACGCATTCAACGCCATGTTGAAGACGCTGGAAGAGCCGCCGCCGCACGTCAAGTTCATCCTCGCGACTACCGATCCGCAAAAGATTCCGGTCACCGTGCTGTCGCGCTGTCTGCAATTCAACCTGAAGCAGATGCCGGCTGGGCACATCGTGTCGCATCTCGAGCATATTCTCGGCGAGGAGCATGTGCCGTTCGAGGCCCAGGCATTGCGCCTGCTTGCCCGCTCGGCGGACGGCTCGATGCGCGATGCGTTGTCGCTGACCGACCAGGCGATTGCCTACTCGGCCAACCAGGTGACCGAAGAAGCGGTGCGCGGCATGCTCGGCGCGCTCGACCAGAGTTATCTGATCCGTCTGCTCGACGCGCTCGCCGACGGCGACGGTCAGGCGGTGCTGGCTGTCGCCGACGAAATGTCGTTGCGCAGCCTGTCGTTTTCGACCGCGCTGCAGGATCTGGCGAGCTTGCTGCATCGGATTGCGTGGGCGCAGTTTGCGCCGTCGTCGGTGCTGGACGAGTGGCCGGAAGCGACCGATTTGCGCCGTTTCGCCGAGGCGTTGAGCGCCGAGCAGGTGCAGTTGTTCTACCAGATTGCGACGATTGGCCGTAGCGAGCTCGGCCTCGCGCCGGACGAATACGCCGGCTTCACGATGACGCTGCTGCGGATGCTGGCGTTCGAGCCGGCGCCCAGCGGCGGTGGCGGTGGGGCGGCTGCGGCACGTCCGGCGGGTGTGCCGGGCGCGGGCGGGGCAAAGCGTAGCGGCGCGCCGGCTGTGACCGCAGCGCGAGTGCGGGCGGTTGCGCAAGGCGAGGTCGCTGGCGCGGGTGGCGCTGCGCTCGGCGTGACCCACGCGGCGTCAGCTAGCGCGGCGTCCGGCATCGACGCAAAAGGCGCGCTGACTCAGTCCGCGCAGGCTGAACAGGTGAGCACTGAAATGCGTGCGGCGGCGCGCGCCGAAGCGGCTCCCGAATCTGATCAGGCAATCGGGCTGGCTACAGACCAAGGTGCGGGTCATCCGGACACGGTGAGCGTGCCGACGCAAATGGTGGCAAGTGCCGCCGAGGCTTCGGCGCCCGTGGAAATCCAGGTTACGTCCGCTGAAGTCGTCAACGATCAAGCTGAAAGCCCAGCAGTGGCTGCTAGCGCATCGGTGCACACCGCGCCGAGCCGCGAGCCTGCTACGTCGGCGCAGGATGGAGCGGTAAGCGGGACGATCGGGTCCGCTGGCGCCGATGCGCCCGTTGCAATGTCGACGGCCAGCCCCGTTGCAACTGCTCCGGCAATTTCCGCCGTAGACATGCCAGCCTCGGTGGCGTCAACTACGACGGCAGCATCCCAGTCAGCCGCGCCGGTAGAGCCAGCAACGCCTGCCGCTCGCGACAACACGTCCGCCGCTGAGGCCGTTCCCACAGATCTCACAGCCGAAGCCGCACCGCGCCGCGCCGGCGGCGCCAGCGCAGCGCTCGATGTGTTGCGCAGCGCGGGCATGAAAGTGTCTTCCGATCGCGGCCGCCCGACGTCCGCCGCGCCGGTCGTCCCGCCAAAGCCTGCCGCTCCCCGCGTGAACGTGCCGGTGCCGACACCCGGTGCACCACGTCGCGCCCAGGACGCCGCGCCCGCACGCGGCCCGGCCTCGCCGGCCCCGCGTAACGGCGGGCAAGGCGCACAGGGCGGCGAGAGCTTGCCGCCGGTGGCGCCGTGGGACGATATGCCCCCCGACGACTACGTGCCGCTTTCAGCCGAGGACGATTACTTCGGTCCGCCCGACGACGGCTACATGCCGGTTTTCGATGTCGGTCCCGACGACGTCCGGGTCCCGGCCGCCGCGCCCGCGCCGGCGCCCGTCGACACGCGTCCGCTGCCGCCTGCGATCCCGCTCGACGCCATCGGCTTCAATGGCGACTGGCCGGCGCTCGCGGTGGGCCTCGCGCTCAAAGGCATTTCCTATCAGCTCGCCTTCAACAGCGAACTGATGGCGCTCGAAGGCGGCACGCTCAAGCTGAACGTGCCGGTCCCGCAGTATGCTGAAGCCTCGCAGGTTGCCAAGCTCAAGGCGGCGCTCGCCGAACGGCTCGGCAAGGAAGTCGAGGTGCTGGTCGAAGTCGGCCCGGCGCGCCGTACGGCCGCGGCGTTCGACGCCGCCGCCCGCGCGCAGCGCCAGAAGGACGCCGAACGCGAGATCGGCGCCGATCCGTTCGTCCAGTCGCTGATCCGCGAGTTCGGCGCGAGCATCGTGCCCGGCTCGATCCGGCCGATCGCACCGGACGCTGCCGGCAGCGCCTCGTCAACGCATTGATTCGCGGCGCATCATAGCGCCACACCCCCAGGATTTCACGCTATCAAGAAGGAGCACGTCCATGATGAAAGGCCAACTTGCCGGGCTGATGAAGCAGGCTCAGCAGATGCAGGAAAACATGAAGAAGATGCAGGATCAGCTCGCGCAGATCGAGGTGGAAGGGCAATCGGGTGCAGGTCTCGTCAAGGTGACGATGACCTGCAAGAACGACGTGCGCCGCGTCTTGATCGACCCGAGCCTGCTCGCCGACGACAAGGACATGCTGGAAGACCTCGTTGCCGCCGCATTCAACGACGCTGTGCGCAAGGCTGAAGCTACCGCCCAGGAAAAAATGGGCGGCATGACCTCGGGCCTGCCCCTGCCGCCGGGCTTCAAGCTGCCGTTCTGAGCGCAGACAGGAAGGGCCTGAAGTCCGGCGGTCTGCCTGCTGTGCCGAAAGCTCAGCCGGCAGACCGCGGCGCGCGGGCCCGTCCGCCGCTACACGTCACACCCAGGTCACACTCAGGCCACCCCCACTTCGCCGCCGCCGATTCCGCATGAAACAACCTTCCGCCTTGTCGGCGCTCGTCGAAGCGCTGCGCGCGCTGCCCGGTGTCGGGCCAAAATCGGCGCAGCGCATGGCCTATCACCTGATGCAGCATGATCGCGAGGGCGCGGAAAAACTCGGCCATGCGCTGCTGTTTGCGACCGGACACCTGCAGCACTGCGAGAAGTGCAACACGTTCACCGAGGCGCAGATCTGCGAGGTCTGCAGCGACGAGGAGCGCGATCCGACGCTGCTGTGCGTCGTCGAGACGCCCGCGGACCAGATCATGCTCGAGCAGACCATGACCTATCGCGGTCTGTATTTCGTGCTGATGGGGCGTCTGAGCCCGCTCGACGGCATCGGGCCGAAGGAAATTCATTTCGACCGGCTCGTGAAGCGCGCCTGCGACGGCATCGTCAAGGAAGTCGTGCTTGCAACCAATTTCACCAACGAAGGAGAAGCGACGGCGCATTATCTCGGGCAGACGCTCAAGTCTCGCGGACTCGCCGTGACGCGTCTCGCACGCGGCGTGCCGGTGGGCGGCGAGCTCGAATATGTGGACGCCGGCACGATTGCCCGCGCCATGCTCGACCGGCGCTCGCTATAAAGACATGAGCTCAACCCCTGACGCGGCACGTCCTGCCGGCCCGCTCGCGGGCGTGAAGGTGCTCGAACTCGGTACGCTGATCGCCGGCCCGTTCGCGGCGCGCTTTCTCGGCGAGTTCGGCGCCGACGTGATCAAGATCGAAGACCCGAAGGGGGGCGATCCGCTGCGCAAGTGGCGCAAGCTCTATCCGGAAGTCGGCGGCACCTCGCTCTGGTGGGCCGTGCAGGCCCGCAACAAGCGCTCCGTGACGATCAATCTGAAGGCCGAGGAGGGCAAGGAGATCGTGCGGCGGCTGGCGAAAGAAGCCGACATCGTGGTCGAGAATTTCCGCCCTGGGCTGCTCGAGAAACTCGGCCTCGGCTACGACGTGCTGTCAGCCGAAAACCCCGGCCTCGTGATGGTGCGCCTGTCCGGCTATGGACAGACGGGACCGTATCGCGACCGCCCTGGCTTCGGCGCGATTGCCGAATCGATGGGCGGGCTGCGCCATATCACCGGCTATCCGGATTTGCCGCCGCCGCGCATCGGCATTTCGATCGGCGATTCGATTGCCGCGCTGCATGGCGTGATCGGCGCGCTGATGGCGCTGCATCATCGTCAGGTGAACGGCGGCAAAGGGCAGGTGGTCGATGTCGCCCTCTACGAAGCGGTCTTCAACATGATGGAAAGCGTGGTGCCCGAGTACGGCGTCTACGGCATGGTGCGCGAGCGCACCGGCGCGTCGTTGCCGGGCATCGTGCCGTCGAACACGTATCCGTGCCGCGACGGCAGCATTGTGATCGGCGGCAATAGCGATCCGATCTTCAAGCGTCTGATGCTCGCCATCGAACGCGAAGATCTGGCCAACGATCCCGCGCTCGCGTACAACGGCGGCCGGGTGCCGCGCACTCAGGAAATCGATGCGTCGATCGCCGCTTGGCTGGCCACCCGCACGATCGACGAGGCGCTCGACGTACTGAACGGCGCGGATGTTCCGGCGGGCCGCATCTATAGCGTGGCGGATATGTTTACCGATCCGCAGTTCATGGCGCGTCAGATGATCCAGCGCTTCAAATGGCAGGACGGCAAGGAAATCACCTTGCCGGCGGTCACGCCGAAGCTCTCCGGGACACCCGGCGAAACGCGCTGGCTTGGCCCGGAGCTAGGCGAGCATACGGATGAGGTGTTGCGCTCGCTCGGCTATGACGCTGAGCAGATTGCCCGCTTGCACGCGCAGCAGATTGTCTGAGCGCGAGTGAACAGAAAACGGCGTGCGGTCGAGTGGGCGCATGCCGTTTTCTGGTTCAGGACGTAGCGGTTATCAAGCCATCCAGCAATCGAGCCATCAAGCGTTCGAGCCGCCAAGCTTGCCTACGGCGTGATCACCACCTTGCCCACCACGCGGCGCTCGGCCATCTCCCGCAATGCCCGTCCGGTTTCCTCGAGCGGATAGCGCGCCGAGACGTACGGCCGCAGCTTGCCTTCGCCAATCCATTCAGTCATTTGTTTGAACGCCGCGGCATTGTGGTGCGGCTCGCGCCTGGCGAAATCGCCCCAGAACACGCCGACAAGACTGGCGCCCTTTAGCAGCGTCAGATTGAGCGGCAATTTCGGAATCTCGCCGTTCGCAAAACCCACCACCAGATAGCGGCCGCGCCAGCCGATACTGCGGAACGCCGGCTCCGCGTAGATCCCACCCACCGGGTCATAGATCACGTCCGGCCCTTTGCCGTCGGTCAGCGCCTTGATGCGCTCGCGCAGGTCTTCGGAACTGTAGTTGATGGTCGCGTCGGCGCCGTGCTTCACGCAGACCGCGAGCTTTTCAGCGGAGGAGGCCGCGGCGATGACTCGCGCCCCGAGCGCTTTGCCGATTTCCACTGCCGCGAGTCCAACGCCGCCGGCCGCGCCCAGCACCAGCATCGTTTCGCCCGCTTTCAGCGCGCCGCGATCGACCACCGCGTGGTGCGACGTGCCATACGCGAGCGTGAAGGCCGCCGCGATCGAAAAGTCGATGCCCTCGGCGAGCGGCACACAGGCCGCGGCGGGTGCGACGGCCTGCTCGGCAAACCCACCCTGGCCGGTGAACGCCACGACCCGCGCGCCCGGCTGAAACTGCGTCACCCCGGCGCCGACCGCGCGCACCACACCGGCCACTTCCGAGCCCGGCGTAAATGGCAGCGGCGGCTTGAACTGGTATTTGTTCTCGATGATCAACACGTCGGGAAAATTGATGCTGGCCGCTTTGACGTCGATAACGATTTCGCCGGCTTGCGGCGTCAGGTCAGGCAGATCGACGACCACCAGGCTTTCCGGCGGGCCATACTGGTTGCAGCGAATCGCGCGCATTGTGTCTCCATTTCGATCGGGGATCGGCAAGGTATTCTGAAGTGTAAATCAAGCCGAACGACCGTGCGTTTTTACCGTCCGGCATGCACTTGATTCGCGATGCCCGGCGTGTCGTTCGCGCGTCTTCTTTCCTCGGTTACAATCGCCGCATGCGAATCCTACTCAGCAACGACGACGGTTATCTGGCGCCAGGCCTCGCTGCGCTTTACGAGGCGCTCAAGGCATTTGCCGATGTCACTGTGATGGCGCCCGAGCAGAACTGCAGCGGCGCCTCGAACTCATTGACGCTCTCGCGGCCGTTATCGGTGCTGCGCTCGTCGGCGGGTTTCTATTACGTGAACGGCACGCCGACCGATTCCGTGCACATCGCCCTGACCGGCATGCTGGACCATACGCCCGATCTGGTCGTCTCCGGCATCAACAACGGCCAGAACATGGGTGAGGACACGCTCTACTCAGGCACGGTCGCCGCGGCTACCGAGGGCATCATGTTCGGCGTGCCGGCGATTGCGTTTTCGCTGGTCGACAAGGATTGGGGGCATCTCGAAGCCGCCACCCGTGTCGCCGCGGAAATCGTCGCCCATTATCTCGAGCACCGGTTGCCCGGAACCCCGTTGCTGAACGTCAATATTCCCAATCTGCCGTACGAGCAGCTCGGCGACTGGCGTATCACCCGTCTCGGCAAGCGGCATCCGTCGCAGCCGGTGATCCGCCAGACCAACCCGCGCGGCGAGCCGATCTACTGGATCGGTCCGTCCGGCAGCGCGCGCGACGCGAGCGAAGGCACCGACTTCCATGCTGTCGCCAACGGCCACGTGTCGATCACGCCGTTGCAACTCGATCTGACCCATACCGAGATTTTGCCCGCGGCGCGCGAATGGCTACGCGCCGGGAGCGGCGCTTCATGACCAACGAGCGCGCAAAGCGCTTTCCGCTTGGCCTCGAGGATCTGGTGCGCGAGCCACGCCGGCCCGAAGGACGCCCCGGCGAGGTGCGCGCGGCGAATCTCGCCGCCGCCACCGAGCCGCGTGCAAGCGGGGCGCGGGCCAAGACGCCGGCGCGCAGTGAAGCGGCCGCCAATCGCAGCGCGCGTCAGCCGGCCAAGGCGCCGGCGCCGATCGCGGCTAAACCGGCAATAAAGCCGGCAACGAGGCCGGCTGCCAAGCCGGCGTCATCTTCGGTCAGCAAAGCGGGCGTGACGTCGGCCACCGCATCGGCCGCCGTATCAGCCGCGAAGCGCCCCGCACCCAAGCCTGTTGTGACGCACCCGAGCGTGCGGCCTGCCGAACGCAGCACGGCGCCCAATGTACCTTTGAACGGCTCGCTCGCGCTGACTTCGGAACGGGTTCGCGAACGCATGGTCGAACGCCTGCGGGCAAACGGCATCAGCGATCAGCGCGTGATACATGCGATGTCGGTGGTGCCGCGCCATATGTTCGTGGATCCGGGACTCGCTACCCAGGCCTATGAGGACGCGGCCTTGCCGATCGGTCATCACCAGACCATCTCCAAGCCCTCGGTGGTGGCCCGGATGATCGAGCTGGCAGCGGCCGGCCGCACGCTCACGAGCGTGCTCGAGATCGGCACAGGTTGCGGTTACCAGGCGGCGGTGCTGAGCCAGGTCGCACGCGATGTTTATTCGATCGAACGCATCAAACCGCTTTACGAGCGTGCCAAGACAAACTTGCGTCCGCTGCGCATTCCGAATCTCCGGCTGCACTACGGTGACGGCCGCATCGGTCTGCCGGCGGCTGCGCCGTTCGACGCGATCGTGATCGCCGCGGCCGGACTCGACGTGCCGCAGGCGTTGCTCGAGCAGCTCGCCATTGGCGGACGCCTCGTCGCACCGGTCGGCACGCAGGACGGCCAGGCGCAGCAGGTGCTCACGCTCGTCGAGCGCACGGGACCGGCGCAGTGGCGCGAGTCGCGGCTTGATCGCGTTTTCTTTGTACCCTTAAAATCCGGAGTGATCTGAAACCGATGGCCATGAGTAAGTTGCGCGCGATGCAAACAACCAGCCTGAATGTCCGCCTGACCGTAGCCCAGCGTAGCGTGTGCGTGGTCGCGCTTTCCCTGTTGACGGCCTGTGCGACACGGCTCGATAACGCGCCGGTCGTCGATAAATCCGGCGCCCTCGGCACCCAGGCCGCGCAGCAGCCGGCGACGCCCGTGCCGCTAGGCCCGCCGCCTCCGGGTTATTACCGGGTGAAGCCGGGCGATACGCTGTACCGGATCGCCTTGGAGAACGGGCAGAACTATCGCGACATCGCGACGTGGAACAACCTGAGCAACCCGAACCAGATCGAAGTCGATCAGTTGCTGCGCGTCGCGCCCCCGGGCGCGAACGTCGCGGCGCTGACGCCGGGCGTGGCCACCTCGCCGATCGTCGGCGGCGGTGTGCAGACGGCGCCGCTCGGCAGCTCGCCGGCGCCGGGCCCGGGCGGTGTGGCTGGCGTGGCGGCGGTGCCGCCGGTGTATGGCGCGGGTTCGACCGCCACGACGATCCCGCCGCAAACCGGCGCGAGCGATACGAGCGCGGCTTCCACCGGCAACATCGCATTTGCGTGGCCGGTGCGCGGTCCGATTCTCGGCACGTTCGACGATTCGAGCAACAAGGGCGTCAATATCGGCGGGGCTGCCGGCGATTCGGTGAAAGCGGCGGCCGATGGTCGCGTCGTTTATGCTGGAAATGGGCTGCGCGGTTACGGCAATCTCATTATCATCAAGCATGATGCAACTTATCTGACGGCGTATGCACATAACCGCGCTTTGATGGTAAAAGAGGGAGACGCGGTGACCAAGGGGCAGAAGATCGCCGAAATGGGCAATAGCGATTCGGACCGTGTGATGTTGCATTTCGAAGTTCGCCGGCAGGGTAAGCCTGTCGACCCACTGAAGTATTTGCCGCCGCAATAAGCGATACGACCATGCCGAAATCGAAGCGTCGCCCACCGCAAGCCGAGTCTGAGAAGATCAGCCGCGCCACGCATGTCACGGTGGAGGACGGCGGTGCTTCGGAGATCGAAGACGACAGCGTCGACGATCTCGACAACGCACGCGATCTCGACGAGCGCCAGGGCGGTGCGGAAGAGGGCGGCGAAGCGCGCGAAAGCACGGCTGATGCCGCGCCCGACGCGGACGATTTCCGCGCCCTGCTGCAGGCCGAACTGACCGCTGACACGATTCAGCATTACCTGAACCGCATCAGTGTGAAGCCGCTCTTGACCGTGGAAGAAGAGCAGCGCTATTCGCGGCTCGCCAAGGCCGGCGAATTCGAGGCGCGCCAGGTGATGATCGAGCGCAATCTGCGCCTCGTCGTCAGTATCGCCAAAGGCTATCTGAACCGTGGCGTGCCGCTGCTCGATCTGATCGAAGAGGGCAACCTCGGCTTGATGCATGCGATCGAGAAGTTCGATCCTACGCGCGGCTTCCGCTTTTCCACGTACGCCACCTGGTGGATCCGTCAGAGCATCGAGCGCGCCATCATGAACCAGGCGCGCACCGTGCGTCTGCCGGTGCACGTGATTCGCGAACTCAATCAGGTGCTGCGCGCCAAGCGCCATCTGGAAAAGAACTCGATGAACTCCGGCGAAGCGGCCGACCGGCGCGATGCCAGCATCGACGACATCGCCTACCTGACCGGCAAGACGACCGACGAAGTCACCGACATCCTCGCGCTGAACGAACACACCGCTTCGCTCGACGCGCCGCTCGATCTCGATCCGGCGAGCAGCCTGCTCGACCTGCTGTCCGACGATCAGAGCCAGTCGCCGGATGCCGAAGTACAGCACCGCGAACTGGAGACGCTGACGCGCGCGTGGCTTGCCCGCCTGTCCGACAAGCACCGCCACGTGATCGAGCGCCGCTTCGGCCTCAATCATATCGAGCCGGCCACGCTCGAAGAGCTGGCCGATGAAATGGGCCTCACCCGCGAGCGTGTGCGCCAGATCCAGCAGGAAGCGCTGGTTCGCCTGAAGCGCTTCTTCGCCTCCAACGGTGTGCGCAAGGACGCCGTTTTATAAAACCGATGACACCGATTCTTGTTTTCGACATCGAGACGATTCCCGATGTCGCCGGCATTCGCCGCCTCGAAGATTTGCCCGCCACGCTGAGCGATGCCGAAGTCGCGGAGCACGCGTTTGCCGCGCGCCGCGAAAAGACCGGCAGCGATTTCCTGCCGCATCATCTGCAACGGATCGCGGCGATCTCCTGTGTGTTTCGCGACAACAACGGCTTTCGCGTGCGCTCGCTCGGCACGCTCGAAGACGGCGAAGCGGCGCTGGTGCAGTCGTTCTACCGGGTGATCGAGAAGTACACGCCGCAACTGGTGTCGTGGAACGGCGGCGGCTTCGATTTGCCGGTGCTGAACTATCGGGCGCTGGTCAACGGGATTGCCGCGAGCCGCTTCTGGGACCTCGGCGAGGATGACCGCGAGTTCAAGTGGAACAACTACATCAGCCGCTACCACGCGCGTCACACGGACCTGATGGACGTGCTGGCGATGTACCAGACGCGCGCCAACGCGCCGCTCGATGCGCTCGCCAGGATGTGCGGCTTTCCCGGCAAGCTCGGCATGGACGGCGGCCAGGTGTGGCATGCGTTCCAGGCGGGGCGCATCGAGGAAATCCGCAATTACTGCGAGACCGATGTGGTCAACACGTATCTGCTGTATTGCCGCTTCCAGTTGATGCGCGGCGGCTTCTCCGCGGAGGAATACGCGGACGAAATCGCGCTGGTGAAAAGCTCGCTCGCGCAGGAACCGGCGGCGCACTGGGCCGAGTATCTGGCGGCGTTCGACAACTA
This sequence comes from Paraburkholderia sp. SSBN10T, assembly GCF_056619545.1. Classification (NCBI taxonomy): domain Bacteria; kingdom Pseudomonadati; phylum Pseudomonadota; class Betaproteobacteria; order Burkholderiales; family Burkholderiaceae; genus Paraburkholderia; species Paraburkholderia sp. SSBN10T. The sequence goes on from NZ_JBWQQI010000014.1 coordinate 85,482, forward strand.
GCCGGTGCGTGGTGTCTACCGGTGTCTTCAGTCCAGCTCCAGCAGGATCGGCTGATGATCCGATGCCTGCGTGACGCCGTCGATCTCGCAGCGGCGCAGCCGCCCCCGCAAATCCTCGGTGACGAAGACGAAGTCGCAGGTCAGCGGACCGGATGACCACTGCACCTTGTCGTAAACCCCAGCCGTCGGTGGTGGTGTTTCGCCCGGATGCAGCGCTATCCACGCGTCGATGAAAGCTGGGCTGTCCGGCAGCGGCTCCAGCATGCGCCGATACGCGTCGCTCTCAAACGCGCTGTTGAAATCGCCACAGACGATCGCACTGACCGGCCGGGCGGTGTCCGCGAACGGCCCTTCGACGTTTTCCGCTTTCGCAGGATGCGCCGCATGACCGGCCGCTTCCTGCTGCAGCTTGCGTAGCGCGTCGACTTGCGCAAGGCGCTGTGTCAACGAATAGAACTCCAGATGCGTCACTACGACCCGCAGCGGGCCGCCCGGCCCTTGCAGCACCACTTCGAGCGCGGCGCGCTGCATCGACGGCGCAGCCGGGTCGGCCGGCCACGGCAGCGCGTGGCGGGTGATGCGTTCGACCGGCAGGCGCGTCGCCAGCGCGTTGCCGAACTGCCGGCGGCGAGCGCCCGCACCCACGGGTGCGCGCGGCGGCAGATCGGCTCCGATCGCCTCGAACACGCTAAAGCCGGGGAGGGCCGCCGCGAGTTCGGCGAACTGGTCTTCGCCAGGATGCCCCGGCAGCGCGCCGAAGCCGCGGGTGATTTCCTGCAGGCATAGCACGTCGAAATCGATCAGCCGGCGCGCCTCGGCGAGCGTGCGCGAGAGGTCGACCTCGCCCGCGGCATTGCGTCCCCACTGGACATTCCAGTTCATCAGTCGCATCGTCAAATCTCCGTCGCCGGTTGTGGTTCGTCTACAATCTCGCCTTCCCCCAACAGTCTGTCAGGAAGCCGCAGGTGTCTCAGATTGCCCCCCATCGTGCCTCGAACCGCCCCTCCAGAGGCAAGAAAAAAGCGTCCGCCGAGGCAGGCGCGTCCGTCGCACCCGTTATCGCCCCGATTCTCGAAGTCGAATCGCTCGACATGGAAGCGCGCGGCGTAGGACGGACCGTCAACGAAGACGGCACGCCGGGCAAGGTGATTTTCGTCGAGGGCGCGCTGCCCGGCGAGCGTGTTACCTATTTGAGCTATCGCAGGAAGCCTAGTTTCGAACAGGCGGAAGTGGTCGACGTATTGCGCGAGAGCGTGATGCGCACCAGGCCGCAGTGCCAGTTTTTCGGCACCTGCGGCGGCTGCTCGATGCAGCACCTGGACGTGCGGGCGCAGATCGCCGTCAAGCAGCGCGTGCTCGAAGACAATCTGGCGCATCTGGCAAAGCTGCGGCCCGAGACGGTGTACCGGCCGATTCACGGCCCGTCATGGGGTTATCGTTACCGGGCGCGTCTGACCGTGCGCCACGTGGCCAAGAAAGGCGGCGTGCTGGTCGGTTTCCACGAGCGCAAGAGCAGCTTTATCGCCGACATGACCTCCTGCGAGGTACTGCCGCCGCACGTTTCGGCGCTGCTGGTGCCGATGCGCCGGCTGGTCGAAGGGCTGTCGATTCGTGAGCGCATGCCGCAGATCGAACTCGCCGTCGGCTCATCAGTGACGGCACTGGTGCTGCGCATTCTGGAGCCGATCAACGCGGCCGACGAGCAACTGCTGCGCGAGTTCGCCGATGCGCACAACGTGCAGTTCTGGTTGCAGCCGCAAGGACCGGACTCGGTGACGCCGTTCTATCCGCTCGACGCCCGGCTCGACTACACGCTGCCGGAGTACGACATCCGCATGCCGTTCAAGCCGACCGATTTCACGCAGGTCAATCACCAGATCAACCGGGTGCTGGTGGGCCGCGCGCTGCGCCTGCTGGCGCCTTCGCGCAGCGACCGGGTGCTCGATCTGTTTTGCGGCATCGGCAACTTCACGCTGCCGCTCGCGCGGATCTCGAAGGAAGTGGTGGGTATCGAGGGCAGCGAAATCCTGACCACACGTGCGCTTGCGAACGCCGAGGAAAACGGCGTGGCGGGGCACACGTCGTTCGCCTGCCGGAACCTGTTCGAGGTCACCGCCGACGATATGCGGGCGCTCGGTCACTTCGATAAATTCCTGATCGACCCGCCGCGCGAAGGTGCGCTGGCGGTGTCGAAGGCGCTCGCCGAGATCGCCCAGAGCGGCGACGGCCCGCTGCCCAAACGCATCGTCTATGTGTCCTGCAATCCGTCGACGCTCGCGCGCGATGCGGGTTTGCTGGTCCACGAAGCCGGCTACCGGCTCAAGGGGGCCGGCGTGGTCAATATGTTCCCGCACACCTCGCACGTGGAGTCGATTGCGCTGTTCGAGCGCGACTGAGCGGATGGCTGACGGCGGCCTTGCCGCCGTCGTTCGCGCGTTAGACTTCGCGCAAATGCCGTACAAACAAAAACGCCACGACTTTAGGGTCGTGGCGTTTTTCGTCAGGCGTAGGGCTTAGAACTGCCACCACGACTTTTGCTGACCCGGCCGGGCATGGCCGGTGATGTACGGGCTATCCGGGAAGGTGCCGGCCAGCACGCGCTTCGTATCGTCGGCCAGTTGCGGCTGGTTCAGTTTCTGATACGAGAGCATCATGATGTGCAGCGCGTCTTCGATGGCTGGTGCGTTGCGGTAATCCTTGATGGCGAGCTGCGCGCGGTTGATTGCGGCAACGTAGGCGCCACGGCGGTAGTAGTAGTCCGCTGCATGGACTTCGTGCGACGCCAGCGCGTTCACGATATAGCGCATGCGCTGTGCCGAATCCGGTGCGTACTTGCTGTTCGGATATTTGTCGACCACAACCTTGAACGCGTCATACGATTCACGCAACGACTTCGGATCGCGCTCGCTCATGTCCTGGCCGGAGAAGCGGCCGAACAGACCAAGGTCGTCGTTGAAGTTGATCATGCCCTTCAGGTAGTACGCGTAGGCAATATCAGGATGACCCGGGTGCAACTGGATGAAGCGGTCGATAGCCTGGTTGGCGGAGTCGTTTTCGCTGTCTTTCCAGTTACAGTAGGCGACGTTGATCTGCGCCTGCTGCGCGAAGTGGCCGAACGGATCGCGGCCCTCAAGCATCTCGAAATATTTCGCGCACTTGCCCCAGTCGCCACCGGACAGGGCGTCCTGCGCCTCCGTATATAATTTGTTGTTCGGCCACGTTGCCGTTTCATCGGTCTTTTCCGGCAGACCATGACAGGCCGCCACGAGTGCGACGGCCGCGAGGCAGGCAAAATATCGCGCCACCCGGGCTGCGGTGCTTCGGGCCGCCGTCTTTTGGGCCAATTCGGTAATGATATTCAAGGCTCGCATTTTCCAGTCTAGCTTTACGTCCAGGTGACCCAGACTCAATGACCCGTTCAAATAATCCGGTTCCCGCTACTGGTACCCGGAACAGCAACAAAGATTATAGCCCAAGCGCTGACCCCTCCGACGCGTTGGGTAGGGATTCGTTAGACGACGATCTTGACAGCGACGCGCTCGTGCCTCAGGAAGCCGCGAGCGAGGTGCCGACCGTGGCCAGCAAAGCCGTGGACAACACGCCGCGGGTGGTCACCGTGCCCGACGAACTGGCCGGCGAGCGGCTCGACAAGGTGCTCGCCAGGGTGTTCCCCGAATTCTCGCGTAACCGGCTGCAAAGCTGGATCGAAGCGGAACGTGTGCGGGTGGACGGCGTGCCCGCGAAAATTCGCCAGCCGGTGCCGCTCGGCGCGAGCATCGAGCTCGTGCCCGATCTGCTGCCCGAGCAGCTCGCGTTCACGCCCGAGCCCGTGCCCCTCGACGTCGTCTACGAGGACGACACGCTCGTTGTGATCAACAAACCCGCCGGCATGGTGGTGCATCCCGCGGCGGGCAACTGGAGCGGCACGGTCCTGAACGGCTTGCTGCATCGTTACGGCGAGGCCGCCTCCGGTCTGCCGCGCGCCGGTATCGTGCACCGGCTCGACAAGGAAACCTCCGGGCTGATGGTGGTGGCGCGCACCCTCGAGGCGCAGACCGACCTCGTGCGGCAATTGCAGGCGCGCACCGTCAAGCGCCGCTATCTGGCGCTCGTATGGGGCACCATGCCGGAGGAGGGCACGATCGATGCGCCGATCGGCCGCGATCCGCGCGAGCGTACCCGCATGGCGGTGGTCACGAGCGCCTCGGGCAAACCTGCGCGCACCCATTTCCGGCGCGTCGATACGGTGATCTGGCAGCGCCAGCCGGTGTCGGCGATCCACTGCGACCTCGAAACCGGGCGCACCCATCAGATTCGCGTGCATTGCGCGCACATCGGTCATCCGTTGCTGGGCGACCCGATCTATGGACGCGCGCGCGGCAAGCGCTCGGTGACGCCGCTGCCGGACGGTTTCGCGCGCCAGGCGCTGCACGCGTGGCGCCTCGGCCTGATTCACCCGCAGACCGGCCGCGAGATGCAGTGGCGCGCCGAGGTGCCGGACGATATGGCAGCGTTGTCGGCCGCGCTCGGACTGGGTCGCGACGATGCAGGCGAATTCGACGAGTCGTATTACGAAGACGAGGAAGCGGAAGGTTACGAAGCGTCTTTCGATGACGGACTCGATGCTGAAGACGACGATGAGGACGACCACGTATGACGCAGCCTGAATCGGGCGGGCCTAAAGCGGCGCCGCATGAATCGGCGCCACATGAGTCCGCGGTACCCGCGCTGACGCTCGCCGACGTGCTGCAACCCAACTGGCGCGTCGCGCCGCGCGTACGCGCGCTGGTGACCACGCGCAACGGCGGCGTGAGCTTGCCGCCCTATGGCCGCTGGCGCGCTGGCGTCGATCAGCCGGGCGGCCTGAACCTTGGCCGGCTGGCCGGTGACGATCCGGTTTGCGTCGCCGAAAACCGCGCACGTCTGATGGCTTTGAGCGGTGGCGCCGAGGCGGCATGGCTCGAGCAGATCCACGGCGCGGAGGTGGTCGACGCGCACGAAGTGCTGATGCGGGCCCGGGAGGGCGCGCCGCTCACGCGCGCCGATGCCAGCGTGACCAACCGGCCGGGCACGATCTGCGTGGTGATGATCGCCGACTGTATGCCCGTCCTCTTCTGCGATGCCGAGGGCCGCGCCGTGGGCGCCGCGCATGCGGGGTGGCGCGGCCTCGCCGCGGGTGTCGTCGAGAAGACCGCGCAGCGCGTGGCCGAGCTCGCCGGTGTGCAGCCCGGCTCGTTGCATGCGTACCTAGGACCGTCGATCGGACCGCAGGCGTTCGAAGTCGGCGCAGACGTGCGTGACGCGTTCATGAACGGCGCCGATGCCGCGCAGCGTGAAGCCACCGCGCAGGCATTCGTGCCGCGCCCCGGCGCACCGGGCAAATATCTCGCCGATCTTCCCGCGCTGGCGCGTTTGCGCTTGCATCGGCTCGGTGTGACGGAGATTAGCGGCGGTGATGCATGCACGGTGACTCAGCGCGAACGCTTTTATTCATACCGGCGCGATCGCGTCACGGGTCGCATGGCCGCCATGATCTGGCTGGCGGATTAACCGGCGGACTTGCTGCACTGCTGCCGGCTATAACACGCGGGGTGCATAAGGGTTTGTTCGGGGGTGCGCGGCGGGCATTTTTGTTGCGCCGCCAAAGCGCATACGCCCACTGCGGCGCAGCGAATGGAGAACCTCGCGAAGTGGCGCCGTTCGTCACGTTTAATCTGTAAAAGGCCCTGTAATACGGGCCTTTTGCTTTTTTTGCCCACTCGTTCAAGCGCATCTCAATAGCGCGATGAAATACATGGGGAAAACGATAATTATAAAACTATCGCACTGCGGCAAAATCGGGAACAAGCATTGACATGCCTTGCGATGGGGAGCAAGAATGTCCCCCACACACGGGACAGGGCGTGACGAGGTCGCGAGCAATCGCCCACGTGCGCTGGAAACCTGCCTCTCAACCGTCCGCGAGGACTCACCGGTCAAAAGCAGGTATGGCAGCATCACAACATTCCTCGACTTCCTCAAGCACGGACTCCACCACGGAGCGTACCCAGCAGCAGGCCGGTACGGCTTCCGCCGGAGCGCAGCAGTTATTCGACGCGTGGATGAACGCGTGGCGTTCCCTTGGTGTGCCCGCCACAGGCAACGGCGGCGCATTCCAGATGCCACAGATGCCTTCCATGCCGGCCATGCCCGACTTCGGCAATGCTGCCGCAGCGATGGCGCCGTTTGCCGGTCTCAAGCTGCCCACGGCAGCGATTCCCACCGAGCGTCTGCAGCAACTGCAAGCCGACTATTCGCGCGAAGCCATGCAGTTGATCCAGCAGGCGGCCGACGCCACGCCGAAGATTCCCGAACTCAAGGATCGCCGCTTCAGCGCGGACGCATGGAGCGCCTCGCCGGCGCATGCGTTTACCGCCGCATGGTATCTGCTCAACGCACGCTACCTGCAGGAGTTGGTCGAAGCGCTCGACGCCGAGCCGAAGGTGCGCGAGCGGATTCGCTTCGCGGTTCAGCAGTGGACCGCTGCGGCTTCGCCGAGCAACTTCTTCGCCCTCAATCCCGAAGCGCAGAAGACCTTGCTGGAGAGCCGCGGCGAGAGTCTGCGGCAAGGTGTCGCCAACCTGTTCAGCGACCTGCAGCGCGGCAAGATTTCGCAGACCGACGAGTCGCGTTTCGTGGTCGGCAAGAACCTCGCGAACACCGAAGGCTCGGTGGTATTCGAGAACGACCTGATCCAGTTGATCCAGTACAAGCCGCGCACGGCGAGCGTGCGCGAGCGGCCGCTCTTGATCGTGCCGCCTTGCATCAACAAGTTCTATATCCTCGATCTGCAACCCGAGAATTCGCTCGTCGCTCACGGGCTCGAGTCGGGGCAGCAGGTGTTCCTGATTTCCTGGCGCAACGCGGATGCGTCGATTGCGCATAAGACATGGGACGACTACACGGAAGAAGGCGTGCTCACCGCGCTCGATACCGTGCGCAAGATCAGCGGGCGCGAGCAGATCAATACGCTCGGTTTCTGCGTCGGCGGCACGCTGCTCGCCACGGCGCTCGCTGTCGCAGCGGCGCGCGGCGAACATCCGGCTGCTTCGATGACGCTGCTCACCGCGATGCTCGACTTCTCGGACACAGGGGTGCTCGATGTGTTCGTCGACGAAGCGCATGTGCAGATGCGCGAGCAGACCATCGGCGGCAAGAACGGCACGCAACCTGGCCTGATGCGCGGCATCGAGTTCGCCAATGCGTTCTCGTTCCTGCGCCCGAACGACCTCGTATGGAACTATGTCGTCGACAACTATCTAAAGGGCCGCACGCCGACGCCGTTCGACCTGCTGTACTGGAACAGCGATTCGACAAGCTTGCCTGGCCCGATGTATGTCTGGTACTTGCGCAACACGTATCTGGAGAATCGTCTGCGCGAGCCGAACGCGTTGACGGTGTGCGGCGAGACGGTGGACCTGTCGCTGATCGACGTGCCGACCTTCATCTACGGTTCACGCGAGGACCATATCGTGCCGTGGCGCACGGCCTATGCTTCGGTGCCGTTGCTGAGCGGGCCGCTCGAGTTCGTGCTCGGGGCATCCGGGCATATCGCGGGCGTGATCAATCCGCCTGCCAAGAACAAGCGCAACTATTGGGTGCTCACCACAGAAGACAAGCATTTGCCGGAGAATCCGGACGACTGGTTCGAACAGGCAACCGAAGTGCCCGGTAGCTGGTGGCCCGAGTGGACCCGCTGGCTCGATCAGTATGGCGGCAAGAAGGTCAAGGCGCGTGCTACCGCGGGCTCGGCCGATTTCCCGGTGATCGAGGCGGCGCCCGGACGTTATGTGATGCAACGCGAATGACACGCCGCATACGAGCGCTCGCGTATTGGTCGGTTGGAGCGGTGAGTGGGTTAAAGCGGGTTAGAGCGGCACTGTGCAGGTGAATGGATTTTTAACTTGACGGGCGACGCAGCGGTTGGCCGCGAAGTCCGGAGGAAACTGAAATGACTGATGTAGTGATCGTATCGGCCGCGCGTACGGCAGTCGGCAAATTCGGTGGGTCGCTGGCGAAAATCGCCGCACCCGATCTCGGCGCCATCGCGATTCGCGCTGCACTCGAACGCGCGGGCGTGAAGCCCGAGCAGGTCAGCGAAGTCATCATGGGGCAGGTTCTGACGGCGGGCTCGGGCCAGAACCCGGCGCGTCAGGCGCTCATCAAGGCGGGGCTGCCGCTGGCGGTGCCCGGCATGACGATCAACAAGGTCTGCGGCTCGGGTCTGAAGGCCGTGATGCTGGCGGCCAACGCCATCATCGCCGGCGACGCAGACATCGTGGTGGCCGGCGGCCAGGAAAACATGAGCGCCGCGCCGCACGTGCTGCCGGGCTCGCGCGACGGCTTCCGCATGGGCGACGCCAAGCTGATCGACAGCATGATCGTGGACGGCCTATGGGACGTGTACAACCAGTACCACATGGGCGTGACGGCCGAGAACGTCGCCAGGGAATACGGCATCACGCGCGAGCAGCAGGATGCGTTCGCGGCCCTGTCGCAGAACAAGGCTGAAGCGGCGCAGAAGGCCGGCCGCTTCGACGACGAGATCGTGCCGGTTGAGATCCCGCAACGCAAGGGCGAGCCGCTGCGCTTTGCCACCGACGAGTTCGTGCGCCACGGCGTGAGCGCCGAGTCGCTCGCCGGTCTGAAGCCTGCTTTCTCGAAGGAAGGCACGGTGACGGCGGCCAATGCGTCCGGCCTGAACGACGGCGCCGCCGCGGTGCTCGTGATGTCGGCCAAGAAGGCCGAAGCGCTCGGTCTGACGCCACTCGCACGCATCAAGGCTTACGCGAACGCCGGTGTCGATCCGAAGGTGATGGGCATGGGCCCGGTGCCGGCTTCGCGCCGTTGTCTCGAGCGCGCAGGCTGGACTCCGGCCGATCTCGACCTGATGGAGATCAACGAGGCCTTCGCCGCTCAGGCGCTCGCCGTGCACCAGCAAATGGGCTGGGACACCTCGAAGGTCAACGTGAACGGCGGTGCGATTGCGATCGGCCATCCGATCGGCGCGTCGGGCTGCCGGATTCTCGTGACGCTGCTGTATGAAATGCAGAAGCGCGACGCCAAAAAGGGCCTCGCCTCGCTGTGTATCGGCGGCGGCATGGGCGTGGCGCTGGCAGTCGAACGCTTCTGAGCGAGCGGAGCAGGAGGGCCGCGCGCGCTTCGTCTGCGGCAAGAGACGAGGTGGCGCGCGGTGTGTTGGTGGCCTCGCCAGCCGGTCGCCCGGCGGCAACGGAGATAATGCAGTAAAGGCGAGGGAAGAGGTTGCCGGTCGGCGCCTCGAAAAACGATAACGGAGTGTGGTTTATGGCACAGCGAATTGCGTATGTAACGGGCGGGATGGGCGGCATCGGCACGAGCATTTGCCAGCGCCTTCACAAGGAAGGCTTCAAGGTCGTCGCCGGCTGCGGCCCGAACTCTCCGCGCCGCGTGAAGTGGCTCGAAGAGCAGAAGGCGCTCGGTTTCGACTTCATCGCGTCGGAAGGCAACGTCGGCGACTGGGATTCCACCAAGGCGGCGTTCGACAAGGTGAAAGCCGAAGTCGGCGAAATCGACGTGCTGGTCAACAATGCGGGCATTACGCGCGACGTCGTGTTCCGCAAGATGACTCACGAAGACTGGACGGCGGTGATCGACACCAACCTGACGAGTCTGTTCAACGTCACCAAGCAGGTGATCGACGGGATGGTCGAGCGCGGCTGGGGGCGGGTGATCAACATCTCGTCGGTGAACGGGCAGAAGGGCCAGTTCGGGCAGACGAACTACTCGACGGCCAAGGCCGGGATTCACGGTTTCACGATGTCGCTGGCGCAGGAAGTGGCGACCAAGGGCGTGACGGTCAACACCGTTTCGCCGGGCTACATCGGCACGGATATGGTCAAGTCGATCCGCCCCGATGTGCTGGAAAAGATCGTCGCGACGATTCCGGTGCGCCGTCTCGGCCAGCCGGATGAAATCGGTTCGATCGTAGCGTGGCTCGCGTCGGACGAATCGGGTTTTTCCACGGGAGCCGATTTCTCGCTGAATGGCGGTCTGCACATGGGCTGATCCGTGAAGTGCGCCGTCGCGAGACGGCGGCACTGCATGGTTCAGGTGTTTCCGGCGGCGTCTCGCGCGCGCAATCGAAGGCCCGATTGCTCGTGCGACAGGACGCCGTTTCTGCGCTTCAATGGCGCTCAAAGGCGTTAAATGACCACTACTACAAAGAAAACTGCCGAACGACTCATCAAGAAATATCCGAACCGTCGGCTCTATGACACCGAGACAAGCACGTACATCACGCTGACCGACGTCAAGCAGCTCGTGCTGGATCAGGAGGATTTCAAGGTCATCGATGCGAAGAGCAACGAGGATCTGACGCGCGCCATTCTGTTGCAGATCATTCTTGAAGAAGAGAGCGGCGGTTTGCCGATGTTCTCGTCGTCGATGCTCTCGCAGATCATCCGTTTTTACGGACACGCGATGCAGGGCATGATGGGCACGTATCTTGAGAAGAACATCCAGGCATTCATCGACATTCAGGCCAAGCTCGCCGACCAGTCGAAGAACCTGTATGAAGGCAAGGCCATGAACCCCGAAGTCTGGTCGCAGTTCATGAACATGCAGGCGCCGATGATGCAGGGCATGATGACCAGCTATATCGAGCAGTCGAAGAACATGTTCGTGCAGATGCAGGAGCAGATGCAGAACCAGGCCAAGTCGATGTTCAGCACGTTCCCGTTCACGCCTGCCAATCCGCAGACGAATCCGGATCCGGAGCCGGAGAAGAAGTAGCGGCGATTGGGGCGAAGCGGCTGGCTTGTCGAGGTTGTCTCAGGGCGCGCGATATAAGCCGGCCATGCGGGCGGCTCGGTTATGTGGCTCTGGTGGGCGGGAGGCGGCGTGTGAGCGAGCTGCCCGGGTGAGATGTGCCCGTGGCGCCTCACAATAACAGGTTGCGTGCGCAAGGCGTGTTTTCGCTCCGCCGCCGTCGCGCATCTCGCATGCACGCAACAACCAACTGCGCCCGGGCGTAAATCCTGGCCGGCTCGCTTGTGGCGATCCATGCTGCCGGAAGGGGGATGAGCGCTCTCAGAAAGCTCCTGGGGTCTTTTCCCTCAAACCATCGCGGCCGCGCTTGAGCAAAACAGGTTCGCTCGGCTGGTCTACCGGCACCTCATCGCCAGACTCCAGTGCGCCAACGCTCGTGTCGGTGCGGTTGAGCATTGCGCGGGCCTTGTTCATATCCAGCGCGCCTTCCCATCGAGCCACCACAATGGTCGCCACCCCGTTGCCGATCAGGTTCGTGACTGCACGCGCCTCGTTCAAAAAGCGGTCCACCCCTAGCAGCAGCACCAACCCGGAAACAGGAATCTTGTGCATCGAGGCGAGCGTGGCAGCCAGGGCGACAAATCCGGCTCCCGCCACGCCTGCTGAACCTTTGGATGTCAGTAACAGCACGCCGAGAAGCAGCAACTGATCCCAGATCGTCAGATGGATATTCATCGCCTGCGCAACGAACATCGAGGCCATGGTCAGATAGATCGCCGTGCCATCGGCATTGAAGGTATAGCCGGTAGGTAGCACCATGCCGACTACCGGGCGCGAGCACCCCAGCTTCTCCATTTTGAAAAGCATCTGCGGAAGCACCGCTTCGGTCGAGGCTGTCCCGAGGGTGATGAAGATCTCGTCCTTGATGTAGCGAAGATACTTCCACAGGGAAAGGCCGCTCAACCGCATCACCAGACCGAGTACCACGACCACGAAGAAAATCGAGGTCAGATAGAGGCACAGCATCAGTTGTCCGAACGATGCCAGCGTGCCGATCCCATACGTCGCAATGGTGAATGCCATGCCACCGAAGGCACCGATAGGCGCGACATACATCACGATCCGAACGACACCGAACATGCCCTGAAGGAACATGTCGAGCATGTCGACAAAGGGTGCAGTACCGGGACCTAGCCTGGCCAGAGCGATGGCGAAAAGAAGCGAGAAGAAAATAATCGGCAGGATGTCGCCATTGGCGAACGCTCCGACAATGCTGTTTGGCACGATGCTCATGAAGAACTCAAGCATCGTATGCTGCTGTGCCGCGTGGGTGTAGGCAGCAATCGCCAGGCCGTCGATATGCGCGGGGTCGATGTTCATACCGCTGCCCGGCTTGATCACGTTCACGATGACGAGGCCAACGGCGAGCGCAATCGTCGATGCAACCTCGAAGTAGAGAATCGCCTTGACGCCGACACGACCGGCCTCATGCAGATCATTCATGCGGGCAATACCGACCACAACGGATGCAAAAATGATCGGGGCAAGCAGCATCCGGATCAGTTTGATGAACAGATCGCCGAGTGGCTTGAGCTGAGAACCGATGTCAGGGTAGAAATGGCCGACGAGCACGCCGGCAATAATGCCAATCAGAACCTGTACATAGAGCCTGGAAAGCGCTTTTCCGATCTTTGAAACCCGCATGACTGTCTCCTATGCGTGGTATCTTTTAATGAAAGTAAGGTCGGGCACGACCCCTTTCGCCTGCGTTCAGTTTGTTTATTGTTGTGAACGCCGCGCCGACTTTCTTGTCGGCGCGTTTGCCGGTTGACGGCTTATGCAGATAGCTTTTGCATCTCGGCGAAGAGATCGGCCTTTCCTTCGAAGCCGATGCCGGGCAGATCGGGCATGCTGATGTAGCCGTTCTCCACCTTCACGCCGTCAGGGAAGCCGCCGTAGGGCTGGAACAGGTCCGGATAGGATTCGTTGCCACCGAGACCGAGGCCGGCTGCAATATTGAGCGACATCTGGTGCCCGCCGTGCGGAATGCAGCGGCTCGGCGACCATCCGTGCTGACGCAGCATGTCGAGCGTGCGCAGATATTCGACCAGACCGTAACTCAGCGCGCAGTCGAATTGCAGCCAGTCGCGATCCGGGCGCATGCCGCCGTAGCGAATCAGGTTGCGGGCGTCTTGCATGGAGAACAGGTCTTCGCCGGTCGCCATCGGCTTGTCGTAGTAGTTGCGAAGCGTTGCCTGCAATTCGTAGTCGAGTGGGTCGCCCGGTTCCTCGTACCAGAACAGGTCGTATTGCGACAACGCCTTCGCGTACTGGATCGCGGTGTCGAGGTCGAATCGACCGTTGGCGTCGACGGCCAGTTTCTGACCGTCACCGAGCACGCTCAGGATCGAGTCGATGCGACGCAGATCCTCATCGAGCGACGCGCCGCCGATCTTCTTCTTCACGACCGTATAGCCCCGGTCGATGTAGCTGCGCATCTCGTCTTTCAGCTTCTCGTGGTCCTGACCGGGGTAGTAGTACCCGCCCGCCGCATAGACGAAAATCTTGCGCTCCGGCTGGCCGTTGCCATAGCGATCCGCGAGCAACTGGAACAGCGGCTTGCCTTCGATCTTCGCTACCGCATCCCAGATCGCCATGTCGATGGTGCCGATGGCGACCGAGCGCTCGCCGTGGCCACCCGGCTTTTCGTTGGTGAACATGGTTGCCCAGATCTTGTGTGGATCGAGGTTGTCGCCGGCGTCGTTGACGAGGCTGGCGGGATCGGCCTCGAGAATGCGCGGAATGAAACGCTCGCGCATCAGCTTGCCCTGGCCGTAGCGGCCGTTGGAATTAAAGCCGTAACCCACCACTGGCTTGCCGTCCCAGATGACATCCGTCACCACGGCGACGAGACTCAGCGTCATCTTGCTGAAGTCAATGTAGGCATTGCGGATCGGGGAACTGATCGGAACGGTCTTTTCGCGGATTTCAACGATTCTCATGGCGGTGTCTCCTGAGTTTTGAGCACGTACTGCATGCTTCGGGCTGCAATGGGACGTAGCTTATCCGCGAAACGAGACGTTATACTTCACTGAAATTCATTTCATTTTTTACCTTTGGTGAATAACGAAAATGACAACTGACGTCGCGTCCGATTTCGATTTCTTTATTCTCCTCGCCAGACTCAAAAGCATGTCCGGCGCGGCGCGGGCGCTCGATCTAACCCCGCCGGCCGCAACCAAGCGCCTCGGGTTGATTGAACAGAGACTGGGGGTTCGACTGGTCAACAGGACAACCCGGAGCGTCAGCCTGACGCCGGAAGGCGAGACTTACCTGCGCTACGCGATGCAGATCGTGGGGCAAGTCCGGCAAATGGAAGAGGAGATATCCGGGTCTCGCTCCGATCCCCATGGTCTTCTGCGTATCAACGCGACGCTTGGTTTCGGGCGCACGACCATCGCGCCCCTCGTCTCCGATTTCGCGAAGCGCTTTCCCAAGGTGGAAATCCAGTTTGAGGTAACCGACCGGCCGATCGATCTGATTGAAGCTGCGTTCGACATGGCGATCCGTTTTGGCGAGCTTCCCGACAGCCGCCTCAGCGCCCGGCGCATCATGAGCAACCGTCGTTTCCTGTGCGCCTCTCCGAAATACCTTGAGCGCTTTGGGACGCCGAAGCGTGTCGAAGATCTGCTAGAGCACCGTTGCATCGTTCATCGCCAGAACGACGACGCCTATGGCGTCTGGAGATACATACAGGGCGACCACCTCGAAGCGCTGAAAGTCAAAGGAGCGCTTTCGAGCAATGACGGCGATATTGTTCTGCGGTGGGCACTCGACGGGCACGGAATCTTGATCCGTTCCGAATGGGATCTGGCGAAATACGTCCAGAGCGGCCGGCTAAAGCTGGTTTTACCAGACACACCGCTGCCGTCAGCCGACCTGTTTGTCTACTATCCCAGTCAGCGAAATCAGACCGCGCGCGCCCGGGCGTTCATTGATTTTCTGATCGATCATTTTCAGGCGCCGTTCGTCCCGGTAGAGACGGGGGCCTTGATCTACGCTCAAAGAAAGAAGCCTGGCCGAAAGCCCTGAGCCGCCGGTATCGGGCCCGTTGGACCGCGCTCACTTGCATCCTCTCGAATCAGGGAATAATCGACGCATCCCCACGGTCTTGCAGGTAGGACAGACACAAAATGGGTGATCAAATGAACATCGTCGACATGGCCCGTGCATCGGGATTGGCCGTCATCCTCGACGGCAGGATCGGCCGCGAGGAATACCAGAGCGTATGCGGCTCGGTATCGGCATTACAGCGCTTCGCCGAAGCGGTGGCTCAGGGCGCGGCGAGTCAGCGCGAGTCTGCCGCGCCGCAGTCGCCGGCGCATGATCTGTCTGGACGGTTACGCCGCGGTTTTATCGGTGGTGCGGGAAAACATGGGGGCAGGGCGGCGTTTGCTCGTCGCGTGTCGCACAACGCTCGCCGGACGCCGGCATGACGGCGCAGATGCAAGCCGTTCTGCGTCGGCTGCAACTCGGGTCCGGCGTGGTGTTGCTGATCTATCTCTTTCTCCATCTGATCAATCATGCGCTCGGGATCTGGTCACTCGAACTCGCCGGACGTGGTCTTGTTTTAGCGCTGCGGCTCTGGCGTAGCGCACCTGGAACGATCGCGTTGTACGGTGCCGCCGCGCTCCATTTTGCGTTGGCCGTCCGCACGATATACGGGCGCCGTCACTGGGTGTTGCCGCTAGCCGAGTGGGTCCGCCTGTGGGCCGGACTCAGCCTGCCGCTGCTGCTTATCCGCCATGCGGTGACGACCCGGCTCGCGTCCTCGCTCTATGGCTTCGAGCCTGACTATGAGCGTGTCGTGATCCTCCTGCTGACGAGTGGTACGCAGGGTTTGCAGCTTGCGCTGCTCGCGCCCGGATGGATACACGGATGTCTCGGACTATGGTTTCGCTTGCGCCACCTCCCGTGGGCGCGCCGCATGAAGCCTGCACTGTTGGCATTGGTCGTCCTGTTGCCATTGCTGTCCGCGGCAGGTTTTATCCGGATGATGCGAACTGTCGAGGCGAAAAGCGTAGTGCTTGCAGCCCCCGATCCAATCCTGGTTGCGCATCAGCTCGCCCTGAATGTCTGGCGTCACGATCTCGTGACCTTCTACTTGTCTCTCATCGTCAGTGCGTTTGTCGCGGGCCAATTGCGCAATGGACTTGAACGCCGAAGATTTCGGAAGCGTTCGCTGAATTCGTGACACGGCCACGACCCTGTGCGAGGTCGCCGCTGTTTAGTCGTAAGGATGTATTCGGCTTCGCATGGCGCTCATTTAGGCAGAGATCGGGAGTCTCCGCCTACCTGATGCGAGGCGATCGTGGCCGGTTATGTCGTCAGTGCGTGCGAACGCGGCCACGGATCGGCGCTTTACGTTACAAGTCGTCCTCAAGGGCTGGTGTTGTCGAACGGCAGACTCCACACGGTGATATTGGGTACGTTGTCGTCGACAGCCGCAAAATGCACCACGCCATTGCTCACCCGCGAGAAGGCAAGTCCGAAGGCGCCGCCTTGCGCTGCATCTACCGAGAGCTGCGCGATGAAGCGCCCTTGCGGCGTGAACTCGACGATTTCGCTAGGTTGCTTCGCGTCACCGTTGATCGCATCCCCATTAGCCGTGAACAGATGGCCATTCGGGCCAAGCGCGAGCCCAAGCGGTCCGTGCAGATGCTGATTGTCCGCGTAGATCAGCACACCCTTGCCGGCGTCGTGCCGTGTACTGCCGGCGCCATAGACCGCGAAGATCGCATTGTCGACCGTCGACGCCACGTACAGAACATCCCGCTGTGGATCGTAAGCGAGTCCGGTCGGACCGACGACCAGCGCCGCCGGATCGCCGCGGAACGGGTAACCGGACGCGATTCGCGTGCTGCCTTGCAGATGCACCCCGTTGTCGTCGATCGCGAGGTCGAGACGCACCACTGTGCCGTTGAGCACATTCGATACGAAGACCTTCGCGCGATCGCCAAGATCGAAGATCGTCAGATCCCACGGACCGTCGAGACCCGCGTTCGCGGGGGTCCATTGCGCGACGACGTTGCCTGTCCGGTTGAGCACCAGCAGCGAGCCGGGCTGGATGGTCGCAAACGTGCCGTCGACCGTGGGGACGTTTCCGACCAGGACGAAACCGGCGCGCAGCACGCCCAGCGCTGTCGACAGGCCGAGTCCAGCCGGCCCCTGGAAGAACACGAGCGGATTGCCGTTCGGCACGATCTTGACGATCGTCGTGCCCGTGCCCTGAAGGTTCTTCGCATTGTTGAAATTGGACACCAGCAGATCGCTCGCTCCGATGGTTCCGTGAGACGGAAAACCTTGCGGGACGAACGCGACACCGTACGGATTGACATCGCCGTTCGGCGGCACCGTGGACGACGTGACCGCCGCGGGCGGCAGCAACTGAGCATCCTCGGCCAGCACGGGGCCGCTTGCGCCGGACACGATGAGCGCACAGAGCGCGGCCGTTAGTGCAGCCTTGGCCAACCCTTTGCGGCGAGCCGTATGCGCGGATAGCCACGGTCTTTCGCTGGACTCAGGACCAGAGAAAACGCGATTCATGACGATTCTCCAAGAAGATCGCGACCGCGAGCACACCAGCCGACGCCAAGGGTGGCATGCGGCAGACGCGAACGGTTGCGCCCGGCGCTGGGTGGCACGGACGAGCGGACCCGCCGCCGAACGCGTCGATGTGGCGCGCGGCGTCAACGACAGGCCGATCGTCTTGCAGGAAAGACAACTGCGGACGGGCGTCCGAGGGGAACGAACGCGCTCGGGCGGACCGTATTACCTAAACGAAGCGGAGACGGAGAATATTCCATGCCCTGCAAGGCACGCGGTGAATATCGATCGTGGGCGCGCAGATCAGCGCGGGCATGCAAAAGCATCTGCGCTTCGCTCGCGCCGCGAGGCTGGCAGCACAGCATTTTCGACAGCTTCGGCTGCGTCTGGCCAAGCAGTTCCTCAGCCGGCTGCTGCGTCCAGTTGCAAACTATCAGGAAACAGGCAGCATGAATTCCCGCATGCTCTGCTGAATGATCGTCCGGACGATTTTCACGAAATGCTCCGATACATCTGAAGATTGCCGCGACGCGAGCGGCGCGACATAGCCGTGATAGACGAGATAGACGAGATAGACGAGATAGACGAGATAGACGAGATAGACGAGATAGACGAGATAGACGAGATAGACGAGATACGTGGCTCTTTCGCGTGGCCTCCGAGGGCCCGGCCTACGTGCTTATGACACGTCAGGCGTACGGCGCATGGCGCAGGCTCGAAGCGGATTCGGGCCGGCCCTTGCTCAACCTGTGCGGCGGGCTGTATTGCGGCCCGGCTGAGTCACCATCAGCGCACGCTCGTGACGGTATGAGCACACACGTCTGCGTGCCTGGCGCGTTGAGCGTCGATGTGCCGATGCTATCGATGGACGCCCCTCACCACTCAGGCAGCTAGCGACTGCCTCTCCAGATCATCGGCGACGTTCTCTTCAGCGCGTTGCGCGCGTTCGAGTTCCGCGTTGTGCGCAGTCGCGGCTTTCTTCGTCTTGCCGGCACGTGACGGCGGTTGACACGC
The DNA here is from genome assembly GCF_056619545.1 of Paraburkholderia sp. SSBN10T. Lineage (NCBI taxonomy): Bacteria > Pseudomonadati > Pseudomonadota > Betaproteobacteria > Burkholderiales > Burkholderiaceae > Paraburkholderia > Paraburkholderia sp. SSBN10T. Next base: position 103,890 of record NZ_JBWQQI010000014.1, read on the forward strand.
GCCACACACGAAATTCGACTGCGGATCGTGTTTGTGCGCGACGAACATGCCCGTGCACCGGCAGCATGGCGTCCGCTGCAGGATGTCCGCCTGGAAGAAGCGTACCAGCGTCCACGCACGCGTGAGGCTCACGACCACCTCGAGCTGATTGCTCTCGCAATGCTCGACGTACAAACGGTAAGCCTTCGTCAGTGCATCAAGACGCGAACAACCCGCCTGATCCCTGAGGAACAGATACATGTTGTAGAAGAGCGATGAATGGATGTTCGGCATCCACGTCATGTACCAGTCCGCCGAAAACGGCAGCATGCCTTTCGGCGGCGGAACGCCTTTCAGTTCGCGATAGAGACGGATCATGCGGTCGCGCGATAACGTCAGTTCCGTTTCGAGCAACTGCATCCGGGCCCCCAGTTCAATCAGGCTGATCGCACGCAGGACTTCCTGGGCGTCGTCACAGATGCTTTTGTGCAGCATGGTCTTTCCCCTCACGCCAACTGTTCGGCCGGCTGACCCGCAAGCAGGATAGCGGCGTGGGTCGCTCCCACGTCCGCATGCGTCGACGGTTGCGTCAACGCGGACAGCAACAGGTGATCGTTGAGCCGGAACGCGCACAATAGCTGGTTCGATCCGGAGAGCTTGATAATTTGCGCAAGCGTAAGGTTCGCCACGATAGCGGCCACTTCGGGTGAGAGTCCGAGCCGAAGCATCGCGACAGACTGATCCTCACGCAGCATGCGTTGCGCAAAAATCATGTATGACAGGTTGATCTCGCGGATCGAGTCAAGCGCTTCGCTGCTATTCATGGTTTCCCGCTCTTCGAAAACCCCGTTTTTTACGCCGGCATTTTGCCGTGCGAAATCTGTACTTCCCGAGCGTCTTTTTCGATCGCCCGGTGACCCTTGTGATACGAAATTTACAATTTGTCACAACTTGACAGCATCATAAAATTGACCGATGGCGAGGTGCAAGCACGTTAATTTGACCGTTTCTTTCACAATCTATCGAAGCGGTAAAAACAGGAAAAATTTATCTTGATCGAGAATGCTACGAAGCTTGTTGGCGCGCCATAACCTAATAGCAGAAAGGCTTTTCAGACCGTAAGGCAGATTGGCGACAGCTTGCTTGCCAAGCTAAGTCGACGGCCGCGGAGCCGTACTTTTATCCCTTGTTGCAGAAAGCCAACAGCATCGGATGTCGTTTTCGCATCTTGGTGATACATGTTTTTTACCGGGTCATGCATCAATGCTTGTTACATTTGATGGAGGTCTTCCGATACGCGTACGCCTCGCCGACCAGCCTGATGTAAAGCGGTGTCCTCTCTGCTAGATGCGTACCCGAGTCGCTCGGGGCAGACGATGTGTCCAGCGGTGGAAACACCGTGCCGAAAAAGGTGCTCCCATGAGCGCTTCCTAGTTGTACTGCAGTGCTAACTTATACCCGGCGTAGGACCAGCAATGAGTAAAGGCGAGTCTGATGTTCTCCGAAGCCTTGCTTGTCCCGCAGCCGTAACGCACCCACCACACCCTTTCCAAACAAGGCCATGAGCCATCGCCTGCTGCTACACGGACGGCATCACAAAAGACCCGGTGCTGAAGTCGCGTGAAGAATCGAATACACGGTGGCTTGATGTCGGCCTCGGTGTGCCAGGCGCCTGCTTCTGGCCCCGGGATCTCCGGCTTCGAAAGAAAGCGTAAGGTCCACCCGTCTCAAGTTTCATGCGCCCGTGTCGTTGAAATAGTGAGAAAGGCAGCAGCAAGGCTGACTGCATCATCGTCAACGCGATATCGACAGCGGAGGGCAGAATGGCGATTTCTACGATCACGGGCGCACTGCGCGCTTCAGGAATTGCGGCCACAATGGCCGCGATATCACTGCTCACTGCATGCGCTACGGACGCCGCAAGCGTCAGCGCGAGCACTCCCGACACGGCAACTCCCGCCTTGCAGCGCGCAGCGCTGGCGCTAGTCTCGAGCGGCGGTTATCCGGTCTCGATGGGGGTGGGCTCTGCACGCTAGCCGTAGTTCCACCGGCGGCGCCGACGTGCGATATTTTCCAGCACTGGTGGCAGACCTGGTTCGCGCAACTGCGACCGGCGTCACATCTACACGTTTTCCAGGCTGCGACAGGAGGCAGGTAGACGGTTTTGACGGTGTGCCCGATGCGGAAGGTGTTCCTCCCTACGCACCGCACGGGAAGTTCATCTGGGAATTCGGTGCGACCGACGGAGCAGCGACTGCGCTTCCTTTTCGACTTTGCCTACGCGACCGGACTGCGCGCGGGTCAGCTTGTCGGCGCCACACTCGGCTACGTCCGCATTCGTGCGAGCGATGTTGCGATGAACGACTCCCGATAAACGACGCCGAGTTCGACCATGATCAACGTCCTTGTCTGGTGAGGGCGGCATCGAGGCGCGGATACACGCGGCGGGCGTTGCCCTCGTAAATCTTGAAGCGTTGCTCGCTCGACATGTCGGCGGCTTCGACGTAGCGCTTCGTGTCGTCGAAATAGTGCTGGGTGTAAGGGTCGATGCCACGTACCGCGCCGATCATCTCGCTCGCGAACAGAATGTTGTCGACCGGAATGACTTCGGTAAGCAGGTTGATGCCGGGTTGGTGGTACACGCAGGTATCGAAGAACACGTTGTTCAGCAGATGCTCTTCGAGCGGCGGCTTTTTCATTTCCTGCGCGAGGCCGCGGAAGCGTCCCCAGTGATACGGCACCGCGCCGCCGCCATGCGGAATGACGAAGCGCAGCGTCGGGAAATCATGGAACAGATCCGACGTGAGGCACTGCATGAATGCGGTCGTGTCGGCGTTCAGATAGTGCGCGCCGGTGGTGTGAAAACACGCGTTGCAACTCGTGCTCACGTGGATCATCGCGGGAATGTCGTACTCGACCATCTTCTCGTAGATCGGATACCACGAACGATCGGATAGCGGCGGGCTGGTCCAGTGTCCACCCGAAGGATCGGGATTGAGGTTAATCGCGACGTTGCCGTATTGCTCGACGCTTTTCACCAGTTCGGGGATGCAGGTAGCCGGGTCGACGCCGGGGCTTTGCGGCAGCATCGCCGCGGGGATGAAATTCTGCGGGAACAACTCGCTCACGCGGTAGCACAACTCGTTGCAGATTGCCGCCCAGGTACTCGACACTTCGAAATCGCCGATATGGTGCGCCATGAAGCTCGCGCGCGGACTGAACACGGTGAGATCGAGGCCACGTTCGCGCATCAGACGCAACTGGTTGGTCTCGATCGAATCGCGCAGTTCCTCGTCGCTGATCTTCAGCTCCGACGGCTTCGGCATGCTGGAGGGCTGGCCGATTGCAGCGATCTGGCGATTGCGCCAGCTCTCCAACGCTTTGGGCGCGGTCGTGTAGTGCCCGTGAATATCGATGATCATGAATGGCTCCTGGGTCGTCGGGCGCGCGCATCGACTACGCGCGTCTGCATGTGAATCTGAGGTGCTAGAACAGCACGTCGAGACCGACCGTCACGGCGGTCTGACTGGAAGCGCCGGCCGGGTTCAAGGTGCTGACCACGGCGTGTTTGTACGAGGTGTAGTCGATTTCGCTGTAGAGCGTGGTGCGCTTGGACAGCAGGTAGGCGAGCGAAAGGATGGAGAGGCCACGCAGGTTGGCTTTATCGTTCGACACGGCGGTCTGGTAATAGCCGCCCGTGAAGACGAGTGCCGGCGTGACGGTCCACGTGAGACCGCCGAATGCGTTGTTGGTGACCTGGTGCGGCGTGGTCGGATTTTTCAGATCTTCGGACATGAAGCCGCCCGACACGCGCACCGGACCGATCTGGTAGCCGACGCCCGCCATGTAGTAGCTGTCGCTCAGATAGGCCGTGCCGGTCAATATGTTGCGGTGTCCGTACACGCCGCCGACGTCGACTGGCCCCGCGTGGTAGCTCATCCCCGCCGAGCGTGTCGCGCCGCTGCTGAAATTGCCCGGCACGCCGCCAAACGAGTTGTCCACTTCGAACAGCAGCGGTCCGAAGTTGTTCTTGTACTTGATGGCGTTGTTGTTGCGTGTGCCGTCGGACGCGTTGGTCAACGGCAGGATAGGGGTGAAGTGAAAGCCGAACGGATCGTAAATGTTGATGATGTCGTGCGAGATCGTGTACTGGCGACCGAGATCGAGCGCGCCGTACTTCACGTTGCCTAGACCGACGTATGACTGCCGGTTGAAAAGCGTGCCGGTGGTATTGTCGAACGCCCCGTTGCCGAGGTTAAATCCGTTTTCGAGCCGGAAGTGCGCATTCCAGCCGTCGCCCAGATCCTCCTTGCCGAGAAAGCCGAGTTTGTTGGAACTGTAGTAGCCGTTCGAATTCATCGTCACTACCGAGCCGCCGCCTTTGACCGCATCTGTCTGGTAACGTACGCCGCCGTCTGCCGTGCCGTATATCTGTACGCTCGATTGCGCATGAGCCGGCAGCGCGATCAATGTGCCGGCCGCTGCCGACACGCTCACTCCAATGGATCTCCAAACCTTCTTTTTCATCATGTGTCTCCGGTTTAATGTAATTGTGTTTTCGATACGGCCCGCCACAGCAGTGCTTCCATACCATTCGTATGACTAAATAAATAACCTGCTTTGAACTTCTGTTTATCAGGGCCGGGGGCATTCACTGGGATGTGCCGCCGGCCCGCAAACGATGCAGCTTCTAGCCGCTCATTTGCTTGAGATGGGCCTGTGGTGTCTCGACGGGTCTGAAGCCGGTCTTCAGTTCATTGCGAAGCGCAACGCGGTCGAGCGCTTTTTCCCAGTTGGCCACGACAATGGTCGCCACGCTATTGCCGACAATGTTGGTGAACACGAAGCCGCTCGACATGGCTTTGTGAATGCCGAGAATCAGCGCGATCGATTCGACCGGAATCGTGTTCGATGCAGCGAGCGTCGCAGCCAGTACGGCAATCGCCGCACCCGAGACCCCGGCCGCGCCCTTGGACGTGAGCAGCAGCACGGCCAGCAGCACGAGCTGGTCGTGCCAGTTCATCGGCGTGTTGGTGGCTTGAGCAAGGAACACGGCGGCAGCGGCGAAATACAGGCACGTGCCGTCGTGGTTGAAGGTGTAGGCGGTCGGCAGCACGAGCCCGACCACCGACTTCTCGCAGCCGAGCCGTTCGAGCTTGTCGATCAGTTGCGGGAACACCGTCTCCGACGAGCTCGTGCCGATGACGAGCAGCAGCTCTGCGCCGATATAGCGCGTCAAACGCAGCAGGCTGAAACCGTTCAGTCTGGCGATCGGCCATAGAATCAGCAGGATGAAGAGCGCGCAGGTCAGATAAAACTCGAGCACCAGTTTGCCCAGCGAGATCAGCGTACCGAAACCGAATTTGCTGACCGTGAACGCAATCGCACCGAATGCGGCGAGTGGCGCGATCTTCATCGTCAGGCCGATGATCCAGAACAGCGACCCCGACACCGCATCGATCAGGTTCAACGCGGGCTGTGCGCGCTCGCCGATCGCCGCGAGACCGAAGGCGAACAGCACGGAGAAGAACAGCACCTGCAGCACGTCGCCGCCGGCGAATGCGCTGATCGCCGTGTGCGGAATCACATTGAGCAGGAATTCGCTGGTGGTGATGACGTGATGCGCCTGGGCCACGTAGGTGTCGACGGCGGCCGAGTGCACGCTATGCATGTCCACGTTCATGCCGACGCCGGGCTTGAGCAGATTGATGACTACGAGGCCCAGCACCAGCGCGAGCGAGGTCACCACTTCGAAATAGACCAACGCCTTGATCGCCACGCGGCCCACTTTCTTGAAGTCGTTGACGCCAGCAATGCCGCTGCACACGGTGCAGAAGATGATCGGTCCAATCAGCATCTGAATGATGCGGATGAATGCGTCGCCCACCGGTTGCAGATTGATGCCGAACTTCGGGAAGAAGTAACCGGTGATGATGCCGAGCGCCATGCCGGCCAACACCTGGAAGGACAGGTCGCGATAGAACGGCCGACGTTCCCTCGGTTTCGATGTGGCGGACTGGCGGGGCAAGCTCATGGTGTCTCCGTAACAAACTGCGGCGAACTTGGGTTCGCTCAGGAATCTTGACGCGTGAAACGATCGGATGCCCGGCTAGAGGCCGGCATCGCCCAGAATTTCCGCGCTGTCGGCGAAGATCTCGTCGACACTCAGCTTGCGCGGCAACAGGCGCTGCTGCTCGCAGAACGCAAGCATTTCTTCGAGCGGCCCGCGCAGTGCGTCATAGCCGAACAGCAGCTTGTCCGGCTTGCCTTCGTTCGCCGCGGCGACAGACGCCTTGCCGCGTTTGAGCAGATCGTAAACCGCACGGACGGCTTGCGGCTGCGAGTCGGCCACTTCCTTCGTCACGACCACGACGTGATTGATCGGCACGTATCGATGCTGCGCGTACCACTCGCGGTCCGCGGCTGCCGCGTTGTCGATCAGCGGTTTGAATTCCGGGCCGTCCGGCAGATCGTTGCCGAGGATGGCGGCGTCGAGTTCGCCTTCGCGCAGCATCGACAACAGTTGTTTGCCGGGACCGACGCGTTTGACGAAAGACGGATCGGTATATTCGTCCAGGTGCGCGCCTTCGATTGTCACCCATTCGACCTGATCGAGCGGCACGCCATAAGTCTCGCCGAGAATCGCGCGTACCCACATGCCGGTGGTCTGCGTGTAAGCGCGCACGCCGACTTTCTTGCCCGCGAGGCTGCCGACGTCGAGTTTGCCCCGTGCCGCATTATAAATAATGCATGCCTGCTGAAAGCGCGCGGCCACGACCGCGGGCAAAAGCACGAGCGGCTTGTTATAGGCTTTTGCTTGCAGATACGTAACGATCGCGAGCTCGCTGACGTCGTAGGCCTGAGCCCGCGCCATCGGTGCAAACGCGCGATGAATCGGCTCGACCTCTTCGAACGCCAGCTCGACGGCGGGGTCGGTCAACTCTGCGCTTTTCAGAGGCTGCGTATGCGGGTAGGTCTTCAGCGCGGTTTTCAAACGCGGAGGTTGGAGAGGCGTGCTCACGAGCGTTGTTCCTGTCTGGTTCAAAGTGGATTTATCCCGCTGTTTCAAGCGAACTCAGGCGGCGAGCGCCGGATAAACCGTACGCGCGGTGCCGCCGAAAATCGCTTCGCGTGCTTCTGCGGGCAACATCGACAGACTTTCGCGGGCTTCTTCGAGCAACTGGGGCAGCGCACCCTCGGCAGCCGGAAAATTCGAGCCCCAGGCGATGCGATGCGCGCCAAACGCGTCGAGCACACGAGGGAAGAACGCGCCGGGCGTCGATGCGCCGCGTGCCGCTTCTGCGATCGTGCGATTCGTCAGCTTCAGGTACACGCCTTGATAGGGCGCGAGGCTGAACAGCGGCGCGGCGGCGGCATACGGCGGCCCTTCGGCCAGTTCCGGGCGGGCGAGGTGATCGAGCAGCACGCGGATGCCGGGAAAGCGCGCCAGCATGTTCAGCAGTGCGGGGATGCCTTGCGCGGTCATCTGCAGGCAGATCGACACGTTGTGGCGCTGCGCGTATTCCCACACCGGGAACGAACGCTCGTCGTCGAGCCAACCGGCCTGACCGGGCATCGTGCTACCGGTCGTGAACAGACGCAGACCGGACAGGCCCGCGTCGAGCCAGCGTTGCATCTGCGCGACGGCGTCGCTCGCCAGTACGTCGATGGAGAACACGCCCGCGAAGCGGTCGGCATGGGCGCGAACCGCCTCGACGACATAACTATTGTCGTTGCCGTAGACCGTGGAGGCTTGCACGACCACGACACGGTCGATACCCGCTTCGTCCATCGATGCGAGCAGGCCCTCGAAGCTGACCGGGCGTTTCGCGGACCACTCCGACTGATGACCGCCGACCGGCGCGAGCGGATAACGTTGTTTATCCGCGGAAATTGCGTGAGTGTGAGTGTCGATCACGACGGACATGAAAGGGCTCCTGGCGGAAAACTTATCGAATGGAATGGACGTAACTGTAAGTGCGATAGCGCCGAACTCCTTAATAGGAAGTGAGGCCCAGCCCATAAATTTGCGTTAAGCTAAGGGTTTTTACGCGGTCGGTTTGGAGGGTGGATGGAGGCTCTGGAGCATGCGTCGACGGACGACGATCAGGCTCGGCTGAGGCGTCTTTTTCTGTTCGATGCGGTTTGCGAAGCCGGTGGCATCGGTCAGGCGGCGGTGCGCGCGGGGCGCACGCAACCGGCGGTGAGCGTCGCTATCAGCAAGCTGGAGGCGAGTTTCGGCGGGAAATTGCTCGAGCGCGGCTTCGGCGGCAGCGAACTGACGGGCGAAGGTGTGATCCTGCAGCGGCGCGTGCGCCGCATGCTCGAGCAGATGGAGCGCGCCGTGATGAACCTGACCGGCCAGCCTGCGGCAACGGGCGCGGCCAAGATTTGCCGTCGTCTGACCGATGCGCAGGTGCGCTGCCACATCGCGATTGCCAACACGGGGTCGGCGGCGGAAGCCGCGCTTCTGCTGGGCGTTTCGCAACCGGCGGTGCATCGGGCGGCGCGGCAGATCGAGCAGAACGTCGGCGTGTCGCTGTACAGGCGGCGCGTGCATAGCGTGTCGGCGAATCCCGCGGGAATCGAGTTTGCGCGCTGCCTGAGCCTCGCGCTCCATGAGATCGCCCAGGCCGGCGACGACCTCGCGTATGCGCGCGGGCAACTCACCGGGAAGATTGCGATCGGCGTGTTGCCGCTGATGCCGCCGCGCCTCGTCGCTCGTGCCATTCAACGGCTGCGCGAGCGGTATCCCGCGGCGCACGTGACCGTGGAAGAGGGCTCGCATGCTCATTTGCTGCGCGAGTTGCGCAGCGCTTCGATCGACATCATCGTGGGTGGCTTACGTGAGCCTCGGCTGACGGGATCAGCGCTCGAAATGGAGCTTTTTCCCGATCCTTATGTGGTGGCCGTGCGCAAGGGGCATCGCCTGGCGAAGCGCAAAGCGGTCGGCGTGCTCGACCTCGCCGATTACGACTGGGTGATGCCTCAACACAACGTGCCGCGGCGTGCGGTGATCGATGCGATCTTCGGCCGGTTGCCGGTCAAGCCGACCCTCGTGGTCGAAACGAGTTCGCTCGCGATGATGATCGCCATGCTCATAGAGAGCGATTGCATCACGCTGCTCTCGCGTGCGCAGATTCGCGATGCCTATCCGGGGAGCGAGCTGGTCGCGTTGGAACTGGAGACGCCGGAGGCCAGCCGCTCGGTAGGATATACCGTGCGAACCGACTGGCTGGGAACGGCTGTGCAACAGGCGTTTGTCGAAGTTTTGCGAGAAGAATGCAGCGACGAACGGGACCGCGTAGGGCGATTCGCGGAGTAATATGTAAAGCCTGTTTCGGGTCCGGGAAGCGTAAATAGCTGTAAACTCTCGACTTTGCTGTCATTCCAAAAAGTCCCTCATGTCCAAGCTGCAAAGCGTCACCAAGTCCGAAGCGCCTCGTGTAGGTTTCGTCAGCCTCGGATGCCCGAAAGCACTCGTCGACTCCGAGCAGATCATCACGCAACTGCGCGCCGAAGGCTACGAGATCTCCGGCACCTATGACGGCGCCGACCTGGTCGTCGTCAACACCTGTGGCTTTATCGACGAAGCCGTGCAGGAAAGTCTCGACGCCATCGGCGAGGCGCTCACCGAAAACGGCAAGGTGATCGTCACCGGCTGCCTCGGCGCGAAGAAGAGCGCGAGCGGCTCCGGCCTGATCGAAGAAGTCCATCCGAAGGTGCTGGCCGTGACCGGTCCGCACGCCGTGGGCGAGGTGATGCAGGCGGTCCACAGCCATCTGCCCAAGCCGCACGATCCGTTCGTCGACCTGGTGCCGGCCGCGGGCGTCAAGCTCACGCCGCGTCACTACGCGTACCTGAAGATTTCCGAAGGCTGCAACCACCGCTGCACGTTCTGCATCATCCCGTCGATGCGCGGCGACCTCGTGTCGCGTCCGGTCGCGGAAGTGATGCTCGAAGCGGAAAACCTGTTCAAGTCAGGTGTGAAGGAACTGCTGGTGATTTCGCAGGACACCAGCGCCTACGGCGTGGACGTCAAGTACCGCACCGGTTTCTGGAACGGCAAGCCGATCAAGACGCGCATGACCGACCTCGTCGGTGCGCTCGGCGAACTGGCCGCGCAGTACGGCGCGTGGGTGCGTTTGCATTATGTGTATCCGTACCCGAGCGTCGACGAAGTGATTCCGATGATGGCCGAAGGTCCGTTCAAGGGCCACGTGCTGCCGTACCTCGACGTGCCGTTCCAGCACGCGCATCCGGAAGTGCTGAAGCGCATGAAGCGCCCGGCCAATGCCGAGAAGGTGCTGGAGCGCGTGCGCGCATGGCGCGAAATCTGCCCGGACCTGACGATCCGCAGCACGTTTATTGCCGGCTTCCCCGGCGAGACCGAAGAGCAGTTCCAGACGCTGCTCGACTTCATCCGCGAGGCGGAGCTCGATCGCGTCGGCTGTTTCGCTTATTCGCCGGTTGAAGGCGCCACTGCCAACGAACTCGACGGCGCCTTGCCCGACGAAGTGCGTGAAGAACGCCGCGCGCGCTTCATGGAAGTGGCCGAGGAAGTGTCGGCGAAGCGCATCGCGCGCAAGGTCGGCAAGACGCTGAAGGTGCTGGTCGACGAAATCAATGCCGATGGCGGCATCGGCCGCACCGCGGCGGACGCGCCGGAGATCGACGGCGTCGTGTACATCGCACCGTCCACCAAGGCCTCGAAGCGCTACAAGGTGGGCGAGTTCGTCTCGGTGAAGATCACCGGTGCGGACGGCCACGATCTGTGGGGCGAGGTGTAAGCCATGTCCACCGCGAAGAGCCCGGCAATCCTCGCGCTCGGCGAGGCGATGGTCGAATTCAATCAGTCGTCGAAGGATCAACCGAACTACCTGCAGGGGTTCGGCGGTGACACCTCGAACTTCTGTATCGCGGCGGCCCGTCAGGGGGCGACCGCAGGTTTTGTGTCGGCGGTGGGCGACGATCATTTCGGCCGCCTGCTGCTCGATCTGTGGCAATGCGAGTCGGTGGATACGTCGCTGATCAAAGTCGACCGTCACGCGCCCACCGGCGTGTACTTCGTCTCGCACGGCCCGGACGGCCACCAGTTCGATTATCTGCGTGCGGGCTCGGCGGCCAGCCGCTATGCACCGCACGATTTGCCGCTCGACGCGCTGGCGGCGGCGCAGGTCCTGCATCTGTCCGGCATCAGTCTGGCGATCAGCGTGAGCGCCTGCGACGCGGCGCTCGCCGCGATCGGCCATGCACGCGCGAACGGGGTGCGCATCAGCTTCGACACCAATCTGCGCCTGAAGCTGTGGCCGCTTGCCAGGGCGCGTGCGGTCATGACCGAGGCGATCCGCTACACGGATATCTGTCTTCCAAGCTGGGATGACGTCACTGTCTTGACGGGGCTCACGGGCCGCGACGAAATCGTCGATTTCCTGCTGGCGCTGGGGCCGCGGGTCGTGGCGCTGAAACTCGGCAAGCTGGGTGCCTATGTGGCCACGCCTGATGAGCGGCGTCTCGTGCCGGGACACGTCGTGAATGCCGTGGATGCGACCGGCGCCGGCGATTGCTTCGGCGGCGCATTTATCGCGCGGATCGCCGCGGGCGACGATCCGTTTGCCGCGGCACGTTATGCCAACGTGGCGGCGGCATTATCCACCCAAGGCTTTGGAGCCGTGGCGCCGATTCCTCATCATGCGGCGGTCGAGCAGGCGCTGGCAGCGTGAGGATGAGACGCCTCGCTTGATGAGTGTCCATGGTCTGAGCAAGACGGCACGGTGATAACGAACCAGGTGACCAGCGAGCGATGGCAAGCACACTGGCCGTCGGGAATCACGATCAGAGAGTAAGAGGAGCGAGCGATGCAACGGGACGTAGTGGTGGTAAGCGGCGTACGCACGGCCATTGGCGACTTTGGCGGCAGCCTCAAGGACTTCTCCCCGACCGACCTCGGCGCGCGCGTGGTGCGCGAGGTGCTGTCGCGGGCCAAGGTGTCGGGCGACGAAGTCGGCCATGTGGTATTCGGCAATGTGGTCCACACCGAACCAAAGGACATGTACCTGGCCCGCGTGGCGGCCCTCAATGGCGGTGTTGCGCAACACGCGCCCGCGCTGACGGTCAACCGCCTGTGCGGCTCTGGTCTGCAGGCAATCGTCTCCGCTGCGCAGAGCGTGCTCCTGGGCGATGCGGATATCGCGATTGGCGGCGGCGCGGAGAACATGAGCCGCGCACCGTACATGATGCCTGCCGCGCGCTTCGGTCAGCGCATGGGCGATGCGCGTCTCGTCGACATGATGCTCGGCGCCCTGAACGACCCGTTCCAGGGGATTCACATGGGCGTGACGGCCGAGAACGTCGCGCAGAAATACGGCATTACCCGTGAGGCGCAGGACGCGCTCGCGCTCGAGTCGCACCACCGTGCGGCCCACGCGATCACGAACGGCTATTTCAAGGAACAGATTCTGCCGGTCACGATCGCATCGAAGAAGGGCGATGTCGTGTTCGAGCAGGATGAGCATGTCCGCCTGAACGCGTCGGCGGAAGATTTTTCGAAGTTGAAACCGGTGTTCGCGAAGGAAAACGGCTCGGTGACGGCCGGCAATGCGTCCGGCATCAACGACGCGGCCGCTGCGGTCCTGCTGATGGAGCGCAGCGTCGCCGAACAACGCGGCGTGAAGCCGTTGGCGCGCCTCGTGGCGTATGCACACGCCGGCGTCGATCCGGCCTATATGGGTATCGGCCCGGTGCCGGCCACCCGTAAGGTGCTCGAGCGGGCCGGCCTGACGGTCGCCGACCTCGATGTCGTCGAAGCCAACGAAGCATTTGCCGCGCAAGCGTGCGCGGTCAGCAAGGAACTCGGGCTCGATCCCGCGAAGGTCAATCCGAACGGTTCCGGCATTTCGCTCGGCCATCCGATCGGCGCGACCGGCGCGTTGCTTACCGTGAAGGCGCTGTACGAGCTGGAGCGCATCGGCGGGCGGTATGCGCTCGTGACGATGTGCATCGGCGGTGGTCAGGGCATCGCGGCGATCTTCGAGCGGATCTGACACGGGGCGCCAAGCGCCTCGCTTCATGCAACAGGAAGGAATGGATGTTGGAATCGAAAGCGATGAGGAGCGCCGCGCGCCGGCGCGGCTGGATGACCGGTGCAGCGGCGGTGCTGCTGCTGGCCGGTGTGGGCGGCATGATGCCTACGCAGGTGTGGGCGCAAAGCGACGCCGTCAAGGAACTGGCCGCGCCGCCGCCGATCCAGTTGCCGCTCAAGCCGAGCCCGGAGTTCGCGAAGTTTCCGCGCTATGCCGGTACGCTCGGCGCGCGCCAGATCGTGCTGCGGCTTGGACCGAAAACCGACGATCCGTCGGGCGTGCACGGCGAATATCAGTACACCGATACCGGTGAAGTGATCCTGATCGCAGGCGACCGCGACGGCGACACGCTCGAAGTCGAGGAGTCGAACGACGGCACCCATATCACCGGCAACTGGGTCGGCAAGTTTGCGGCGGACGGTTCGCTGGCGGGCGACCGGATGAACGTCGACGACTCCGATCCGCAGCCGTTCGACTTGCGTCCGCTGGCGGCCGGCCAGCCGGTTCCGGCGGCGGGGGCAGCCCACGCGCCGGCAAGCGGTGCGGCGGCGGCTCCGACCGCTCCGGCCGCGAGTAGCGCGCATACGGTGAACGGAGTGAGCAACCTCTCGATCGGCGAGTAAGCGCGGTGCCGCGGCGCACGCTATCCGTTCAGTTTTGGCTTTACGCGAAATCACTATGACTCAATCCAAACCCCCGCGCGGCTTGCAGACCCGCATCGTGCGCGCCGAAGACCAACTCACGCCGGGCTTCGAATCGTTCGCCGTGCCGGTGGCGCGCGCCTCGACCGTGGTGTTCCCCGACCTTGCGACGATGCGCGCGCTCGACTGGCGCAACGACGCTCAGTGGCGCTACGGCCTGCATGCCACGCCCACCTCGCTCGTGCTGGCGCAGCGTCTCGCGGCGCTCGAAGGCGGCAATCATGCGTTGCTGCAGCCGTCGGGGTTGTCGGCGATTTCCAACGTTTACTTTGGCCTTGTCAAAGCGGGCGACGATGCCCTGATTCCGGACAACGTCTATTCGCCGAACCGCGATCATGGCGATTGGCTGGCGCGGGACTTCGGCATTACCGTGCGGTATTACGACCCGATGATCGGCGCCGGGATTGCGGAGCTGATCCAGCCGAATACCCGCTTGATATGGCTCGAAGCGCCGGGCTCGGTGACGATGGAAGTGCCCGATGTGGCGGCGATCACCGCGGCGGCGCGGGCCCGCAACGCAATCACCGCCATTGACAACACCTGGTCGGCCGGGCTTGCCTTCCGTCCGTTCGAGCACGGCGTCGATATCTCGGTGCAGGCGCTGACCAAATACCAGTCCGGCGGCGGCGACGTGCTGATGGGCGCGACCATCACCGTGGACCGGGAATTGCATCTGAAGCTGAAGGCGGCGCGCATGCGCATGGGCATCGGCGTTTCATCGGACGACTGCTCGTTGATTTTGCGTAGCCTGCCGAGCATGCAGGTGCGCTTCGAGCAGCACGACCGCAGCGCGCTCGCGCTTGCGAAGTGGCTGAAGACGCGCCCGGAGATCGCGGCGGTGCTGCACCCGGCGTTGCCCGATTGCCCTGGACACGAGTTCTACGAACGGGACTTCACCGGAGCGGGCGGGTTGTTTTCGGTGGTGTTCGACGGCCGCTACACGCCCGCGCAAATCGATACGTTTTGCGAGTCGCTCGAACTGTTTTCGATCGGCTGGAGCTGGGGCGGCGCTCACAGTCTCGTGATGCCGTATGACATCGCCTCGATGCGCTCGGCGGCGCAGTGGCCGCATCGCGGCACGCTGGTGCGTTTCTATATCGGGCTCGAGGAAGAGGCTGATCTGCGTGCGGATATGGAGAATAGTCTGAGTAAGCTGGCCTAGGAGTCTTTCGCGCCTTCGGCGGTTGCGGGCTGCGCGGTTGGGAGAAGCCCATCGGGGTACGGTTCCGATGGGCTTTTCAAAACTAGAACAACCGCAGCAATCCGTCCAGTCCAACATGATTGAACGCGACACTCGCCGCTTCGCGCACTACCGGCTTGGCGCGAAACGCCACCGATAGCCCCGCCTCGGCCATCATTTTCAGATCGTTCGAACCGTCGCCCATCGCGATCGCGCGGCTCGGTTCGATCCCGAGTTCATTGCATGTCTCGCGCAGCGTGCGCGCCTTGACGTCCGCATTCACGATTTCGCCCGTTACCTGACCGGTCAACTTGCCATCGATGATCTCGAGCGTATTGGCGCGCGTGAAATCGAGATCGAGACGCGCTTTCAGCTTCTCGGTAAAGAACGTAAAGCCGCCGGAGACGAGCAAGGTCTTCAGGCCCGCTGCCTTCGCGCCGGCCAGCATCTGTTCGGCGCCCGGCGACAGGCGCAGCCGCTCCTCGTAGACGCGCTCCAGCGCACTCGCGTCGAGCCCCTTGAGCAGCGCCACCCGGCGGGTCAGGCTTTCGTTGAAATCCTTGATCTCTCCACGCATCGACGCTTCGGTGATGGCCGCGACCTCGGCCTTCAGGCCGCAAAAGTCGGCGATTTCGTCGATGCATTCGATCGTGATCAGCGTCGAATCCATATCCATCGCGACCAGGCCGAAGTCGCGCAACTGCCGGTTAGGCTCGACAAACGCGAAATCCAGTGCGTGCGTGCTGCAGTAGACCTCCAGATCGGCGCGCTGGGCAGGGTTTGCGTCGGCAATGCGGATCGCGTGGGCGTCGATGACGGCGGCGCGCGAGCCGCGTGCAAGTGCGGCGAGCGTCTTATGGTGGTCGGCGGACAGAGGCGCGGGGCTTTGGATGACGAGGTTCATGTCGACGCAGGAAAGAGCGCGCAGTGGGCGCGGAAAATCCCGCTATTGTAACGGGTCGGCAACCTGCGTCCGTGCCAGGCGACGCCCCGCATACAAGCGAAAACCTGAAGGCACCTCAACGCGGTTCGACGTCCCAATACGGCGGATCGCCGAAGTGGGCCGCAAGAAAGTCGATCAACGCCAGCGTTTTCGGCGGCACGAAGGCGCGGCTCGGATAGACGGCCCAGATGGCCACCGTCTCGGCCAGCGGATAGCTGTCGAGGATCGTCACGAGTTCGCCGCTGCGCAGGTAGGGCGCTACGTCCCAGGTCGATTTGAGCGCAATTCCAAAGCCGGCCAGCAGGGCGTCGCGGATCACTTCGCCGTTGTCGGTCGCGAGGCGCCCGCTTACGCGCACGTCGAGGCGACCGGCGGGCGTCTCGAAGGCCCACGTGTTCTGGTCCGCCAGAATCACGCATTCGTGCTGCGCCAGATCGGCCGGATGATGCGGCGTGCCGCGCGTTGCCAGATAGGCGGGCGCGCAGCAGATCACCCGGCGGTTGACCGCCAGGCGTTTGGCCACCAGCGTCGAATCCTTCAGCGCACCAATCCGGATCGCCATGTCCACGCCGGCGTCGACAAGGTCGACGAGGTGATCGGTCAATCGCAGATCGACGCTCACGCCCGGATAGCGGCGCAGCAATTCCGGGATAACCGGCGATACATGCTGACGTCCGAACGATGACGGCATCGACACCCGCAACCGTCCCTGCGGTTCGGTCTGAGCCCGGCCGACCGAAGCGCGTGCCGCGGCGGCGGCATCGAGCAGCGTTTGCGCACGCGTCATGAAGATCTCGCCGTCCTGCGTGAGGCTGATGCGGCGCGTGGTCCGATGCAGCAGGCGGGCGCCTAGCAGCCGCTCGAGCTGAGCGAGCCGGGCGCTCGCCACGGCCGCCGACAAGCCGAACTCGCGGCCGGCCGCCGACACGTTGGCAAGCAGCGCGGCCCGCACGAACAGCGCGACATCGAGCAGATCGAGCCGTTCGCGTTCATGCTGCACAGACACGGGGGAGGTGGCCGGTTTTGTCATTCTTCTGAATTTCAAGAAAATGTTTAAGCAATTATGCCTGTTCTGAACGGCCAAGGATCGTCCTAAGATAGGTACAGCCCAAGCGAAACAGCGCGGCGCAAACCGTGCGCGCCGGCGCGCAACGCTTATCCCGTCTACCTCACGAACGAATCAGGAGTTGCCATGAAAGCTGTCGGTCTTTATCGCTACTTGCCCATCGACCATCCCGAAGCGCTGCTCGATGTCGAGCTTCCTGAACCCGAAGCGAAGGGCCGCGACCTGCTGGTCAAGGTCGAGGCGATCTCGGTGAACCCGGTCGATTTCAAGGTCCGCGCGCCGAAAGACGCGGTGGAGACCACGCCGCGCGTGCTCGGCTGGGACGCAGCCGGAACGGTGGCCGCAGTTGGCCCCGAAGTGACGCTGTTCAAGGTGGGCGATCCCGTGTTCTACGCCGGCAGCATCACGCGGCCGGGCGCCAATAGCGAATACCATCTGGTGGACGAGCGCATCGTCGGCCGCAAGCCGGCCTCGCTCGATTTCACGCACGCAGCGGCCTTGCCGCTGACGGCGATTACCGCGTGGGAGGCATTGTTCGACCGGCTGGGCGTGTCGCCGCAGGGCGCCGACAAAGGGCGCTCGGTGCTGATCATCGGCGGTGCGGGCGGGGTCGGATCGATCGGGATTCAACTGGCGAAACAGCTGGCTGGACTGACCGTGATCGCAACGGCCTCGCGTCCGGCCTCGGCGAAGTGGGCGACCGAACTGGGCGCCGACCATATCGTCGACCACTTCGGCGACATGCCCGCGCAACTGCAACAGATCGGCTTCGAGCAGGTCGATTTTGTGCTGATTTTCAACGATACGGACAAGCACTTCCCGGCTGCCGCAGCCGTTATTAAACCGCAAGGCGGCATTTGTACGATCGTGGAAAACGACCGGCCGATCGCCGTCGAACTGCTGAAGGCGAAAAGCGCAGCGTTTCATTGGGAATTCATGTTCACGCGCTCGATGTTCGGCACCCCTGACATGATCGAACAGCACAAGCTGCTGACCGAAGTGGGCCGCCTCGTGGACGCGGGCACCCTGCGCACGACCGTCGGCGAGGACCTCGGCAAGATCAATGCGCAGAACGTGCGGCGTGCGCATCAGTTGCTGGAGCAGGGCCGCGCGATCGGCAAGCTGGTGCTGAGCGGCTTCTGACCGGTCCGTTGCGCATACCCAGATACGCAGAAAACGTCTTGCCGCAAGCGGGTTAACACCCGATCCGCGCGAAGCGCGTTCGGGTCCGCTTGGCGGTAGACTGGCGGGGCAAAGTCGCTGCGCGTCGTGCGACGCGAGCGTGCAGCGGCACAACGACGAGGTGACCACGACGAGGTGACCGTATGAGCCCCTGCTTCAGACTCTCCGCCGTTCCTGTTCTGGCTTGTCTCGCTTGCACACTGGCGCCGCCGGCTCACGCCGTGACGCCGATCACGGTCACCTCGCAAGCCGCGCCCGATGGCCCGATTCGCTATACGGTCAAGGTGACCTCGAAGGAGTTCGGCAATGCGCAGGAGACACGCACCATCCGCTCCGGCGAATCCGATGACTTCACGTGGAAGACGACGCCGCCCGGCAGCCCGGTTGCGGCGGTCGAGCAATGTCCGAACTACGATTCGCTACCGCTCGATACCAACGGCACGGTGCTGCGACAAACGCAGATCCGCTTTGCGCCGGTGGTCGGCGACGACGGTACGGCCACGGTGCAATTGAGCTTCCAGGCTCTCGCGCCGCACGGCACCAAAAGCGTCACCCATGCGGGCAAGACGCTCAAGTGTCCGAACGACGTGAGGGTGAGCCAGATCGTGCGTTTCACGATGCCGACCAACGGCAGCACGAAGACGCTGACGCTGACTGACGGGACTCAGGTCGCGGTATCGGCGAAACGCTGATTCACTTTCACTTTCACTTGCGCGCGAGCGCAGCCCGTTCGACGAGCCGCGCTGCCAGAAAACGGTGCTCCGGCGAAAACAGCCGCCGATAGGTCAGCAGCACCGCGCCCACGGTGCCGAGCGCCGACGCCGCGGCGATCAGGAACATGATCACGATCTGATAGCGCACCGCCTGCAGCGGCGACTGGCCGGCCAGCACCTGGCCTGTCATCATGCCGGGCAGGCTGACGACGCCGACCACCGCCATCTGATTGAGGGTGGGAATCATGCCGGCCCGCACCGCCTGCCGCGCCGGACCCTGGGCCGCTTCCCAGCGGGTAGCGCCAAGCGCGAGCGCCATATCCACGCGGTCGCGGCGCGCGGTCAGCTCTTCGGTCATCCGCTCGATGCCGAGCGACACGCCGGTGAGCGTGTTACCGAGGATCATGCCGAGAATCGGAATCGCATACTGAGGCTCGTACCATGGGCGGATGCGGATCACCACGAACAGGCCCACTGCGGCCACCAGCCACGAGCTGAGCCAGATCGACAGCACGCTGTCGGCGCGCTGCCCGGCATAGGTGCGCGCGCCGCGCTGTGCGCCCGCGAAGCCGGCGATCAGGGTCATCAGCACCATCAACGGCAGTACCACGAACCAGCGGTCGAAGCGGAATACCCAGCCGAGCACGTAGCCGATCGCCAGCAACTGGACGACGGTGCGCACGGCAGCCCAGGCCAGCTTGCGTTCGAGATCGAGCTTGAGCGCCACCGACACCGCGCCGTTGACGACGATCAGCAGGGCGGCGATCGCCAAGTCCCAAAGGCTGAGATTTTGCAGGGTCATCGGGCGCGCTCCTCGTCGGCATTGGGCGTGAGCGCCGCTTCGGCGAGCACGCCGGCGCGCATGGTGAGATGCCGCTCGCTCATGCGCTGTGCCTGGGCCGGATCGTGCGACACCCAGACCGAGGCGCGCGGCGCATCTCCCGCGCTAAACCACGCTTCTACGAGCCCCTCGATCGCATGTGACGACTCGGGGTCGAGCGAGGCGGTCGGTTCGTCGAGCAGCAGCACCTCCGGCGAAAGCTGCAGGACGCGGATCAGCGCGGCGATCTGCGCTTCGCCGCCCGACAGGTCGTTTGCCCGCTTGTCGAGAAAGTCCGCGCCGCGGCCGGCCTTGGAGGCGAGTGAAGCGGCCCGCGCGCGATCGAAGTGCACGTCGCGATACGCCTTCAGCGAAAACGGATAGCGCAGGTTGTCTTCGACGCTGCCGTCGAGAATCGCCGGACGCTGGCGGATATAGGCGACGTTGCGCCGGTAGCGTGGAATCGCCGCGCGCCCGACCGGCTTGCCGTGCCAGGTCATGTGCCCGCCATCGAGCGGATCGAGCAGCGCGAAGGCGCGCAGAAATACGCTCTTGCCGGATCCCGACGACCCGGTAATGGCGACCCGGTCGCCTGCATGGAGGGCAAAGCGGGTGGGGTGCAGCAGCATCTGGCCGCTCAATGGGTCGCGCCGGGCGATGTCTACGGCGGCGACGATCGGAATGTCCGTCATGTGGGGATCTGGGTGATAGGTACAATGCACGGCCCCGTGCGTCGCGCTTTAGCGCGCTACGGCCGGCGGTGCCCGATGAGCGGCGCAGTGAACCGGGCATGCAAACTGCTGTCCGATACGCAAACAGAGAAAAATGGAGTTCCTCATGGCAGTGTCGCGGACGCTCGGCGGGCGAATTGGCAAGATCATCGCATGGTTCGTGGCGCTCATCCTCGTCCTGATCGTCGGGTTGGCGGCTTTTATTCTGACGTTCGACTGGAATCGCGCGCGCCCGTGGGTGGACCAGAAGGTGAGCGAGGCGATCGGCCGGCAGTTTGCCATCGAGGGCGATCTGAAAGTCGGCTGGCGCCGCCCGGTGGGCGAGACCGGCTGGCGTGCATGGGTGCCCTGGCCGCGTTTCTCGGCCGCCAACATCACGGTGGCCAACCCCGACTGGGCCAAACAGCCGCACTTCGCCACGCTCGACGAGATCGACTTCGAGGTGGCGGTGCTGCCTTTGCTGGCGCATGACATTGTGATTCCGGCGATCGATCTGGTGAATCCCTCGGTCGATCTGGAGCGGCTCGCCGACGGACGCGATAACTGGACCTTCAAGCTGCAGTCCTCGGCGGGACCGTCGCAGTGGAAGCTGGATCTGCACGATATTGCGTTCGCCAAGGGCAAGGTCGCCTTGTCGGATCAACAGCAGAAGACCGAGGTGCAGGTCGTGGTCGATACCCTTGGCCAGCCGGTGCCGATCGGCGAGGTTATGAAGGAGCAGGAAGCGTCGTCGCGCAGCGCGTCTGCCCAGGTGGTCGGCAAAGCGGGCGCAAACCGTCTCACGGCCCAGGCGAATGCGATCGCGGCCTCGGAGGCGGCGACCGCCTCCGCCTCCGCGTCAGCCTCCGCACCGGCTAGCGCCGCGAGCAGCGCGGGCCCCGACGCGCCTGCGGCGCTTCCGCTGTACGCGATCGGCTGGACCGTGAACGGTTCCTACAACCACACGCCGATATCGGGCAGCGGCAAGCTGGGCGGCGTGCTGGCGCTGCAGGATGTCAAGCGGCCGTTCCCGCTGCAGGCCGACGTCAAGGCTGGCGACCTGCATGTCGCGCTGGTCGGCACGATCACGGATCCGGCCCACCTCGCGGCGCTCGATCTGCGCCTGTGGCTGCAAGGCACGAGCATGGCGCATCTGTACTCGCTGACGGGCGTGACCTTGCCGGAAACGCCGCCGTATGCCACGGACGGCCGCCTCGTCGGCCAGTTCAAGCGCGACGCCAATGTCTTCAGGTATGAGAACTTTACGGGCCGGGTGGGCGGCAGCGACCTGAACGGCTCGCTGACCTATACCGCTCGCGAGCCGCGGCCGCTGCTGGAGGGCGAACTGGTGTCGAACCTGCTGCAGTTCTCCGATCTGGCGCCGGTCATCGGCGCGGATTCCCGCGCCAGCAAGGCGAGCCGCGGCGACGCGACGCAACAGCCGGCAGGCAAGGTGCTGCCGGTCGAGGCGTTTCGTACCGAGCGCTGGAAAGCGATCGACGCCGACGTGAAATTCACCGGACGGCGTCTCATCAAGAACCCGGATCTGCCGATTACGAATCTGTTCACCCATGTGGTAATGACAGACGGCGTGCTGTCGCTCATGCCGCTGTCGTTCGGAGTGGCGGGCGGCACGCTTGCATCGGAGATCCATCTGGACGGCAGTGCCACGCCGTTGAAGGGCCGTTTCTCGACCTCGGCGCGCCATCTGAAGCTCAAGCAGTTGTTCCCGAACGTCAAGACGATGCAAAACGCACTCGGCGAAGTCAACGGCGACGCGGCGCTCTCCGCCACCGGCAATTCGCCGGCCGCGCTGGCGGCTACGGCGAACGGCGAAGTGAAAGCGCTCGTCACCGACGGCACGGTGAGCCGTTTGCTGATGGAAGCGGCCGGCCTGAATGTGGCCAACGTGGTCTACGAAAAGCTGTTCGGCTCGGCTGACGTGAAGATCAACTGCGCCGCCGCGGACTTCGTGGCGACCAACGGGGTGCTCGATCCACGGGTGTTCGCGCTCGATACCGACGATGCCGTGATCGACATCGACGGCAACGTCAATCTGCGTGACGAGACGATGGACCTCGGCGTCCACCCGCATACGAAAGGCTTCCGGGTGTTTACGCTGCGCTCGCCGCTATACGTGAAAGGCACCTTCAAAGATCCGCATGTGGGCGTGAACGCGACCGCTCTCGCGCTGCGCGGCGGCGCAATGGTTGGCCTGGGGCTGATCAATCCGCTGGCAGCGCTGCTTCCGTTGATTGCGCCGAGCAATAACAAGCCGCTGCCGTGCGCTCAACTGCTGGCCAATGAACGGACGCAACCTACGGCGCCGCCGCCGGGGCAGAAGCAAAAGGCGCGGCCGCCGTTGTCGCTGGATGGCGCGGCGCCGGCGTCGGCGGCGAGCGGTAAGGCCAGGGTCGCGCCGGGCGTATCGCCGCCGGCGGGTGCGGTCACCTACAGGGGCAGTTAGGGAACGTGCAGGACCGGTAGCCGATGGCGCAGTCCGCTAGGGCAGCGCGGCATCAGGTCCGATGGAAACCGCGCAATCCGAAGCCACACAATTGAACCGGTTTGAACCGGTAAACGACAGGCGCGCTCATGAAAGCATGAGCGCGCCTGTCGTTAAAACCGCGGAAAGAGCGTTAGCGCAGCGAACGCGGGGTGGCATCGCCGGCCGCATCCTGGCGTCGCACGCCGCGCCTCGGGGCGCCGATTGCCGCACGGGTGGCGCCGAACTCCGGCAGGATCCGGTTGCGCGCGCGGCTGGCGAACACCAGGAAGCCGAAGCCGTCTGCCTCGTACCAGTAGCCGCCGTTTTCCAGCCCGTCGAGCGGTTGTTCGAGCGCATTGGCGATCGATTCGATGCAGCGCCGGCGCAGTTCGGCGGGCGCCGGATACGGCAGTTGCGCACCGCGCACGCTGCATAGCAGCACATCGAGACCGGGCAGGACATGGGCATACAGAACCGGCTCGTCCTGTGCGCGGGCCCGCGCAATCTTGGTGTCTAGCTGGCCGAACGGTTTGAAATGCCGCAGCACGGCCAGGAACGACTCATCGCCGTCCACCTTCGCGCGCCTACGCTTTTTCGGGAAGGACATAAAAATTCGCCTGAAAAAGAATTGCAAGAAACGCAGCGTCCTCATGCGACCACTCCCGGCTTCGCGCCGCCGCACGTCGATCTTTTATAGCATACGAAAATGCCAGATTCACGGTGATTCGACGATCAATCTGCCTCACACCCATCCGCACGAATCGTGCCGAATCGCCTTGCCGCGCGCATTCGCATCCCTACTTCTGTCTCCATGATAGACGCAGGCGCCCTGTAGGGGAGTCCTCCGCCATTAAAAAAAGACATTTTTATGTTGGCCAGCGCTTCCAGGGCGGCACATTGAAATATCTCGGGTTCACGTCGATAATGGCCCGGTTCCGCTGCGGCGGTTCGGCGGACTGCGCCGCGTGGGGGCAACGCGCAACCCGCCGCCTGGACCGTGCGGCGTCCGGACAGACTACCAGCGTACATGAAACTATTCACCAAGGGTCTGCTGCTGATTGCGATGCCGAGCGTCGTCGAGCTGGCATTGCTCGGCCTCGTGTTCGATACCCAGCAACAGGCGGCGCAAGCCGCGCAGTGGGTCGCCAACAGCAAGCACATCCTGTATCAGTCGTCTTCGCTGATCGATCCGCTGCTGCGACAGGCCGCGCGGGTTCGCACGGGGATGGTGGTCGGCGACCCCATTTTTCTCGACCGTCGTGCGGCGTGGGTCGATCTCGCGGACCGTCTGGCGCAACTCGAGCAACTGGTGGGCGACACGCCGCAGCAGGCCGGGCGCGTGCAGCAGATGCGCGCGAGCGTCGACGCCTACCGGGAGCAGGCCGACGCGATTGCCAAGGGCTTGCATGAAGGGCGCAGCATGGCGCCGTTTATCGCCCTCGAGGCCGGCGCCGTGCCGCGCCAGGTGGCGCTGTTTCAGGAGCAGCTCGATGCCTTCGTCACCGAAGAGTCGCGGCTCGATGCCGAGCGCA
The DNA here is from genome assembly GCF_056619545.1 of Paraburkholderia sp. SSBN10T. NCBI lineage: Bacteria > Pseudomonadati > Pseudomonadota > Betaproteobacteria > Burkholderiales > Burkholderiaceae > Paraburkholderia > Paraburkholderia sp. SSBN10T. The sequence goes on from NZ_JBWQQI010000014.1 coordinate 128,286, forward strand.
ATGCGTCGCTCGCGCAAACCCGCGCCCGTCAGCAATACGCGCTGATCGCCGCGGTGCTCGGCTCCATGCTGATCTGGGGCGTCACCGCGCTGGTGTTTGCGCGCAGCATCGGCCGCCGCCTCGAGGTGCTGACCGGCAATGCCGAGCGTCTCGGTCACGGCCGGCCCTTGAGCGCACCGCTTTCGGGCAACGACGAAATCGCCGCGCTCGACGCCGTGCTGCACCAGACCGGCGCACGGCTGCGGGCGGCCGAGCAGGATCAGGCGGTGCTCAAGGCGAGGCTGGAGGCGCGCGCCAAGGAGCTGGCCGGGGTCAACGAGGAATTGCGCCAGGAGACCCAGGACAACGAGATGTTTATCTACAGCGTCTCGCACGATTTGCGCTCGCCGCTCGTCAATCTGCAGGGCTTCTCGAAGGAGCTGCAGGTTTCCTGCGACGAGCTGCGCACCACGATCGACGCCGCCCAGTTGCCGCAGGCCGAGCAACGGCGCCTCACCAACGTGCTCGACGGCGACGTGCGCGAATCGCTGCAGTTCTTGCGGACCGCCGTGACGCGTGCCGCGGCGATCATCGAGGCGTTGCTGCGCATCTCGCGGGCCGGGCGCCTCGAATATCAGTGGCAGCGCGTGAGTATCGGGCGGGTCGTGGCGCGGGTCGTCGACGGCTTCGCCGGTACGATCGAGGCGCGCGGCGCGCAGGTGACGGTGCGCGAGTTGCCGCCGGCCTGGGGCGACCCGGGCGCGATCGAGCAGATTTTCGGTAACCTGATCGGCAATGCGCTCAACTTTCTCGATCCGGACCGTCTGGGCCGAATCGAGATTGGCACATGCGAAGCGGAGCCGGTGGACGAGCGCAATCCGCCGCCCGTGCGTACGCGGACGTACTACGTGCGCGACAATGGACTCGGCATCCCGGCGGCTTATATGTCGAAGGTGTTCCGGGCCTTCCAGCGGCTGCACGGCGAAGTGGCCAAAGGCGACGGCATCGGGCTCGCGCTGGTGCGGCGCATGGTCGAGCGGCACGGCGGGCGCGTCTGGGTGGAGTCGGCGGAGGGCGCCGGTTCGACGTTTTTTGTCGTGCTGCCCGAGCAGCCGGCACGCCTGTGACGGGCCCCGCCCGCCGCGGCGCAAGCCGGGTTGATGAGCGAGGCCTTTGATCCAGGCCACGGTGCCTCGCGGCCTGCGGGGCTAGCCTGCAAAGTATGAAACACTAACAAAATGGTCACGCACCGGCGAACGGCCGGCACGGAGGCAGTATGAAGAATGGGGAAACGGTCAGCATTATTCTGATCGAAGACGACGATGGCCATGCCACGCTCGTCGAACGCAATTTGCGCCGGGCCGGCATCTCGAACGGCTTCCTGCGGTTTTCCGACGGGCAAGAGGCGCTGGATTACTTTTTCGGCGACCCGCCGAGCGGGGATGCAGCCGCCAAATATCCGCCGCGTCAGGACCTGACGAACCTGGTGGTGCTGCTCGATCTGAAGATGCCGCGAGTGGACGGCTTCGAGGTGCTGCGCCGCCTGAAAGAAGCGCCGCAGACCGCGGCCGTGCCGGTGATCGTCCTCACGACCACCGACGATCCGCGCGAAATCGAACGCTGCTATGAGCTCGGTTGCAACGTCTACATTACGAAGCCCGTCGAATATGACGCGTTCATCGAGGCGGTGCGCCGTCTCGGCTTCTTCCTGCAGGTGGTGAAGCTGCCGCAGGGCCAGCGTCTGGCGGCGTCGTGAGGGCTTGCGTGCGCTTGTCTGACGTTGCTGCTTAAGGACAATCGGCCTGAAGTCCGTGAGAATAGATCTAGCCAAAGAAAGAACCAGCATGACCGAAGACGTATCCACGCCGCTCGCGGCTTACGTGCTTGTCGTCGACGACGACGAGGGCATCTTGCGTCTTGCCCGCAAGTCGCTGCAGCGGGCGGGTTGCCGGGTGACGCTTTGTTCCGATGTCGATAGCGCCCGTGCGCGGATCGCGGCTGGCGCGCCGGACCTGCTCGTGCTCGACTACCAGCTCAACGGTCCCGAGACCGGGCTGGATTTTTTCCGCCGCCTGCGTGCCGAGGGCGTGCGGATTCCGGCGATCCTCGTCACCGGTTTTACGGACGAATCGCGCGTCATCGAGGCGTTGCGCGCGGGCGTCTCGGACGTGGTGCCGAAGTCCGGCGATTATCTCGACTATCTGCCCGAAGCGGTCGAGCGCGTGCTCTCGCAGGTGCGCCTGCAGCGGGCCTCGGCCGAGGCCGTGCTGCTGCGCGACCGCGAGCAGCATTACCGCACCTTGTCCGAGGCGCTGCCGCATCTGGTGCTGACCTGCGGCGCCAACGGCGACTGCGATTTTCTGTCGAAGCAGTGGTTCGAATACACGGGCCTCGACGAGAGCCACTCGCATGGTCTCGCATGGCTCGACGCCGTGCACCCGGACGACCGCGAGGAAATCCGCCAGACCTGGCTCAAGGCGGTCAGGAGCGGGGCCGGCGACTATCGGCATGAGTTGCGGATTCGCCGCCACGACGGCGCTTACCGCTGGTTCGACGCGCGCATCGTGGCGATGCGCGACGCCGACGGCATAGTGACGAAGTGGTTCGGCAGTTGCACCGACATCCATCCGCAGCGTGAAGCGATCGAGGAGCACGAGCGGCTGCTGGCTTCGGAGCAGGCCGCGCGACACGCCGCGGAAGAGGCCAATCGAGCCAAAGACCGCTTTCTGGCGATGCTCTCGCATGAGCTGCGCACGCCGCTTACACCGGTGCTGGCCGGAGCGCGGGTGCTCGAACTGATTCCCGAGTTGCCGGAGCCGGCGCGCTCGTGCGTGCTGATGATCCGCCGCAATGTGGAGCTCGAGGCGCGCCTGATCGACGATCTGCTCGATCTCACCCGGGTGGCGAACGGCAAGCTGCGGCTGTCGCTCGAGACCGTGGATGTGCACGAAGTGATCGACAGTGTGCTGGAGCTGTTTCGCAGCGAGATCCAGGTCAAGCAGCAGGACGTTCATATCGACAAGGCTGCCCAGCACCACTACGTGCTGGCCGACCGCGCGCGCTTGCAGCAGATGCTCTGGAACCTGATCCGCAACGCCGCCAAGTTCACGCCGGACGGCGGCCATATCTACGTGCGCACGCGCGACGAGCGCATGCAGGTGCAGATTTCGATCGAGGACACCGGGATCGGCATCGAGCCCGAGCAGATCGGCAAGCTCTTCAATGCGTTCGAACAGGGCAACCAGAACATGACCCGCCAGTTCGGCGGCCTCGGCTTGGGACTCGCGATTACCAAGGCCCTCACCGACGTGCATGGCGGGACAGTGACCGCGCAGAGCCCCGGGGCGCACTGCGGCGCCACCTTTACCATCACCTTGCCGACGGCCGCCAAACCGGTCGAGCAGGCGGTCGTGCCGGCGCCGGTCACGCCGCATCCGGCCGGCATGCTGACGATTCTGCTGATCGAGGATCATCTCGACACCGCCGAGGTGATGGCGCAACTGATTCGCAGCCTCGGTCACGACGTGACGGTGGTGGGACGGGTGGCCGACGCGCTGGCGGCTACGCAGTCGGCGAACTTCGATCTGATCGTCAGCGACGTCGGGCTGCCGGACGGCACAGGCCTCGATTTCATCAAGGCGTTCCGCGAGCATTCGGATGTGCCGGCGGTCGCGTTGACGGGCTTCGGCACCGATGAGGATGTGCGCCGCTGTCTCGGCGCCGGGTTCACCTCGCATCTGACCAAGCCGGTGAATTTCACGCAGCTCGAGCAGTTGATCGAGAGCGCAGCCAACGTCAAGGCCGAGAAAACCGCCGGAAGCGATTCCACGTAGTGCGAACTTTTGGCGCGGCGCGAGCGTATCGAGGCTCGCTGCGCGATTGGCTCTTCATTGAAAAAGGCCTGCTGCGAAGCGATTCGCAGCAGGCCTTTTGTTCTTTCGTTCGATGCGCCGCCGTGCGGGTGCGCGCCGGTTTAACAATTGAAGAGGCTGAAGATCCCGGTGAGTCTTAAGGCGCGCGCGGCGCGTTCTTCAGCGAATCGCGGATTTCACGCAGCAGCAGCACGTCTTCCGGCGTCGGAGCCGGCGCCGGCGCTTCGGCCGCAGCGGGCTTGCGCAGGTTGTTGATGAACTTCACCATCAGGAAAATGATGAACGCGAGGATGATGAAGTTGATCAGCACCGTGATGAACGAGCCGTAGCCGAACACGGCCACACCCGCGGTCTGCAGGTCCTTGTACGACTCGGGGCTACCCTTGAAGCTCGCCGGGATGTCGCCCAGGCGGATGAACTTGTTGGAGAAATCGAGGCCGCCGGTCGCAACGCCGACGACCGGCATGATCAGGTCTTTGACAATTGAATTAACAATGGTGGAAAAGGCGCCGCCGATAATCACACCGACTGCGAGATCCATCACATTGCCCTTAAGGGCAAATTCTTTAAATTCCTTGATCATGCTCATAGGGGATTCCTCCTTGATGTCGATGGCGCCATGATAGCCAACGTCTGAAGGATAGGGTAGTGCTTTTAAGGGCGCGCTTTAAAGGCGTACTTATGACTCAAGTGCGCGTGCTCGCTCGATGTGACTGGCAAAGCTGACCGCGTCGATATTGGTGCCGCACAGCAGCACGCCGACGCGCTTGCCCTGCAGCGTCTCGCGCAACGGCCCGAGCAGGGCAGCCGTGGCGGCGGCGCAGGCGGGTTCCACCGCCAGCTTCAGTTGCGTGAACAGCGTCAGCATGGCCGCGCGCAATGCGTTGTCGGTGACCGTGACCAGTTGGTCGATATGGCGCCGGCACAATTCATAGCTGTACTGCTCAGTGTGTGGCGACATCAGCGAATCGGCAATGCTGTGCATGTGCCCCATCTTGATCGTGTGATTGGCTGCGAAGCTCTTGCCCATGGCATCGGAGCCGTCCGGTTCGACGCCGTACACATGGATGCGCGGATTGGCCAGCCGCAATGCGGTCGAGACGCCGGCGGCGAGGCCGCCACCGCCGATCGGCACGATCACGGCATCCAGATCCGGCGTTTGCGTGGCCCATTCGTAGCCGAGCGTGGCGGTGCCGAGCACCGTGCGATAGCCGTTGAATGGATGCACGAAGTAACGGCCTTCCTCGGCTTCGATGCGTCGGACGATTTCGAAGGCCTCGGCGGGGTTTTCGGCCAGCACCATTTCCGCGCCGTACTGACGGCACAGCGCCACGCGCGCCGGATTGGCCGAGCGGAACAGCACGACCTTCGCACCGATACCCAGACGCATTGCCGCATACGCCACCGCCACCGCATGATTGCCACCCGACACGCAAGTGACGCCGGCGCTGCGCTGGGCTTCGTCGAGTGCCAGCAGGTTGGTGAACGCACCGCGTGTCTTGAAGCTGCCGCCCGCCTGCAACAGCTCGAACTTGAAGTTCACCACCGTGCCTTCCAGCGACGGGAAGTCGAGCTTGTCGAACACCGGGGTGCGGGCGACCCACGGCGTCAACGCAAAATGCTGCGTGGCGATGGCGTCGAGCGTCGGGATCGGCTCGCCGTCGATCGTGTGGTCTGTGTGCTGCGGCGTGGCGGTGGACATGGTGTGGGGTGAAATCGTTCGTTCTGTTTGGAGTCGGGCAGCGAGCGTCAGTTCAGGTTCGCCCGTGCAAACGCGTTTGCCGGCGGGCGGCGCGTCTCAATGTGCATGAGCCTCCACCGACATGCTGTGGATGAACTTGCCGAGGAAGCGCTCACAAGCCGCGAGTTGTTCGAGCGCGACGAATTCGTTGGCCTTGTGGGCCTGCTGGATATCGCCGGGCCCGCACACGATGCTTGGAATCCCCGCCAGCGAAAACAGCCCTGCCTCGGTGCCGTAGGCGACCTTGCGCTTGTCCTGATCTGCCGTCAACGCGCGCACCAGTTGCGTGATGGCCGCCTGTTCCGACGCATCGAGCCCAGGCGCTGCGGCGATCTTCGAGAACTCGATGGCGGCCGACGCGTGTTCGCGCAGCATTTTCGGCAGCAGCGTTTCGCGGGCGTACTGATCGATGCGCGCGAAAATCGGCTCCGGGTCGAGCGTGGGCAGATTGCGGAATTCGAACTGGAAGCGGCATTCGGCGGGGACCGTATTGATCGCGTTGCCGCCCTGGATCGTGCTGGTCTGCGCGGTGGTGAACGGCACGTCGTAGAGTTCGTCGAACGGACCTTGCTCGCGGAACTGGTCGGCCATATCGCGGATGTAGCAGATCAGGCGCGCGGCGTACTCGATCGCGTTCAGGCCCTTCGGCGTCAGGGACGAATGCGCGGCCTGGCCGCGCACGCAGCACTGGTAAGCATTGATGCCCTTGTGGGCGATGATGGGGCGCATGCTGGTCGGCTCGCCGACGATGCAGCCGTCCGGCTTGATGCCGCGTTTCATCAGCTCCGCAATCATCAACGGCGCGCCGACGCAGCCCACTTCCTCGTCGAATGACAGCGCGAGGTGAACCGGTTTGGCGAGCCTGGTGCGCTGCATTTCCGGTACGAGCGTGAGCGCGGCGCCGATAAAGCCCTTCATGTCGCAGGTGCCGCGGCCGTAGAGCTTGCCGTCGCGCACTTCCGGCTTGAACGGATCGCTGTCCCACTGCTGTCCGTCGACCGGCACGACATCCGTGTGACCGGACAGCACGATGCCGCCGTTGGTCTCGCCGTCATGCGCGGGAAGCGTGGCGAACAGGTTGGCCCATTTGCCGCTTGCGTCGTGAGTCAGCGTGCTTTCGATGCCGGCTGCGCGCAGTTCGTCGCGTACCGTTTCGATCAGGCCGAGATTCGGATTGCGGCTCACCGTATCCATCGAGACGAGACGCGTGACCCAAGGCAGCGAAACGGGGGAGGAGGCTTGCGCGGAAGAGGCGGCGGGAGCGGCGGGCGTGGATGCGGAACGCGCTGATTCAGCAACGTGAGACATGACGAAACTCCGACTTTTAAGTCTTTCGATCATACCCAAAAAACGCTGCTCCGGCTTGCCGATCGAGATGCTGCGGCGCGCGCCTTGCGCGCCGCAGCATAAGGCCGACAGGCCGGTCGACCCGGTCTCGGCCGGCGCGCTTCAGCGGGTCTCAGCGGGCCGCCGCGGCAGCCGTCCCGCGCGTGGGGGCGCCGAGCGCGCGCAGCGTCTCCTTCACCGTGGCGACGCGCACTGCCAGATCGGGACTGCGCGTTTCGATGCGCAGCTTGTCCTGGCCAGCGAGCTTGATGTGCTTGTGTTTCTGCACCATCTCGATGATCCGCATCGCGTCGATCGGCGGATTTGGGATGAATTGCAGGCCGATGACCGATTCTCCCGCATCGATCTTCGAAATTCCCAGCGGCTTCGCCGTGAGCCGCAAGCGATGCGTTTCCACCAGCGCATGTGCTTGCGGCGGCAGCTTGCCGAAACGGTCGATCAGCTCTTCCTGAATGCCGTCGATCGAATCGTTGTGTTCGCAATTGGCCAGCCGCTTGTACAGCGACAGACGCTCCTGCACGTCGCCGCAGTAATCGGCGGGCAAAATCGCCGGGGCGTGCAGGTTGATCTCGGTGGTGGCCGCGAGCGGCGCCGTGAGATCGGGTTCCTTGCCTTCCTTGAGCGCCTTGACGGCGTCGTTCAGCATGTCGGTGTAAAGCTGGAAGCCGATCTCCTGAATTTCGCCCGACTGCTTGTCGCCGAGCACTTCGCCGGTGCCGCGAATCTCGAGGTCGTGCATCGCCAGATAGAAGCCCGAGCCGAGCTCTTCCATTTGCTGGATCGCTTCGAGACGGCGCTGCGCCTGCTTGGTCAGCCCTTGCGGGTCGTGCACGAGCAGGTACGAGTAGGCCTGGTGATGCGAGCGTCCGACGCGCCCGCGCAACTGGTGCAACTGCGCGAGGCCGAACTTGTCGGAGCGGTGAATCAGGATCGTGTTGGCGCTCGGCACGTCGATGCCGGTTTCGATGATGGTCGTACACAGCAGCACGTTGGCGCGCTGCGCGACGAAATCGCGCATCACGCGCTCGAGTTCGCGTTCGTGCATCTGGCCGTGCGCGACCGCAATGCGTGCTTCGGGCACCAGCGCTTCGAGCATCTGCCGGCGGTTCTCGATGGTCTCCACTTCGTTGTGCAGGAAGTAGACCTGGCCGCCGCGTTTCAGCTCGCGCAGCATGGCTTCGCGAATCACACCGTCTTCTTCACGGCGTACGAAGGTCTTGATCGCGAGCCGCTTTTGCGGCGCGGTGGCGATCACGGAAAAGTCGCGCAGGCCTTCGAGCGCCATGCCGAGCGTGCGCGGAATCGGCGTGGCCGTGAGGGTCAGCACGTCCACTTCGGCCCGCAACGCCTTCAGGGCCTCTTTCTGGCGCACGCCGAAGCGATGCTCCTCGTCGATGATGACGAGGCCAAGGCGCTTGAACTGCACATCCGAGGACAGCAGCTTGTGCGTCCCGATCACGATATCGACGCTGCCTTCGTTGATCTGCTGGATCGCGGCGCTCACTTCTTTGGTCGACTTGAAGCGCGACAGTTCGGCGATGCGCACCGGCCAGTCGGAGAAGCGGTCCGAGAAGGTTTGCGTGTGCTGCTCGGCGAGCAGCGTGGTGGGCGAGAGCAGCGCCACCTGCTTGCCGCCCATCACGGCGATGAACGCCGCGCGCAAGGCGACTTCGGTCTTGCCGAAACCGACGTCGCCGCAAACGAGCCGGTCCATCGGCTTGCCGCTCGTCATGTCGCCGATCACCGCGGCGATCGCGGCGGCCTGGTCGGGCGTTTCTTCGAAGCCGAAACTTTCCGCAAATTTCACGTAATCGCGCGGCTCGAGCGCGAACGCATGACCCTCGCGCGCCGCGCGGCGCGCGTACAGGTTGAGCAGCTCGGCAGCGGTGTCGCGAATCTGCTGGGCGGCTTTGCGCTTGGCCTTTTCCCACTGGCCGGAGCCGAGCGAGTGCAGCGGTGCGCTTTCCGGATCGGCGCCGCTATAGCGCGAGATCACGTGCAACTGGGCGACCGGCACGTAAAGCTTGCTTTCGCCCGAGTATTCGAGGTGCAGGAACTCGGTTTCGCCTTCGCCGAGATCCATGGTCACCAGACCCATGTAGCGGCCGATGCCGTGCTGCGAATGGACGACCGGGTCGCCTACCTTCAGCTCGGACAGGTCGCGCACCATCGAATCGACGTTGCTCGCCTGTTCCTGGCGGCGGCGACCGGCGCGCCGCGCGAGCGGGCCGTACAGTTCGGTCTCGGTGATGATGGCGATGCCTTCGGCCGGCACCGCAAAGCCGCTGGCAAGCGGCGCGACGCCAAGAACGAAGCGTTCGTCGCTCGTCAGCCAGTCGTTGAAGCCGTCGCTTGACGTGGGCCGCAGACGATTGTCGGCCAGCAATTGCAGCAGCGTCTCACGCCGCCCAGCCGACTCCGCGGCGAACAGCACGCGATTGGGCGTGCTTCCCAGATAGGCGCGCAACGCTTCGACGGGATCGTCAGCATGCCGGTCGATGGCGAGATTGGGCAACGGCGTCGACCAGCCGCCGCCGGCATTGGCCGGCAGCACGAGGCGTGCGAACGGCTTGGCGAACGTGAAGAAGTCCTCGTCGGACAGGAACAGACGGTGCGGCTCGAGGATCGGCCGGTCGCGGTCGTGCGAGAGGAAGTTGTGCCGCTGCTTCGTATCGTTGGTGAAACGCTTGATCGCCGCATCCAGATCGCCTACGAACGCGAGTTGCGCGCCCTCGGGGAGATAGTGGAACAGCGTGGCGGTCTCTTCGAAGAAGAGCGGCAGATAGTATTCGATGCCCGCGGACGGCACGCCGTTGCCGATGTCCTTATAGATCGACGCGCGGCTCGGGTCGCCTTCGAACACTTCGCGCCAGCGGCTGCGAAACGCGGTGCGGGCCGCTTCGTCGAACGGAAACTCGCGGCCCGGCAGCAGGCGCACGTCATGCACCGGATAGAGGCTGCGCTGGGTGTCGGGGTCGAACGCACGGATCGAGTCGACCTGATCGTCGAACAGATCGATCCGGTACGGCAGCGGCGAGCCCATCGGAAACAGGTCGAGCAGCGAACCGCGCACGCAATACTCGCCCGGACGCACCACCTGGCTCACATGCTCGTAGCCCGCCAGCGTCAACTGGGCTTTCAGCTTGGCCTCGTTGAGACGCTCGCCCTGGGAGAACGAGAACGTGTACGCCGCCATGAAGGAGGCGGGCGGCATGCGATAGAGGGCCGTGGTGGCGGGCACCAGCAGGATGTCGCAGCGGCCTTCGCCGAGGTCGTGGAGGGTGGCGAGACGCTCGGAGACGAGGTCCTGGTGTGGCGAGAAGGTATCGTAAGGCAGCGTTTCCCAGTCGGGCAGCAGGCGGACGCGGGCCTCGGGTGCGAAAAAACCGATTTCTTGCGCGAGGCGCTGGGCGTCGACGGCGCTTGCGCATACGACGGCAAGGAGCGGCACCTGTTCGCGATAGGCGAGGTGATAGCGGGCGATCAGCAGGGCATCGGACGAGCCGTGCGTGCCGTCGAAGGCGAAACGCTGGCCGGCCTTGACGAGCGCGACGGGCGGAGAGGACTGCGATGATGCGGCGATGTCTGGCATAGAAGGGAAAAGGCGGCCGGTGGGTCACACGTGAGCGGCAAGTTTACGCGTGTCATGGCGTGGATGCGAAGGACCTATTATAAAATCCGTCCTTTACTTTGACTTCGCGGCGTCCGCACCAGTGACTTCACGTCTTTTTGCTCTGATTCCGTGCGCAGGCACCGGCAGCCGGTCCGGCGCCGCGATGCCCAAACAATATCGCACTGTAGCCGGTCGCGACATGCTGCATTACTCGCTGGCCGCGTTCGACGCCTGCAGCGAGTTCGCGCAGACGCTGGTGGTGATCGCCCCCGACGACCAGCATTTCGACGCCCGCCGCTTTGCCGGGCTGCGTTTCGCGGTGCGCCGCTGCGGCGGCGCGTCACGCCAGGCCTCGGTACTGAACGGCCTGCACGCGCTGGCCGAATTCGGCGCCCACGACGACGACTGGGTGCTGGTGCACGACGCCGCGCGCCCCGGCATTACGCCCGGCTTGATCCGCGCGCTGATTGGCGCGCTGAAAGACGATGCGGTGGGCGGCATCATGGCGCTGCCGGTGGCGGACACCTTGAAGCGGATTGCGCCGGATAGCGGCGGCAGGATTGCTCGGACCGAGCCGCGTGACGGCTTGTGGCAGGCACAGACGCCGCAGATGTTCCGCATTGGGATGTTGCGCGAGGCGATCTTGCAGGCGCAGCAGGACGGACACGACCTGACGGACGAGGCGAGCGCGATTGAGTGGCTGGGTCACGCGCCGCTGCTGGTGCAGGGCAGTTTGCGCAATTTCAAGGTTACGTATCCGGAAGATTTCGACCTGGCTGAGGCGATTCTGAGCCGGCCGGCGGCTTCCTGAAGAGTTTCATCGTTGATAACCGGACTTCAAGCTATGGATTTCAGAATTGGGCAGGGGTATGACGTGCACGCATTGGTGCCGGGGCGGCCGCTCATTATTGGCGGTGTGACGGTGCCATACGAGCGAGGTCTGCTCGGGCATTCGGATGCGGACGTGCTGTTGCATGCGATTACCGATGCGCTTTTCGGCGCTGCCGCGCTGGGGGATATTGGGCGGCATTTTTCTGATACCGATGCCAGATTTGCCGGGGCGGATTCGCGGGTGCTTTTGCGCGAGTGCGCAGCGCGGGTGGCTCAGGCTGGGTTTTCTATCGGGAATGTGGACAGCACGGTGATTGCTCAGGCGCCCAAGCTTGCGCCTCATATCGAGGCTATGCGGGTTAATATTGCTGAGGATTTGAAGCTGCCGCTTGATAGGGTTAATGTCAAGGCTAAGACTAATGAGAAGCTTGGGTATCTTGGGAGAGGGGAGGGGATTGAGGCTCAGGCTGCGGTTTTGTTAATTAAAGGTTGAGGTTTTTTTTGCCTGCGCGGCGCTTTGGTGGTTTGTTTTAGGGTGTTGGCCTTTCCTTGCTTTCTTAATGGTTTATTAGCGTTGCCCCTGTGCGGGGCGGCACCTACTTTTCTTTGCCGCCGCAAAGAAAAGTAGGCAAAAGAAAGCGGGCTGACAACCGCCAGCCCGTAGGTGTCCACCACTCAGGCCAACACAGAGTGGTCCGCACGAGGAGCTGCCCTCGCGCAGCAGCCGTTAGTGACAAGGCTGTCATCCGTTCCAGCGTTGCGCTGCGCGCCCCGCCGAAGGGCATAACTCCTTCTGCGTGCTCCATAGGTATTCTAACTATCTTTGGTTTGCTCACTATCGGTACGGTAGCTCCGGCGGCATGCCGACCGGTCAACCATGTCGCTGATCATGCGCCGTGCGCGGTGCGTCAACCGGGTGGAGGCGTCCATCCCATTGTTCCTAGTGCCGCTGCGCGGCCGGACCACTTGCCGCGAACCCAGGCAGACCCGTTTTCCCACGCAGACCCATCCGCGACGCACGCAGTGCGGAGTGGTGTGGATGAGCCCTTTGTCACTAACGTAGGGAGATGCGAGGGTAGGTCTTCGTGCGGACCAATTCGGCGTGGTTTGAGTGGCGGACACCTATGGGCTAGCGGTTGTCAGCCCGCTTTCTTTTGCCTACTTTTCTTTGCGGCGGCAAAGAAAAGTAGGTGCCGCCCCGCACAGGGGCAACGCTAATAAACCGATAAGAAAGCAAGGAAAGGCCAACACCCTAAAAACGACCACCAAAAGCGCCGCACAGGCAAAAAAACTAAATAAAAAAACGCCACGCAAAACAAAATCGCGTAGCGTCCCACTGAAAGTGAAAACCCTGATTACTTCCCTTCAGCCACAATAACCTGCGCTGCGGCATTAACAACCGCCGCAATCCTCCCAACATCCCGCAACTGAGTGGAACTCATCCCCTCAGCAACAAGCGTATCAAAGTGCGATTTAACACAAAAATGGCACTTGCCAATAATAGAAGCCGCGAGTGCATACATCTCAAACCGCCGCTTATCGACGCCACCATGCGAAGCATAAGCATTCATCCGTAATCCCGCCGGTTGCGATTTAAGATCCGCGCTATCAGTCATCTCGACATACGGATACCAGACATTATTCATCCCCATCAACGCAGCAGCCGTCAGCGCGCCATTGACTTCCTCGGGGGACAACACACCCGCATTGCGAATCGCCTCGACAATCACCGCGCTCTTCGCCGCAAACGCCGCCGCCAGCGCCACCCCCACCGCGTCGCTGCCCTCCAGCGACGACCGCGCAATCGTGCCGTCAAGGTTCAAACGAATGTCCTTAGCGTAGTCAGGTACAAGCGCTTTAATCGCAGACAAGAATTCCATTGATATCTCCTATCAGATTGCCGATAAAAAAGCCCGCCGGCTCTTTCAAGCTTAGCGGGCTTCCGACTTGCAAGGCTTACAGCGTTGCGCCGCCAACCGCACGGTTGCACGGGCACAGCTCGTCCGTCTGCAGGCCGTCCAGAATACGCAGCACTTCTTCCGTGTTACGGCCGACGTTCAGGTTGTTCACCGAAACGTGCTGGATCGTGTTGTCCGGGTCGACGATGAACGTTGCGCGCAGCGCCACGCCGGCTTCCTTGTCGCGCACGCCCAGTTGGTCGATCAGCTCGCCCTTGACGTCGCCGAACGCGTAATGGTTCAGCTTGTTCAGGTCCTTGTGCTCACGGCGCCATGCCAGCTTCACGAATTCGTTGTCCACGCTGCCGCCCAGCAGGATAGCGTCGCGCTCTGCAAAGTCGTTGGCCAGCTTGCCGAATTCGACGATTTCCGTCGGGCACACAAACGTGAAGTCCTTCGGGTAGAAGTAAATGATCTTCCACTTGCCCGGGAACGACTGTTCGGTGATCTCTTCGAACGCCGACACGCCGTTTTCTTCATGATTGTTGAAGCCCGGCTTGGCTGCGGTGATGGTAAACGCTTCGAGTTTGTCGCCAACGGTTTTCATGCGGAATACTCCTGTGAAGGTTGCCAATGAGTTGGAAAAACAGCCTGTTCAAGCTACCTGCTCGCTGTAACGAATACGTTACACAGCCTCAACTATAACTCTATTGATGCATCGCAGCAATAGTTTTTAGCTAACAAAGCGGATAGTTTTTCTTCACTGGACTGATAGCTTGCGCAAATGTCACCGCTTTGCGTGGGATTTGCGGCGGGTGCATTGCGCAGAGGGCATGCGGGGTAACGCAGTGCAGCATGCTGTTGCGGCGACGCGGCAGCAGCATGCTAGTAGCGGCGCACTGCGCGCCTCAAGCGCCCTTGGCGAGCGGAAACTCGATCGTGACTTCGAGCCCCGGCCCGGGGTTCCGGTTGCGCAGGCGCAGGCCGCCGCGGTAGCGGCCGACTAGGCGTTGCACGATCGCCATGCCGAGGCCGGTCCCGTTGGCCTGGGTGCGCGCCGTATCGACGCGGTAGAACGGCCGGGTGACCAGCGCGAGCTGGTCCTCCGGAATGCCCGGCCCCTCGTCGACCACCGAGAGTTCGACCCGCGAGTGCGACACGCGCGTCTCGAGGATCACGTGCGGAATGCCGTCGGTTTCGCTCAGGCCGTACTTGCGGGCGTTTTCCAGCAGGTTGCCGATCACACGCCGAATGTCGGTTTCGTCGGCCTCGATCACCGCCGAGGGCGCGAGCCGCGTGATCAGCCGCATGCCGTCTTCGGACGCTATCCGCGCCGCCAGTTCTCCGGCGATCACGGAAAGGTCGACAGGTTCCGGGACTCTTTGCACCGGCCGCGCGTAATCGAGGAAGCGGCCGATGATCATGTCCATCTGCTCGATGTCGTCCACCATCGCGTCCTTGGTGGTCTGATCCGACGGGCTCATTTCGGTTTCGAGGCGCAGGCGCGCGAGCGGGGTGCGCAGGTCGTGCGAGATGCCGGCCAGCATCAAGGCCCGGTCGGCTTCGAGCTGTTCGAGATCCTGCACCATCTGGTTGAAGCTGCGGTTGGTCTCGGCGGCCACGCCCATGCCGCGCTCGGGCAGCGGCTCGGGCAACTGTCCCGAGCCGACCTTGCGCGCAGCCATCGCGAGGCGCGCGAACGGCCGGTTCACGAGACTCGTGATGAAGGCCGCGCCGAACAGCGAGAGCGCGAGCGCGAACACGCCCCAGCCGGCCCATTGCAGGCCAGTGGCGTTGTCAAGCTGGTCGCGGTCGAGCGCCACCCAGTAGTCGTCGTCGTCGATCTTGAAGCTGATCCATACGCCCGGGATGTCGTTGACCGATTGCGCAATCACCGTGTCGTCGCCGAGACGCCCGCGGATGTCGTGTTCGATCAGGCGGTTCAGCGACTCGTCCGGTTGCAGTTTGTACTTGTCGGTGGTTTCGCGCGGATACACGCGCACCCCTTCATTGCTCTCCAGATCCTGCAGCAGCGCGCGCCGCAGGTCGGGATCGGAATAGAGGAGTGCGGTGCGCGTGAGCTTCACGATGGCGACAAGCTGCAACGCGACGCGCTGCGCGCGCGGCTCGCGTTCGATCACCCGGAAGCTCTGGAACCAGGCGGCGAGACTGACTGCGATCAGCAGTGCAATCAACAGAAAGGTCCGCCAGAAAAGGCCACCGAACGCGAGCGTCAGGAGGCGCCGGTCGATCCGCATGGGCCCTTCTTATCTAAAAACAAAAACGGAAAGCGCGGTCAAGCTCAGGCTGCGCCGTCGGGAATGAATACGTAGCCAAGACCCCAGACGGTCTGGATAAAGCGCGGGCTGCCTGGATCTGGTTCGATCAGTTTGCGCAAACGCGAGATCTGCACGTCGAGACTGCGGTCGAACACTTCGTATTCCCGGCCGCGCGCCAGTTCCATCAGCTTCTCGCGCGACAGCGGTTGCCGGGGATGGCGGGCAAACACTTTCAGCACGGAGAACTCGCCGGTAGTCAGCGGAATTTCCTGTCCGGCCTTGGTCAGCGTGCGGGTAGCGAGATTGAGGGCGAATTCGCCGAACTCGAAGACCTCGGTGGTCTCGGACGGCGCACCCGGCAATTCGGACGGCGACTGCCGGCGCAGCACGGCATGGATCCGCGCCACCAGTTCGCGCGGGTTGAACGGCTTGGGCAGGTAGTCGTCGGCACCCATCTCGAGGCCGACGATACGGTCGACGTCTTCGCCCTTCGCCGTGAGCATGATGATCGGCGTGCGGTCGTTGCTGCCGCGCAGACGGCGGCAAATCGACAAGCCGTCCTCGCCGGGCAGCATCAGGTCGAGCACCAGCAGGTCGAAACGCTCGCGCACCCATAGCTTGTTCATTGACGGCGCGTTTTCGGCGACGTAGACGTTGAAGCCCTGTTCGCCAAGGTAGCGGCGCAGAAGATCGCGCAGACGCGGATCGTCATCGACGACGAGGATTTTCGAGGGGTTTTTGGTTTCCATGGTCGGCATCTTAGCGCGATTACAAAGTGGTGCGAGTTTGCATCAATTCGCGGGTTACAGTCAGTTACAAAATTTACCCGCACTGTGGCACGACGTAAAGCGGTGACGCGTAGACTGCTTTACTGAATGCGGCTGTTCGGTGGATACTTCACTCGACTAAAAATTCGCACCCGGCATCTTTCCCGGGTTCTGTACACGCATTTAGGGTAGCCGGTTGCCGCACCACGAAGGGAACAAGATGAAGGGAGGGGTTTGGCCGAATGTGCGCCTAAGCGTGGTTGCGCTGGCAGTGGCCGGCTCCCTCGCGGGCACATTAGGCCCTACGCTCGCCCATGCCCAGTCCTCTGAAGAACGGGCATCGAATGCTCACGCACCGCGTCCCCGGGGTCCCAGACTGTCTCGTCAGCCGCGCAATCCCAATCTCGATCATCCTGCTTCAGACGCCATGATGCGTGCTGCAGTTCCCCCCGATCTCGATCAACGCCGCCGCGACGGCCACATGACGCCCGAAGAGCGGCGCCTGCTGCGCCAGCATATCGAAGACGCGGTCCGCGAGTTGTACAAGCGCTAGGGCGTTCAGGTCCCCAAGCCGTCATCGTGTGCCGCGATGCACGTGAAAAATTTCGTTGCACTTCCCCCGTCAACTTTCCCGTCTGATCTGCCGTTGAGTCGCCAGAGGCAGCGTTTGCGTGTCATGCGCGAGTCCGTTTGCCGTCGACCACCGTCACCCACCACGGACGACTAACAATGAAAACGCTGTTCTCGTTGACCCGCGGCATGTCGGCTCCGTTGCTGGCCGCTGCGGCGTGCGCGGCGCTCGGGTGCGCGTTACCGGCGGTGGCTCAGGATGGTGCGGCCGCGGCACCGAGCCATACCCAGCGCAGCAAGCACCATGCCCCTTTGGCGGCCGAGGCCGCGGACGATTCGGCCGCGGTCTTGCTCGACGGTGACGACGCGCGCTTTTTCCTGACCCGGGTGGGGTTCGCGCCGGACAACGCCGAGGTTGCCCAGTACGTCGGCCTCACGCGAGAACAGGCGGTCGACAAGGTGCTGGCGACGGCGCGCACCGAAGCCTTCACGCCGATGCCTGCCTGGCTGCTGGAGCCAATCCCCACGCGCGACGAGCGCAAGGTCTGGACCCAGGATCAGCGTCAGGCCGAGCAACGCACGCGCGGCCAGCGCTACGACGAACTGCGCGCATGGTGGGTGCGCGAGATGCTGAGCACGCCGTCGCCCTTGACCGAGCGCATGACGCTCTTCTGGCACAACCACTTCACCTCGGGGCAGGACAAGGTCGGCTATCCGCAGCAGATGGCGCAGCAGGACATGCTGCTGCGGCGCGACGCGCTGGGCAATTTCGGCGAGATGCTGCACGCTGTCGCGAAAGACCCGGCCATGCTGCAGTATCTCGACGGCGCCAGCAATCGCAAGGGCAAACCCAATGAGAACTTCGCTCGCGAAGTGATGGAGCTGTTCACGCTCGGCGAAGGACATTATTCGCAGCAGGATGTGTCCGAGGCGGCTCGCGCCTATACCGGATGGACCCTCGACCCGGATAGCCAGGCCTACGTCTGGCGCGCCAACCAGCATGACGACGGCGTGAAGACGGTGCTCGGCCGGAGCGGCCCGTTCGACGGCGACCAGGTGCTCGACATTCTGCTGGCCCGGCCGGAGACCGCCACTTTCGTCACCGGCAAGCTGTGGCGCGAGTTCGTCTCGGATACGCCGGACCCGGCGCAGATCGCGCCGATTGCCGAGCGCTTTCGCGCCAGTCACTACGACATCAAGGTCGCGTTGCGCGGTCTCTTCCTGAGCGATGCCTTCTGGGACGAGCGCAATCGCGGCATCCTCGTGAAGTCGCCTGCCGAGTTCGTCGTGGGGGCGCTGCGCGAATTCGATATCGGCTATGACAATACGGCGCCGTTCGCCGGCGAAATTCGCAACCTCGGCGAGAACCTGTTCTATCCGCCCAACGTCAAGGGCTGGCCCGGCGGCACGACATGGATCAACAGTACGACGCTGCTCGCGCGCAAGCAGTTCGTCGAGCAGATCTTCCGCGCCACCGAGACCGCCGCGCCGCATCGTCCGCCGAACGCCATGAGCCAGGATCCGAAGGGCGCGATGATGCAGCGGACCATGGCGCGAGTGGGTCAGGGGGGCGTACGCTTTGATATCGATACCTGGCTCGCCCAGTTCAACACGACACCGACGGCGAAAGCGGGCCTTTCGGCGGACCTGCAGTTGCAGCACGCAGTCTTGCCGTTCGCCCCGGTCGACGCGATCGAAACCGATTCGACCGCCAGCGCCTATCTGGAGGCGCTGTTGATGGACCCGGCTTACCAGCTGAAATGAGCTGCGTTGCAATCAGCCGGCGCAAGCCGGGCGGCGCGCTCTGCGCAGTCATAACCGAACGAGGTGCAGCATGAAACGGCGCGACTTTCTTTCGATGACCACAGCGGCAGGCGCCGCTCTCTGGCTGCCGCGCTCGTTCGGCGCGCAGGGGCCAGGCCAGGCTGGCGACGCGACCGCGCTCGCGCTTTCGCGCGGCGGCTACGGCAACCTGCTGATCCTCGTAGAGTTGAAGGGCGGCAACGACGGCCTGAACACGGTGATCCCCTACGCCGATCCGACTTACTACCAGTTTCGCAAGAACATAGGCATCAAGCGCGAGCAGGTGATCCAGCTCGACGAGCGCACCGGCTTGCATCCCTCGCTGCAGCCATTGATGCCGCTGTGGAAGAGCCAGCAACTGGCAATCGTGCAGGGCGTCAGCTATGAGAAGCCGAACCTGTCGCATTTCCGTTCGATCGATATCTGGGACACCGCGTCGCGCTCGGATCAGTATCTGCGCGAAGGCTGGTTGACGCGGGCGTTCGCGCAGCATGCGGTGCCGCCGACTTTTGTGGCGGACGGCGTGGTGATAGGCAGCGCCGAGATGGGACCGCTTGCCAACGGGGCACGGGCGATTGCCCTGGTGAACCCGGCGCAATTCATCAAGGCTGCGCGGCTCGCGACGCCCGTCTCGCTGCATGAACGCAATCCCGAGCTGGCGCATATTCTCGACGTCGAGAACGACATCGTGAAGGCCGCCGACCGGTTGCGTCCGCGCGAAGGACAGTTCCCGCTGAAGACCGCTTTTCCGTCGGGCGCGTTCGGCACTTCCATCAAGACCGCGATGCAGGTGCTGGCCGCCGGCGACACGCCGCAGGGCAAGCCGTTGAACGGGCAGGGCGTGGCGGTAATCCGCCTTACCTTGAATGGCTTCGACACGCACCAGAACCAGCCCGGACAGCAGGCCGCGCTGCTCAAGCAGCTCGCGGAGGGATTTGTGTCGATGAAGTCGGCGCTGGTCGAGCTGGGGCGGTGGGACAACACGCTCGTGATGACTTACGCGGAGTTCGGTCGCCGGCCGCACGAGAATCAAAGCAACGGCACCGATCACGGTACGGTCGCGCCGCACTTCGTGATGGGTGGCCGGGTGCGCGGTGGTCTGTACGGCATGCCGCCGGTGCTCACGCAACTCGACGGCGGCGGCAACCTGCCGGTGGGCGTGGATTTCCGCCAGATCTATGCAACGGTGCTTGGACCTTGGTGGGGGCTCGATTCCACCGCGGTGCTGCAGCAGCGCTTCGAGCCCTTGCCGTTGCTGCGTGCGTGAGAGTGCGGTGTTGGCCGCTACGGACAGGTCAGGCTGTGCAGTCTGTGCTGCATGCGTTCGCCTAACGCCGGCGCGCGGCGCGCCACGCGATCCACAACTTGCGGATCGGCGTGAGCGCGATGCTTTGATGCAGCACCTGGAAGCCGTCGCGTTCGATCTCGTCGAGTAAGGCGAGTGCGAGCGCGGCCTGCGCCCGCAAGGTACGCTGCGTGCGGCGTTCACCGGACGGCAGCGCAGCTAGCGCGGTGTTCAGTGCGTCCCGGGCGCGTTTGGTCTGAAAGCGCATCATCTCGGTGAACGCATCGCCGTATTTGCGGTTGATCAGATCGGCCGCGGTGACGTTGAAGCGCTGCATTTCATCGATCGGAATGTAGATGCGCCCGTGCCGCGCGTCATTGCCGAGTTCCGCAACCAGTTGCGCCTGCAGGAGCGCCTGGCCGAGCGGGGCAGCCCACTCGGCGGCCTGTGCCGGATCCTGCGCGGTGGCGCGTGCGACAAGCGCCGCAAACGTGCCGCCGACGCCTTGCAGGTATCGGCGCAGATTTGGGTAATCGAGGTAGCGTGCCTGGTCGAGGTCCATTTCGAAGCCGGCCAGCAGCGTTTGCAATGCCGGGTATTCGGCCTCGATGGCCTCTACCGTTGGCGCGGTCCCAGCCTGCTTTGCGGTATTTACGCCGTCACCCAGGTGCGCAGCGAGCGCCTTCGAAACGGGATGCGAGGGCGTCCCGGCAGCGAGCGCGGCGATTTCCTTTTGCCACCAGGCGAGCTTGGTGCGACCGATGGTCGGATCGCTGGTTTCCTTCACCGTTTCCTCGAATTCGCGGCGCAGCGCGAACAGGGCGGTCAGGAGCGGCTGGCGTCCTGCGGGCGCCTGGCGCAGCGCGTAATAGCTGCTCGAGCCGGGAGGGGCCGCCTTCTGCTGGCAATATTCGTCGAAATTCACTTGAATGGAGTGTGGGGCTGAAGCACGGAGGGACACGACGCGCGTGTCGTACGGACATTAGCCAAAAATTGTAGCATCGAGATACGTCGGGCAAATGCAGACAAGCGCAAATCAATCGGTTAGAATCTCGCGCTTACGCTTTCGGACGTGTTGCCGAACCGGCTTTGCCGGGGAGGGGCCGCGACTGGCGAGCCAGACATCGGGCGCGGCGCACATGCGCTTGACCCGGCTGCGAGGATGGCGAAATTGGTAGACGCACCAGGTTTAGGTCCTGACGCCAGCAA
This sequence comes from Paraburkholderia sp. SSBN10T, assembly GCF_056619545.1. Classification (NCBI taxonomy): domain Bacteria; kingdom Pseudomonadati; phylum Pseudomonadota; class Betaproteobacteria; order Burkholderiales; family Burkholderiaceae; genus Paraburkholderia; species Paraburkholderia sp. SSBN10T. The sequence goes on from NZ_JBWQQI010000014.1 coordinate 149,480, forward strand.
TGGTGTAGGGGTTCGAGTCCCCTTCCTCGCACCACGTATTTGTGAAAACCCCGCCAGTCGATGACTGGCGGGGTTTTTTGCTTTCCTGATCCGCTACACTCCGCAGACTGGTTGCAGACGCAACCAAATCGCCTTATTCTGAAGCAGCGGAGCAAGGTGCCTGAGAGCCGCACTCCGTCCCTCAGTTCAGGAGACAGCGATGCCCGCCCTCGACACCCACCCGCCCGCAGTCCCCAGCGCGCAAGCCGCCGACGCTGCCGGCGAACAGGCGTTGCGCATCCAGCTCGCCGGCACCTATCGCATCTTTGCGATACTTGGCTGGACCGAGCTGATCTACAACCACATCACCTTGCGGGTGCCCGGACCGCAGCGGCACTTCCTGATCAACCCGTTCGGCCTGCACTACACCGAGGTGTGCGCGTCGAACCTGGTCAAGATCGACCTTGACGGCAATGTCGTGAGTGCTTCGGAACATCCGGTGAATCCCGCCGGCTTCGTCGTGCATGCAGCGCTGCATCGTGCGCTACCCGATGCGCACTGCGTGATGCATACCCATACCACCGCGGGTCTCGCCGTCGCGTGCTCGCAAGCCGGGCTCGAAAACTCGAACTTCTATTCGGCCCAGCTCCACGACATGGTGGCGTATCACGACTTCGAGGGCATCACGGTGCGCGCCGACGAGGGGCCGCGCCTCGTCGCCAACCTCGGCGACAAGCGCTTGCTGATCCTGCGTAACCATGGTTTGCTCGCGATCGGCACGACCATCGCGCAAGCCTTTGCACGATTGTGGACGCTCAATCGCGCATGTGAAATCCAGTTGGCGACGGCGGCGCTCGGCGCTGCCCGCTTCATCCCGGACGAAATTGCCGCCCGTTGCACGCGCGATTCGCTGCAGTTCGATCCGCGCCACGGCGCCGGCCAGGATGTGCTCGACGCCTTGTTGCGCCAGGTCGAGCGCATCGATCCGTCCTATAAGGAGTGATAGGAGTGATGCTCGTATGAATGCGCAACAGACTCGAACCACGGTGGTCGGCGCTGGCGCGATCGGCGGCCTGATCGCTGCAGCGCTCGCTCATGCCGGGCACGCAGTCAGCGTGCTCGCGCGCGGCAAGACGCTCGATGCGATTCGCGCGGAAGGGATTCGAATCGTCGATCAGGAGCGTGAAGCCGTCGCGCGCGTCGCCGCGCAGGACGACCCGGCGATGCTAGGCGTGCAGGATTTCGTGGTGATCGCGCTCAAAGCCCAGGCGCTGCCCGCGATCGCCGCGAGCCTCAAACCGCTGATCGGCCCGGAAACCGTTGTGGTGGCGGCGATGAACGGCCTGCCATGGTGGTTCCTCAACGGCCTGGCCGGACCGCTTGCTGGCCAGGGCATCGAGGCTGTCGATCCCGCCGGCGTGGTCTCGGCAACATTGCCGCCGGCGCAGTCGATCGGGTGCGTCGTGCACCTTTCGTCGTCGACCGATGCGCCCGGCGTGATCCGCCGCGGGCGCGGCAACCATCTGATCGTCGGTGCGCCGCTGGCTTCACTGGCGCCGCAGGCCAAAGCCTTTGCCGCGGCGCTGCAGGAAGGCGGATTCGAGGTGACCGTCTCGGAGCAGATTCGCACCGAGATCTGGGTGAAGCTGTGGGGCAACATGAATATGAATCCGTTGAGCGCGTTGACCGGCTCGGCGGCTGACCGGCTGCTCGACGATCCGCTGACGCATGCGCTGGTGCTGAGGATGATGGAGGAGGCCGCTGCGATCGGCACGAAGCTGGGCTTGCCGACCGGCATGAGTGCACCGGAGCGCGTCGCATTGACGCGCAAGCTCGGCGCCTTTCGCACCTCGATGCTGCAGGATTTCGAGGCGGGCCGGCCGTTGGAAATCGGACCGATTCTCGGCGTCTTTCCGGAACTGGGCCGCAAGCTGGATGTGCCGACGCCGTTCTGTGATGCGGTACTCGGGCTATTGCGCCAGCGCGCGATCAATAGCGGCTTGTAGCATGACGGGCAGCGTACCTCACTCGGTGCGCGCCTGAACGCTCTCGATGATGCGATCGAGCGCGGCGCCGAAGGCCGCTTTCTCGTCCTCGTTGAGGCAATCGAACAGATCGACGTTCCACTTGCGTGCAATCGGCATGATCTTGCGGTACAGATCGCGTCCGTCGGCGGTAAGAGAAATCAGCACGACGCGCCCGTCCTCAACGCTCGCCTCGCGCTGTATGAGTCCTTGCTTGATCAGTGCTTCGGCCGCGCGGCTCGCCTGGCTCTTGTCGAGGTTCGCATGCCGCGCCAGATCCATGATCGAGAACGGCCCGAACGATCCCACCGAGGCAATCACGCGCGCCTCGGGCAACGTCACGCCGAGCTTTTCCTGGTAGCGCTCGCCGATGCCGCGTTCGGCCAGCTTGTTCAATACATGCAGGCGGTACGTCAGAAACTGTTCGAGTCCGGCTTTGGCGGAGGCCTTCATGGTCGTCCCGGTGGTGAGTATTGCGGTCGTGGCGCTGTGATTGTTGCTGCAACCGCCTCACCGGTCAACGCGTGCCGTACCTTAGGCGCGTCAACTGCTCCGCTTCGTTGGCGAGCAAGCGGGCCGCGTCACGAATGGCGACCTCGAGCGTGATCGGACCAGGCGCCGGCGAGAAGCAGCCGCTGAAGTGTTCCGCGAGGCGCGGCAGCGCACTCGGGTCGACCGCGCCTGACAACAGCGTGGCCGGCACTCCCGCTGCACGCGCGTGAGCGCAGGCGATAAACGGCGCCTTGCCGTGCAGCGTCTGGACGTCCGAGCGGCCCTCGCCGGTGATGAGCCAGTGCGCGCCCCCGAGCGCCGCATCGAGGCCGATCTGCCGGGCGACGGTTTCCGCACCCGGTTCGAACTGCGCGCCGAGCATATGCAGCGCGAAACCAAGGCCGCCGGCGGCGCCGGCGCCGGGCAGGTTGCGCGCGGTGCGTTGCAACGCCGCTTCAAGGAGGTCGGCGAAGCGGGCGAGGGCCGCGTCCACGCCGGCAATCTGCTCGGGCTTGACGCCTTTCTGCGGACCGAAGACCGCCGTGGCGCCATGTTCGCCGGTGAGCGGATTGTCCACATCGGACATGCCGACGAACGATGCATCGACGAGCCGCGCATCCAGTTGCGATACGTCGATACGATGGAGCCGGGCCAGTTGCTCGGGCGTCGGCTCGAGTTCCTGCTCCTGAGCGTCGAACAGCTTCATGCCGAGGCCGGCGAGCAGGCCCGCGCCGCCGTCATTCGTGCTGCTGCCGCCCAGCGCCACGAAGAAGCGCCGCACGCCGGCGTCGAGCAGCGTGCGAATCGCTTCGCCCATGCCGCGCGAGCTGCGCGCCTCGACCGGCACACCCATGCCGACCGGATCGGTAATGCCGACGATTTCAGCCGTTTCGACGATCGCGCCGCCGTTCGCAAGCAGGCCCGTGGCGGCTTCGCGCACCGGGCCCGCAGCGCCGCGCACGGTCAGCATGCGGCGCTCGCCGCCGCCGGTGAGCATGGCGTCGAGCGTGCCTTCGCCGCCGTCGGCCATCGGGCAGATGCGCACGATGGCATCGGGCCGCGCGCGCACCACGCCGGTGGCGATGGCTTGCGCCACCTGCTCGGCACTCAGCGAGCCTTTAAAAGAATCGGGAGCAATGACGACGACGGGCGCGGACGACGGATTCGGCATGGTGTCTCTTGATGGTTGATATCGTGGCGAAGGCAGCGCAGACGAGCGTGAGCGCGAGGCGCGACCGCTAGCTTAGCAGCATGCGGCGCGTGGCTGAATATCTCGAACGGCATAGCGGACATGGGGCGGGTAAAGCCGGAGAAACTGTGCTGCAGCCTGTCAAAACCGCCTCAAACGCACCCCAAACCCGTCCGAAAGCGGACAAAAGTGGGCGCGAAACATCGAATCCCGGCTAAGCGGACAAATAGTTTGCTAAACTATTCGGCTCTTTAGACCCAAACCGTGCTGCCGGTGGCCTGCAAGCCCGCGGCGCAGGCGCTGAATCGATGCGAAGCGACATCGAATAGCGGCACGCAGAAGATAACTGATTCGCTCGAATAATTTTAGGACGATTGAAGCCATGGCTAACGTTGTTGAGAACCTCGGCAAGCTCGAACGCCGCGTCACGATTTCCCTGCCGAAGGACGCCGTGCAGAAGGAAGTGGACTCGCGTATCCGTCAACTCGCGAAGAATGTGCGCATGCCGGGTTTCCGCCCGGGCAAGGTGCCGCTCAAGATGGTGACGCAACAGTATTCTGGCCAGGTGGAAGCCGAAGTGCTGAGCGACAAGGTTGGCAAGGAATTCTTCGACATCAGCCGCGCTGAGAACCTGCGCGTCGCCGGTCAGCCGAGCTTTGCGCCGAAGGCCGATGCAGTTGAAGGCGACTACGCTTTCGATGCAACCTTCGAGGTGTACCCCGAAGTCAAGCTGGGCGACGTCGCCACGGCTGAAATCGAGCGCACCAAGACCACCATTAGCGAAGCTGAAATCGACCGCACGCTGGACATCCTGCGCAAGCAGCGCGTGCATTTCCACGCACGTGGCGAAGCCGGTGAGCACGGCGACGGCGGCGCGGATACCGCAGCTAAAGACGGCGACCGCGTGACGGTCGACTTCGTCGGCAAGATCGACGGTGAAGTGTTCCAGGGCGGTAGCGCTGAAGACTTCGCGTTTGTGCTCGGCGAAGGCCGCATGCTGCCGGAATTCGAAAAGGCGGCGCTCGGCCTGAAGGTCGGCGAAGCGAAGGAATTCGATCTGGCATTCCCGGCTGACTATCACGGCAAGGAAGTCGCCGGCAAGACCGCTCAGTTCACGATCACGATGAAGAAGATCGAGTGGCCGCACCTGCCGGAAATCGACGCTGAGTTCGCCAAGTCGCTCGGCATCGAAGACGGCGATCTGGTCAAGATGCGCGCTGAAATCAAGGACAACCTCGAGCGCGAAGCGAAGCGCCGCACGCAATCCATCGTCAAGAACCAGGTGATGGACGCGCTGCTGAAGATTTCGGAACTGGACGTGCCGAACGCGCTGATCGAACAGGATCAGCAACGCCTCGTCGAAATGGCGCGCCAAGATCTTACGCAACGTGGCGTGCCGAACGCTGCCGACGCACCGATTCCGGCAGAAATGTTCAAGGAGCAGGCTGAGCGCCGTGTCAAGCTGGGCCTCGTGCTGGCCGAGCTGGTCAAGGCCAACGACCTGCAGGCGAAGCCGGAGCAGATTCGTGCCGAAGTGGACGAATTCGCGAAAAGCTACGAAGACCCGAAGGAGGTCGTCCGCTGGTATTATTCCAATCAGCAGCGCCTTGCAGAAATGGAAGCGTTCGTCGTTGAAGCCAACGTCGTCGATTTCGTTCTCAGCAAGGCCAAGGTGACGGACAAGGAAGTAAGCTTCGAAGAGCTGGCAAGCGCAACGGCGCAAGCGTAAGTGTCGCTGCAACGGCGTGCCGGCTGTCGGAGCGACGGCCCGCACGCCGTTTTTTTCTAAAGCGTCGTGTTGATTGCGTTGCGCTGGGGCTTGAGCGCTTGAATACGGCGCAGTCGTACTCACCTGTCCGGTATCGAATAAATATTCCCAGACAAGGATCCATTGCATGACCTTTCGCGCCCAAATGCTGGACACGTTGACCTCCCAGTCGTCGCGGGATCTCGAAGCTCAGGCGCTCGGACTCGTGCCGATCGTCGTGGAAACGAGTGGCCGTGGCGAGCGTTCGTATGACATCTACTCGCGTCTGCTCAAGGAGCGTGTGGTGTTTCTGGTCGGCGAAGTAAACGACCAGACGGCCAACCTCGTCGTCGCGCAGTTGTTGTTCCTCGAAAGCGAGAATCCGGACAAGGACATCAGCTTCTACATCAACAGCCCGGGCGGTTCGGTTTCGGCCGGGATGGCGATCTACGATACGATGCAATTCATCAAGCCGGACGTGTCGACGCTGTGTATGGGCCTCGCGGCCAGCATGGGCGCGTTCCTGCTGGCGGCCGGCGCGAAGGGCAAGCGCTTTACGCTGCCGAATGCGCGGGTGATGATTCACCAGCCGTTGGGCGGCGCGCGCGGTCAGGCATCCGACATCGAGATCCAGGCGCGTGAAATCCTGTATTTGAAGGAACGGCTGAATCAACTGCTGTCGCATCACACCGGCCAGCCGGTAGAGCGTATCGCCCGCGACACCGACCGCGACAATTTCATGTCCGGCGATGACGCTCAGGCGTACGGTCTGGTCGATCAGGTGCTGCACAAGCGTCCATGATCCGGCGCGTTCTCGCCCTTTTTTGAGGGCGAGAACGACCGCGTTTATGGTGTGAAATAATCAGATTCGTCCAAACGCCTGCGGCAAGCGCCGTCACTGCTTTTGCTCATTCGCCCCAACTGCGAGGCAGGGGCAAACGGCGTATCATGTAATCGAGTGTCCGGAGGCTCACACATCTATGGCGGACAAAAAAGGTTCTAACAGCGAAAAGCTGTTGTATTGCTCGTTCTGCGGCAAGAGCCAGCATGAAGTCAAAAAGCTGATTGCAGGCCCGTCGGTATTCATCTGCGATGAATGTATCGACCTGTGCAACGAAATCATCCGTGATGAGGCTGCAGGCGCGGGTATCGAGGCGGGCTTGTCCAAGTCCGATCTGCCGAGTCCGCAGGAAATCCGCGAAATTCTCGATCAGTATGTCATCGGGCAGGAACGCGCGAAGAAGATTCTTGCAGTGGCCGTTTACAACCACTACAAGCGCCTCAAGCACCTCGACAAGAAGGATGAAATCGAGCTGTCGAAGAGCAACATCCTGCTGATCGGTCCGACCGGTTCCGGCAAGACCTTGCTCGCTCAGACGCTCGCGCGTCTTCTGAACGTCCCGTTTGTGATTGCGGATGCAACGACGCTGACGGAAGCCGGCTATGTCGGTGAAGACGTCGAGAACATCATTCAGAAGCTCCTGCAAAACTGCAACTACGAAGTCGACAAGGCTCAGCGCGGCATTGTCTATATCGACGAAATCGACAAGATCAGCCGCAAGTCGGACAACCCCTCCATCACCCGCGATGTGTCGGGCGAGGGCGTCCAGCAAGCGCTGCTCAAGCTGGTCGAAGGCACGATGGCGTCGGTGCCGCCGCAAGGTGGTCGTAAGCATCCGAACCAGGACTTTATCCAGGTCGACACCACCAACATCCTGTTTATTTGCGGCGGCGCGTTCGACGGTCTCGAAAAGGTCATCGTCGATCGTACGGAAAAGACCGGCATCGGTTTTGGGGCCAGCGTCAAGAGCAAGCAGGACCGCGATGCGGGCGAAGTGCTGCGCGAAGTGGAGCCGGAAGATCTGATCAAGTTCGGGCTGATTCCTGAGCTGATCGGCCGTCTGCCGGTTGTCGCCACGCTCGGCAAGCTCGACGAAGCGGCGCTGATGAAGATTCTGGTCGAGCCGAAGAACGCGCTTGTGAAGCAGTACCACAAGCTGTTCAACATGGAACGCGTCGAACTCGAAATCCGTCCGGGCGCCTTGCAGGCCGTCGCGCGCAAGGCGATCCGCCGCAAGACTGGCGCGCGTGGCCTGCGCTCGATCCTGGAGCAGGCATTGCTGGACGTGATGTATGAATTGCCGGCAATGAAAGGCGTTAGCAAGGTCATCATCGACGACAACGTCATCGACGGCGACGGCAAACCGCTACTGATCTACGAAGACGCGCCGAAGGTCGCGGGTTCGAATTGATCGGCTTTACGAGTTCTGCAAAAAAAGCCGTTCATGGCAACGTGAACGGCTTTTTTGTTTATCTTGGGTTAGGATGGTTGTGTTTCCTTTGGAGTCACTGAACTTTTCCCACACGCGGAGGCCTTGTAATCGTTTTAGCAGGCCTCACCTATCGAACGAACTGATACCACTCATGGGGAAATGAAATGTCAGGAACCCAACTCCTCCCGCCGGAACGCACTACGCTCCCGCTGCTCCCGCTGCGTGATGTAGTCGTTTTCCCGCACATGGTGATTCCGCTCTTCGTAGGCCGCCCGAAGTCGATCAAGGCTCTCGAAGCAGCAATGGAAGGCGGCAAGCACATCATGCTCGTCGCCCAAAAGACGGCTGCGAAAGATGAGCCGACCGAAAAGGACATGTACGAAGTAGGGTGTATCGCCAACATCCTGCAAATGCTGAAGCTGCCGGACGGTACCGTGAAGGTGCTCGTCGAAGGCTTGCAGCGCGCGAAGACGCTCTCGATCGAAGAGCAGGAAACCCAGTTTTCGTGCGAAGTCATGCCGCTCGAACCCGACCACGCCGACAGCGCCGAAACTGAAGCGTTGCGCCGCGCGATCGTGTCGCAGTTCGACCAATATGTGAAGTTGAACAAGAAGATCCCGCCGGAGATTCTGACTTCGCTGTCGGGCATTGACGAAGCCGGTCGTCTGGCTGACACAATTGCGGCGCATCTGCCGCTCAAGCTCGACCAGAAGCAACACATCCTCGAGATGTTCCCGGTCATCGAGCGCCTCGAGCATCTGCTCGCGCAGCTCGAAGCCGAGATCGACATCCTGCAGGTAGAGAAGCGTATCCGCGGGCGTGTGAAGCGCCAGATGGAGAAGAGCCAGCGCGAGTACTACCTGAACGAGCAGGTCAAGGCGATCCAGAAGGAACTGGGCGAAGGCGAAGAAGGGGCGGATCTCGAAGAACTCGAGAAACGCATCACCGCCGCGCGCATGCCGAAGGAAGCCAAGAAGAAGGCTGACGCTGAGCTGAAGAAGCTCAAGCTGATGTCGCCGATGTCGGCTGAAGCCACGGTGGTGCGCAACTACATCGACACGCTGATCGGCTTGCCGTGGCGCAAGAAGAGCAAGGTCAACAACGACCTCTCGAATGCGGAACGCGTGCTCGACGAAGACCACTTCGGTCTCGAGAAAGTCAAAGAACGCATTCTCGAATATCTTGCGGTCCAGCAACGCGTGGACAAGGTGAAAGCGCCGATCCTGTGCCTCGTTGGGCCTCCGGGTGTCGGTAAGACGTCGCTGGGTCAATCGATTGCGCGCGCAACGAATCGCAAGTTCGTGCGCATGGCGCTCGGTGGCGTGCGCGACGAGGCTGAAATTCGCGGCCACCGCCGCACGTACATCGGTTCGATGCCCGGCAAGATCCTGCAAAGCCTGACCAAGGTCGGTGTGCGCAATCCGCTCTTCCTGCTCGACGAAGTCGACAAGATGGGCCAGGATTTCCGCGGCGATCCGTCGTCGGCGCTGCTGGAAGTCCTCGATCCCGAACAGAACCATACGTTCGCCGACCACTACGTCGAAGTCGACTTCGATCTCTCGGACGTGATGTTCGTGGCGACGTCGAACTCGCTGAACATCCCGCCGCCGTTGCTCGACCGGATGGAAGTGATCCGTCTGTCGGGTTACACGGAAGACGAGAAGGTCAGCATTGCGCAGCGTTATCTGTTGCCGAAGCAGAAGAAGAACAACGGCCTGAAGGAAGGCGAGGTCGATGTCACGGAAACGGCAATCCGCGACATCATTCGTTACTACACGCGTGAAGCGGGCGTTCGTTCGCTCGAGCGTGAAATTTCGAAGATCTGCCGCAAGGTCGTGAAGATGCTTCTGCTGAAGAAGGCGGAAGGCGCGGTGAAGGTCGACGGCGGCAACCTCGACACTTTCCTCGGCGTGCGCAAGTACGACTTCGGTCTGGCCGCCAAGGAAAATCAGGTTGGCCAGGTCACGGGTCTCGCGTGGACCGAAGTGGGCGGCGATCTGCTGACCATCGAGGCCGCGGTGATGCCGGGCAAGGGCAATGTGATCCGTACGGGTTCGCTCGGCGACGTGATGAAGGAATCCGTCGAAGCCGCGCGCTCGGTGGTACGTTCGCGTTCGCGCCGTCTCGGTGTCAAGGACGAAGCGTTTGAGAAGCAGGACATTCACATCCACGTGCCGGAAGGTGCGACGCCGAAGGACGGTCCCTCGGCTGGCATTGCGATGACGACCGCGCTGGTGTCGGTGCTGACCGGTATTCCGGTTCGTGCCGACGTGGCGATGACGGGCGAAATCACGCTGCGTGGTGAAGTGTTGCCGATCGGCGGCCTGAAGGAAAAGCTGCTCGCAGCGCATCGCGGCGGCATCAAGCTGGTGCTGATCCCGGAAGAAAACGTCAAGGATCTGACGGAGATTCCGGATAACGTGAAGAACGCGATTGAAATCGTGCCGGTCCGCTGGATCGACAAGGTTCTGGAACTCGCGCTCGAACGCGTGCCGCAAGCGTTGCCGGAAGAAGAGCCGAAGCCTGCCACGCCAGTTGCGGCAGAGCCGGGCAAAGAAGCCGCAACGGAAGTGGTGAAGCACTAAGCCAGTTCGCAGTGTTGTCTGCGTATCAACAAAAAACCCGCGGCATGCTCCGCGGGTTTTTTGTTATCTGCGCGCGGCGTGCCAACCCGTACTAGTAGGCGTTATCCCATTAGTTGGACTGCGGCCTTTGCACCAAGCCAGGCGAAACGCTTGTGCACTTCTTGAGTGCAAGATTTCGTTATCAAAGCGCGTTGCCGCTCCCTGCAAATCCGGCGCAACCCCGCTTGACACAAGGGTTTCGGCCAATTCTAATGGGCTGGCTCGGCATCCTCGCCGTGCTGCGTTGATACCCGGCGCATTGGCGCGCCGTCACGATTGCCCAATAACATTCTCGGGGGTTGGAATGAATAAAACGGAATTGATCGATCACATCGCACAACAAGCCGACATTTCGAAGGCGGCAGCAGGGCGTGCGCTGGATGCTGTGATCGGTGGAGTCAAAGGCACGTTGAAGAAGGGTGGTTCGGTGACGCTGGTCGGTTTCGGGACGTTCGCAGTCGGCAAGCGCACGGCACGCACGGGACGCAATCCGCGCACGGGAGCGGCGATCAAGATCAAGGCAGCCAAGGTGCCTAAATTTAGGCCTGGCAAAGCGCTAAAAGATGCGCTAAACTAGTCGACTTGCTGCATGAGGGTGGCGCGATTGGAAAGGTTGGCAAGAAGGGTTGAGGCGGGTTGAAAAGCCGGTTGAAAACCCAGAGGCAATCTAAGAACGCGGTGCGACTCAAAGTAGCAGAAAGGTAGTTGGCAGAATCGCGGAGCGGGTGCTTAGCTCAGTTGGTAGAGCGGCGCCCTTACAAGGCGTAGGTCGGGAGTTCGAGCCTCTCAGCACCCACCAGTTCCCGGTTCGGCACGCAGTACACAGTAGTATAAGGAGTGGTAGTTCAGTCGGTTAGAATACCGGCCTGTCACGCCGGGGGTCGCGGGTTCGAGTCCCGTCCACTCCGCCAGTATCCTTGAAAGGCGAACTCCGGTTCGCCTTTTTTATTGCCCGCTGTTGTAATATCGGGCGTCCCGTTTTTGGCATCCTTAACGCATGCTCGATTTCTTCCGCAATCACAAACGCCTGATGATGTTCATGCTCATCCTCGTCATCGTGCCGGGGCTGGGTTTTGTGGGTATTCAAGGCTTCCGCGGCTTCTTTGACGAAAGTGCAAACGTCGCCAGCGTGAACGGGCACAAGATCACCCGTGCCGAGTACGACGACGCGATGCGTCAACAACTGGACCGTGCGCGGCAGATGCTCGGCGGACAGTTCGACTCGAAGATGTTCGATACGCCGGAGCGGCGCAAGCAGATGCTCGACGGTTTGATCGAGCAGCGCGTGCTGGCTGACGAAACGCAGCGTCTGCATTTGACTGCCTCCGACGACGCGGTGCGCCGTACCTTGCTGAGCGATCCGGTTATCTCATCGCTCAAGAATCCTGACGGTTCGATAGATGTGAACCGCTACAAGGAACTGCTCGCCATGCAAGGCATGACGCCCGATCAATACGACGAGCGCGTGCGTTACACGCTGGCCACCCAGCAGTTGCCGAGCAGCATCGAGGGCAGCGCCTTCACGTCGAAGACGCTCGCGCAAACGCTGACTGGGCTCGCTGAACAGCAACGTGAGGTGCAGGGGCTCGCATTCAATCCGCACGACTACGTGGCGAAGGTGCAACCTACGGACGCTCAATTGCAGGCGTACTACGATGCGCATCGCAATGACTTCGCGACGCCCGCCACGGCCACCATTCAGTATCTGGTGATCTCGCCGGCGGCGCTCGCTGCGGGCATGCAACCCACGGACGACGATCTCAAGAAGTTCTACGACGACAACATCGCGCATTACCAGACTGCTGCGCAAATGCGTGCGAGCCTGATCCTGATCTCCGTGGCGCCGAATGCGAGCGCGGACGACAAGGCCAAGGCGAAGCAGAAGGCGGACGCGTTGCTGGCGCAGGTCAAGGCGCATCCGGACGACTTCGCGAAGATTGCCGGGCAGAGTTCGCAGGATCCGGCTTCGGCCTCAAAGGGTGGCGATCTGGGTTACTTCGGCCGCGGCATGATGGCTGGTGGTCAGGCATTCGACGACGCGGCCTTCAAGCTGAAGAAGGATGAAATCAGCGATGTCGTTTCGACGGATGTGGGTTTGCTGATCCTGAAGGCAACGGATGTGAAGCCGTCGGTCACGCAGCCGTTCGACACGGTGAAGGATGCGATCGCCAAGGACCTGAAAGCGCAATTGGCCGCCAAATCATTCACCGACGATTCGGATGGCTTCACCTCGCTCGTCTATGAAAAGGCCAAGAGCCTGCAGCCGGCTGCGGACAAATACAAGCTGCAGATCCAGACGGCTACCGTCACGCCGCAACCGAACGCAGCGCTGCCGCCGGATAGCCCGCTGAATAACGCGAAGTTCCTCGCCGCTGTGTTTGCGAATGACTCAGTGCAGGCACACAACAACACGCAAGCCATCGACGTCGGCAACAACACGTTGATCGCCGCGCACGTCACCGACTACAAGCCGACGGCCGTGCCTGCGCTCGACGCCATCAAGGATGCTGTGCGTCAGAAGGTCATCGCCGTGCAGGCCGACGAGATGGCGCATAAGGACGGCATTGCCAAGCTGGCCGAGCTGCAGAAGTCAAATGCGACCACGGGCTTTGCGGCGCCGCTGAAGGTCTCGCGCAACGATGCGCAGAGCTTGCCGGTGGCCGCACTGAGCGCAATCTACAAGGCTGACCCGCAAAAGTTGCCGGCCTATGTCGGTGTCGATCTGGGCGATGCAGGTTACGCCGTGTATCGCGTGAACGCTGTGCTGCCGGGTGCACCGATCGATCCGCGGCGTCTCGCCGCCGCGCAGCAGGAGGTTGCCCAGACTGAAGCGCAGTCCGAAGTCGGCGCCTATGTCGAGGCGTTGCGCGCTCGCTCGAAGGTCAAGTTCTATGGCTCGCTGGATGGCGCGCAATCGGGCGGCGACTGATCGCGGCCCGCGCCGCCTCCGTGTGAGCGGCGGGCGTCGTCAGTCATGAACATGAAAAACCCCGCAATTGCGGGGTTTTTCTTATCCGGCATACCTGCCGCCGGATCGGGTGATTGGCGGCTTAAAGACAGGCGCTGATCGCGCCGGTTGCATCGCTGCCGGCTGCGCCGTTGGCGCGGAAGCCGACCCATGAGCCCGTGCCGGTGTACGCCGGGCGTACCACCGCGGCAGCGCCGGTGGGCGGTTGCTGACCCGGTACATACACGTCGAGAGCCTGGTCGTTAGCCATGGTGTCTTGCGAGACGACTTGCTGCTGAGAGCCGTTGGCCCACTTCTGGGCGATACATTGCGCGACGGCCTTGGGCGGTTGCTGGCTTTGTCCAACCGACTGGACACCCGCCGGCGGTTGGGCGGCGCAGACAGACATCGCCGCGGCCAAAGCGATAAGCGGTAAGTATTTCATGTTATCTCCTTACAAAAGCACTCGAAACGAACCGGGCTTTCGCGATTGGCGAAAGTGTCAGGTCGACACGCCCAATACCGGTTCCCCGGTTGTTCGCAACAAGTTGTAAGAAGCCTGTTAGTGTGAGGAACTGGCGTGGAGAAGGGGCTTGAGTGTCGGCCACACGTTGTCGAGCAGCACGCCTTGTGCCTGCTGGGTCGGATGGATCTGGTCGGCCTGGAACATCTCCGGTTTGTCCGCGATACCGGCGAGCAGGAAGGGCACGAGCGGCACGTGGAATTCCTTCGACAACTGCTCGTACACGCCATGGAACTTTTGCGTGTAGTCGGGGCCGTAATTGGGCGGCACGTACATGCCGACCAGCACGACCTTCGCACGACCTTGTTGTGCCTGTTCGATGATCGTGCGCAAGTTGTCTTCGGTGGTCGCGAGAGGGACGCCGCGCAGCGCGTCGTTGGCGCCCAGTTCGACAATCACGATGCTGGGCTTGAGCCGCAGCATCAGTTCGGGCATCCGTGCGCGTCCACCGCTTGTCGTATCGCCGCTAATGCTTGCGTTCGCAACGCTATAATCGATTTGCTCGTTAGCGAGACGCCGGCGCATGAGCGCCACCCAGCCGGTATCGCGGGGCAGTCCGTACTCGGCGGAGATGCTGTCGCCGAGCACCACGATGACGGGTTTGACCGCCTCGGGCGGATTGGCGGCATGGGCCGCAAGCGGGATGGCCGCGGCCATGACGGCGAGGCCCAACACTGTGTTCAACGCGGCGGCGCGCGGCGCAGCCAGGCGCACTTTCAACCTACGCCTCACCATGCAAAAGAAAACTGATCCAGTCATCGAAGTGCGGGGGTTGTGCAAGAGGGTTAAGGATGCAACGGGCGAGCTGACGATTCTGGATCATATCGATCTTTCCATCGAACGCGGCAGCAGTGTAGCGATTGTCGGCGCATCCGGGTCCGGCAAGTCGACGCTGCTCGGTCTGCTCGCAGGCTTGGACAGTGCGACCTCGGGGTCGGTTCGTCTGCTCGGTCAGGAACTCACCACGTTGAGCGAGGACGAGCGCGCGGCGTTGCGCAACGGCTCGGTTGGCTTCGTGTTTCAGTCTTTTCAGTTGATGCCGCATCTGACGGCGCTCGAGAACGTGACCTTGCCGCTCGAGCTGCAAGGCGGCATCGCTGCGCGCGATGCGGCGGCGCGGGCGCGTGGTCTGCTCGAGCAGGTCGGACTCGGGCAGCGCACACGTCACTATCCCAAGCTGCTGTCGGGAGGCGAACAGCAGCGTGTCGCGTTGGCGCGTGCGTTCGTCACGCATCCGGTCATTCTCTTTGCCGATGAGCCGACCGGCAGTCTCGATGCCGCGACCGGGCACGCCGTCATCGATCTGATGTTCGAGATGAACCGGGCCAACGGCGCGACCTTGATTCTCGTCACGCACGATGTCGAGCTTGCACGCCGCTGCGATACCACCGTGACGATCGAAGCAGGGCGCCTTGCCTGAGCTTTAAGGCGCACAAAAGAAAAGCGGGCCGTGTGTGGCCCGCTGCATCGTTTCTTCACGCGGCTATTGACGCCGCTAACAGCCGGCGCTCGATCCGGCGCCTGCCGCGAACATAGTCGTTCAACGCTTCAAAGCCGCCCGCGCGCGCGCGATCAAGGCCGAGGTCGACGAGTCGTGCTTCGCGGCATCGACGCTCGCCGAGGTCAGGTCGGCCTCGACCACCTTGCCGAGAATCTTGCCAAGCTCGACACCCCATTGATCGAACGGGTTGATGTTCCACACCGACGCTTGCACCAGCACCTTGTGCTCATACAGCGCGATCAGCGCGCCGAGCGAACGCGCGGTGAGCGCCTCGACGAGCAGCGTGCTGGTCGGGCGGTTGCCCGGGAACACCAGGTGCGGCGCCAGTTCCGGCTTGTCCGGGCCGGCCACCTTCTGCGCTTCTTCGAGCGTACGACCTAGCATCAGCGCTTCGCTTTGCGCGAAGCAGTTCGCCAGCAGCTTCGGATGATGGCTCACGAGCGGATGCTCGGGCGTGAGCACGGCGATGAAGTCGATCGGCACGATCGTCGGGCCCTGGTGCAGCATTTGAAAAAAGGCGTGCTGGCCGTTCGTGCCCGGTTCGCCCCACGTCACGGCGGAAGTCGGATAGTCGACCATCGCGCCGTCGAGGCGTGCGGACTTGCCGTTGCTCTCCATCTCCAGTTGCTGGAGATACGACGGCAGGTAGTGCAGCGCTTCGGAATACGGCGCCACCAGATAGCTTTGCGAGCCGAAGAAGTTGCGATACCAGATGCCGATCATGCCGAGCAGCACCGGCAGATTGCTCTCGAGCGGCGCAGTGCGGAAGTGCTGATCCATTTCGTTGGCGCCGGCGAGCAGCTCGTCGAACTGCTGCGGTCCGATCGCAATCATGATCGACAGGCCGACAGCCGACCACAGCGAATAGCGGCCGCCCACCCAGTCCCACATCTCGAAGACATTTTCTTTGGCGATGCCGAACTTGACGACCTCGGCCGGGTTCGCCGATACACCAACGAAGTGCTTCGCCAGCGCGCTTTCCGGGCAGCCCTTCTCGACGAACCAGTCGCGCAGCGAGCGCGCGTTGGTCATGGTTTCGAGCGTGGTGAAGGTCTTCGAAACGATGATCGCGAGCGTCTCTTCCGGGTCGATCTCCTGCATGACGCGGTACAGATCGGCGCCGTCGACGTTCGAGACGAAGTGGCTGGCGATCTCGGGCGCGGCGAGGTGGTGCAGGGCATGCACGACCATCTTGGGACCGAGATCCGAGCCGCCGATGCCGATGTTCACCACGTGGCGGATCCGCTTGCCGGTGTAGCCGGTCCAGGCGCCGCTGCGTACCTGATCGGCAAACGCGGCCATCCTGGCGCGCTCGGCCACGACCTGGGCATGGAACGGCGCGTTCGGGTCGGTGGCGCGCAGCGCAGTGTGCAGGGCGGCGCGGCCTTCGGTCGGGTTGACGACCTCGCCCGCGAACATCGCGTCGCGGCGCTTTTCGACGCCCGCTTCACGGGCCAGTTGCACGAGCAGCTTGAGGGTTTCGTCGGTGATGCGGTTCTTCGAGAAATCGGCCGCGAGACCGCCGCCGGCAAACGCGAAGCGTTCGGCACGGGTCGGCGCGGGATCGTTCGCGGGGGCGAACCAGTCGCGCATATGCGCATCGCGAATCTGTTCGTAATGGGCTTGCAGCGAGGACCAGGCAGGGAGCGAGTTCAACGTCATGATCGTCCGTCTAACGAAGGGGCACGAAAGAAAGGCAGTGCGCAAAGCGCAGCCGGTGGGATGCTCTGGCGCGCTGCCGGGCTTCACGGGTTCGCAACGGTTCCCGGCCGGCCAGCGCAGTCATTCAGTATAGCGGCGTTGGCGCGAAGCGGGCAGCGAGTTGGATAGTGGGTCCAGATAACGGGATGGGGCGGCGCCCATCCTTCGCGCCGGAAAAGCCGCAGGCGGCAAGGGCCGGTGTGGCCCACGCGCGATTAGCTGCGCGCCGGATAAAACATCCGGTTCAGCAGCTTGCGGACCATCGGCGCCAGTTCTCCCGCCGTCAGGCCTGCGGGGCCGTCGCCTTGCGCCGTTAGCGTGTCGGCGGCGAGACCGTGCAGATAGACGCCTGCCAGCGCAGCCTCGTAAGGCGGCAAGCGCTGTGCCAGCAGCGCGCCGATGATGCCGCCCAGCACGTCGCCCGTGCCGCCCGTGGCGAGCGCCGCATTGCCGGTCGGGTTGACCGCCATTCGGCCGTCCGGCGCCGCCACGACGGTGCCGGTCCCCTTGAGCACGGTCACGCTCGCAAAGCGCGCCGTCAGCGCGCGCGCCGCGGCTAGCCGGTCGCGCTGCACAGCCGGTACATCGCAGCCGAGCAGGCGCGCCGCTTCGAGCGGATGTGGCGTGAGGATGCACGGGTCGCCTTGCGCGCCGCGTGCATGCACCTGGGTGGCCAGCCCCGCATCGCCTGCGAGCAGGTTGAGCGCGTCGGCGTCGAGCAGTTTGGGCACGTCGAGTGGCAGTGCGTCTCGGAGCGCCTGGGTCGCGCGCTCGCGATGTCCCATGCCGCAGCCGATCGCGAGCGCATCCATCTTGTCGAGCGGAAGATCGTCGAGCGCATGCAGCATCAACTCGGGATAGGGCGGATCGTAGGGCGGGGCGCCGGAGCCGAGCAGCGCGACGTGAACTTTCCCTGCGCCCGTGTGCAGCGCAGCGCGGGCCGCGAGAATCGGTGCGCCGCACATGCCGGTGTCGCCGCCAACCACCGCAAGGCTGCCGAACGAGCCTTTATTGGTCGAGAAATCGCGCGCCGGCAGAAACGCGGCGAACAGCGCCGGTGCATTGAGCTGCACCGCCGTGCGGGCGGCCGTGTCCACGCCGATCGGCGCGACGCTCACCACACCGGCGAGATCGCGCCCCGACGCCATGAAGAGGCCCGCTTTCGCGCCGATGAAGCTCACGGTGTGCGTGGCGCGCACGCTGCTGCCGTTGCCGACCACGTTGCCGGTGTCGCTGTCGAGGCCGCTCGGGACGTCGAGCGCCAGCACCCGGCCTTGGCGCCTCGCGCGTTGCGACAATTGTTGCGCGAGCGTGGCGAAGATGCCTTCGAGCGGCCGGGCGAGTCCGATCCCGAACATGCCGTCGACCAGCCAACCGTAACCCTCGAACGAAGCGGGCGCCGATGCGGAAATCGGCACGCCGGCCGCGCGCGCCTCGCCGAGCGCCCAGCGGGCATCGTCCGCCTTGACTTCGATTGGCAGGCAGACTTCGACCGCGAGGCCCGCGCGTTGTAATTCGGTCGCCACCACCAGCGCGTCGCCACCGTTGTTGCCTGGGCCGGCGGCGATCCAGACGGGCATGGCCGGGCCGGCCGAGTTCTCCAGCGCGATCTGTTCGCGCAGGAAGTGGGCCGCGGCATGACCGGCACGCGCCATTAGCGTGTGCGGCGGCAAGGTGGCCGCGGCGTCGGTTTCGAGCGCGCGCAGATCCGCGACGTTCAGGAGGGGAAGCGGGCGGTCGTGCGGGTTCAGTAGAACCGGAAGTCGGGAAGCAGTGGTGTGGTTGGCGGGTGTGGCTTCAGTCATGGCAGCATCAAGCGGTGGCCCGGGCGGGCGCGGAACTGTCATGGTAGTGCGAATGGGCGCGGCGGGTGAAGCTGTCTGGCTCAGGCGCGCCCTAGGTAACCTGCGCTCAGCGTCCGAAGCCTCGGCATGAGGCGGCTCGAACAGGCACGAAGAGGCTCGAAGGAGCCTGCCGAGGCGCCATGAAGCAGCATGGGGCGGCATGCGGCGCCATGAAGCGGACACAGGGCTTGGGCGCGCATCAGGCAGCACGCCGCCGCCCGCGCCCGGCGCCTCAGTGCCGAAACCGCTCCGGCCGCAACGCGGCCAGCGTGTCCGCCGGCAACTCCGGCGAGACACCGCCGATCAGATCAGCCACCAGTTTGGCAGCGCCGCAAGCCAGCCCCCAGCCTGCCGGCCCATGCCCGGCGTTGACGAACAGGCGCGGATGCAGCGCATTGCCGACCAGCGGCAAGCCATCGGGCGAGAGCAGCTTCAAACCATCCCACGACAGCGCCGCCGAAATCTTCGCCGCACCCGGAATCCAGTCGTGGGTGGCCTGGCCGAGCAGGGCGAGCGCGTCCTTGGTGAGCGCTTCGGGGAGCGGCTTGTCGGCCTGGCCGGCGCCTTGCAGCACGGCGCCGCCGGCAATCCGCAAGCGGTGATTCATGCGCGTGATGGTGATGCGCTTCACGGCATCGACGATCGCCACATGCGGGACGCATTCTTCATGCGCGATCGGTGCCGAAAGCGTATGCAAGCGCAGCGGATGCAACGGCACCCGCAGACCGAGCCGCTCCAGCAGCGGCACGCTGCCGGTGCCGGCCGCGACCACGATGGCGTCGGCGTTGATCACGTCGACTTCCCGCGACGAGGTGACTTCGCCCAGCCGCGGCGCCAGCTCGACCGCGGCGCGCGCCCCGTCGAGACGGATCGCCTCGACTTCGCGGTTCAGCATGAACTGCACGCCGCCCTGGGTATCGAGTGTCTGCTTGACGAGCTTGGTGAAAAGCGGGCAATTCGCGGTGCGTTCCTGATCGAACAGCACGCCGCCTGCGAATGCGGGGTCGGTCGGCACCGAATGTTCGAACGCGGCACACTCGGCCGGCGTCAGTACGTGATGGGGGACCTCGTAGTGGCGCAGCAACTCGAGCGCCGGCTGGGTCAGTTGCCATTCCTGCGCCGAGCGCGTGAGGTACAGCACGCCGTTCGACTGTTCGAATTCGAGCCCGAAACGCGCTTCGAGATCGGCCATGGCGTCGCGCGAGGCTTCGATCAGCGGCCGCAGCAGCCCATACTGGCGGCTGAAGGCTTGCGGCTCCTGCCACGCCGCCAGTTGCCGCTCGAACAGGCGCGCAGCGCCGTTGAAGCCGGTCTTGCGGATCACGCCGTTTTTGGCGGCCTGGCGGCTCTGCATGAAGGTCGGCCCGAACCAGACGTCGAGCGGCGTCGGCAGCACGGTGCCGCCGTGGCCGTAGGTCGCGCCTTGCGCGACCGTCGCATAGCGTTCGACCACGCATACACGATGGCCTGCTGCGCGCAGTTGATAAGCGGTGGCGACGCCCGCAATTCCGCCGCCAATGACGATGACATCCATGATTGCTTCGATTTGCCGGTGGAACGCGGCCTGGCTGGCGTTCCCCGTGTGCGTGGCATGCGGCGCATGCGAAGGGTTGCTGCGCCGATCTGGTGAAAGGCCGAATGATAGCAGTCAAACAGGTCAGCCCGCCAAGCTTGCTAGCAATCCCGGTGTCTGTCGGCAAGGCGCCGCGCGCCTCGGTAAAACACCACCGGCACAGGCGCCGGCGGCCCTCGACGGGGTATAATCTCGGACTTCTCTTTCGCCTCACGTCGCCTTCACGCGCGACTCATCGACGCAACGTCAAGTCCATGGCCCACTTCTCGTGTTTCCCCGGCGCTTCGGCCCTTTCCGATTTCCGTCAAACCCGCCTGCTCGAGACGCTCACGCGCATCGACGCCAACATCACCGGCGTGCGCGGCCAGTATCTGCACTTCGTCAACGCACAGACGCCGCTTACGGCTGAAGACAGCGCGAAGATCGAGGCGCTGATGCACTACGGCGATCCGTTCGCCGGCGCCCAGGAGCGCGGCGCGAGCGAAACCTTTCTTGTGGTGCCCCGGTTCGGCACGGTGTCGCCGTGGGCCAGCAAGGCGACGGACATCGCGCACCATTGCGGTCTCACGCAGGTGCGCCGCATCGAGCGCGGCGTCGAATACACGGTAACGCTCAAGAGCGGCCTGCTGGGCGGCAAGAAAACCTTGTCCGATGAAGCCCGCGAAGCGGTGATCGCCGCCTTGCACGACCGTATGACCGAGAGCGTGGCGCCGTCGCGCGACCACGCCATGCACCTGTTCGACGAGCTGCCGGCCAAGCCGCTGCAAACCGTCGACGTGCTGGGCCACGGCCGCGGCGCGCTGGAAACCGCCAACACCGGGCTGGGCCTCGCGCTCGCCGAAGACGAAATCGGCTACCTGGTGGACGCCTTCACGAAGCTCGGCCGCAACCCGACCGACGTCGAACTGATGATGTTCGCCCAGGCCAACAGCGAGCACTGTCGCCACAAGATTTTCAACGCGCAATGGACCATCGACGGCGAGCAGCAGGACATCTCACTGTTCAACATGATCCGCAACACCGAGAAGCTCAATCCGCAAGGCACCATCGTCGCGTATTCAGACAACTCGGCGATCATGGCGGGCGGCACGGCCGAGCGCTGGTTCCCGCGCAAGCTAGGTGAGACCGATGGCGCGCTCGCCGAGCACTACGGCCGCCACGTCGAGCTGACGCACACGCTGATGAAGGTGGAGACGCACAACCACCCGACCGCGATCTCGCCGTTCCCGGGCGCGGCGACCGGCGCGGGCGGCGAAATCCGCGACGAAGGCGCAACCGGCCGCGGTGCGCGCCCCAAGGCGGGCCTGACGGGCTTCACGGTATCGAACCTCGACTTGCCGGACGCACGCGAAGCATGGGAAAACGCCCGTGACGCCGTGCAGCCGCTCGGCCACCGCAATCCGGCCGATACCCAGGAAATCTACGGTCGCCCGGACCGCATCGCCTCGCCGCTGCAAATCATGATCGACGGGCCGCTCGGCGGCGCGGCGTTCAACAACGAATTCGGCCGGCCGAACCTGGGCGGCTACTTCCGCACCTACGAGCAGAACGTGGCGGGGCGCGTGCGCGGCTACCACAAGCCGATCATGATCGCCGGCGGCATCGGCAACATCTCCGATCAGCACACGCACAAGCACGACTTGCCGGAAGGCTCGCTGCTGATCCAGATCGGCGGTCCGGGCATGCGCATCGGCATGGGCGGCGGCGCCGCCAGCTCGATGGCGACCGGCACCAACACCGCTGAACTCGACTTCGACTCGGTCCAGCGCGGCAACCCGGAAATCGAACGGCGTGCGCAAGAAGTCATTAACGCCTGCTGGCAGCTTGGCGAGAAGAATCCGATCCTGAGCATTCACGACGTCGGCGCGGGCGGCCTGTCGAACGCGTTCCCGGAGGTGGTGGACGGCGCCAGCAAGGGGGCGATTTTCGAACTGCGCAAGGTCCAGCTTGAAGAAAGCGGTCTGTCGCCGCGCGAGATCTGGTCGAACGAAGCGCAAGAGCGTTATGTGCTGGCGATTGCCCCGGCCGATCTGGCGGAGTTCCAGGCCATCTGCGAGCGCGAGCGCTGCCCGTTCGCGGTGATCGGCACGGCGACCACCGAACGTCAGTTGAAGCTGATCGACACCGAACAAAAGGATGCCAACGCGCACCAGCCGGTCGACATGCCGATGGAAGTGCTGCTCGGCAAGGCGCCGCGCATGCATCGCGACGTCACGCATGTCGAGACCGCGCTGCTGCCGGTCGACGTCACCGGCA
Organism: Paraburkholderia sp. SSBN10T; assembly: GCF_056619545.1. NCBI lineage: Bacteria > Pseudomonadati > Pseudomonadota > Betaproteobacteria > Burkholderiales > Burkholderiaceae > Paraburkholderia > Paraburkholderia sp. SSBN10T. Next base: position 172,153 of record NZ_JBWQQI010000014.1, read on the forward strand.
TCAACCTGTCGGAAGTGGCGCTGAGCGTGCTGCGTCATCCCACGGTGGCGAGCAAGTCGTTCCTGATTACGATTGGCGACCGTTCGGTGGGCGGCACGACCGTGCGCGACCAGATGGTCGGCCCCTGGCAAGTGCCGGTCGCCGACGTGGCGATCACCACGATGGACTACGCGGGCTACCGCGGCGAAGCGATGACGATGGCCGAGCGCACGCCGCTCGCCGTCATCAACCCGCCGGCATCGGGCCGCATGGCGGTCGGCGAGGCGGTCACCAACATCGCCGCGGCGCCGGTCGCGTCGCTCGACAAGCTGAAGCTGTCCGCGAACTGGATGGCCGCTTGCGGCAGCCCGGGCGAAGACGCCGCGTTGTTCGATACGGTCAAGGCGATCGGCATGGAACTGTGCCCGGCGCTCGGCATCAGCATCCCGGTCGGCAAAGACTCGCTGTCGATGCGTACCAAGTGGCAAGACCAAGGCGTGGCGAAGGAGGTGGTGGCGCCGGTTTCGCTGATCATTTCGGCGTTCGCGCCGGTCGAAGACGTACGCCGCCATCTGACGCCGCAACTGCGCCGCGCCGACGAAGCCGGCGACTCGGTGCTGATCGCGATCGACCTGGGCCGCGGCAAGCAGCGCCTGGGCGGCAGTATCCTCGCGCAAGTCACGCAACAGGTGGGCGACACGACGCCGGACGTCGACGACGCCGAAGACCTGAAGCGCTTCTTCGCTGCCATCCAGGCGCTGAACAGCGACGGCAAGCTGCTCGCTTACCACGACCGCTCGGACGGCGGCCTGTGGGCGACAGTTTGCGAAATGGCGTTCGCGGGGCATGTGGGCGTGTCGCTGAACGTCGATATGCTGACGCTCGATCCGAATCACGAATTCGATTACGGCGACGCCAAAGACTGGGCGAAGCAGACCAGCGGCCGCCGCGAAGACCGCACGATCCGTGCGCTGTTCAACGAAGAGCTGGGTGCGGTGATCCAGGTGCGTGCGCAGGATCGCGATGCGGTGCTGACCGCATTGCGCGAGCATGGCCTGTCGGCGTGCTCGCATGTGATCGGCAAGCTCAACGAGCGCGATGCCATCGAAATCTATCGCGACGCGAAGAAGATCTACGAAGCGCCGCGTACCGAACTGCATCGTGCGTGGAGCGAAGTGAGCTGGCGTATTTCGCGTCTGCGCGACAACCCGGCTTGCGCCGATGCCGAGTACGACACGCTGCTCGATGCGGCCGATCCTGGCATCACGCCGCAACTGAGCTTTAATCCGGCGGAAGACGTGGCCGCGCCGTTCATTGGCAAGGGCGCTCGTCCGCGTGTGGCGATCCTGCGTGAGCAGGGCGTCAACTCGCACCTCGAAACCGCCTATGCCTTCGACCGTGCCGGTTTCGACGCCTACGACGTGCATATGAGCGATCTGCTGGCCGGCCGCGCCACGCTCGCCGATTTTGCTGGCGCCGTGGCGTGCGGCGGCTTCTCATACGGCGACGTGCTGGGTGCCGGGGAGGGCTGGGCGAAGACGATTCGCTTCAATGCGCAACTGGCCGACATGTTCGCCGCCTTCTTTGCCCGCAAGGACACCTTCGCACTTGGCATCTGCAACGGTTGCCAGATGATGAGCAGCCTTGCGTCGATGATCCCGGGCGCCGAGGCATGGCCGAAGTTCACGCGCAACAAGTCGGAGAAGTTCGAGGCGCGCTTCTCGCTGGTCGAAGTGCAGCAGTCGCCGTCGTTGTTCTTCACTGGCATGGAGGGCTCGCGCATTCCGGTGGCCGTGGCGCACGGCGAAGGTTTTGCGGACTTCTCGCAGCAAGGCGATGCATCGAAGGTGGCGATTTCCATGCGTTTTGTCGATCACCGCGGCCAGGCGACCGAGCAGTATCCGTTCAACCCGAACGGTTCGCCGGACGGCATTACCTCGGTGACGACGCCTGACGGCCGCTTTACCGTGTTGATGCCTCATACCGAGCGTGTGCATCGCACGGTGCAGATGAGCTGGCATCCGCAAGGCTGGGACGCGAACGACGGCAGCCCGTGGCTGCGTGTGTTCCAGAACGCGCGCCGCTGGCTGGGATAACAGCGCGTTTGAAGAGATGACAAAGCCGCCCAAGGGCGGCTTTGTCATTTGGTGTGCGAGCATAAAGCCTTCCAGCAGATGATGCACGGGGGCAACTGCTCGACTCCTCGTGGGCTATATCGTACCTGCGGGGGCATCTCTACCCTTCGGCGTGATGGGATTTTCTTTGTAAAATCATATGCATACGCACCTTAAATAATTAGCGTACATTCGGGTACGCTAATTATTGTGCAGTCACCAGCAACTGAGCGGGATATGGCGAAATGGTACCGAGCAGGCATTGCCATCTTCCCGGCGGACACGGGCCGGATCAATTTTATCTTTTAAATTCAAATATTTACGAGATGTATCGAGTTAGCGTAAAATTTAGTACGCTAACTTAGCGAGGGCGGTATGGCAGATTGGCGCTTTTACGGGCGACGCAGCACGCTGGACGAATTGTGCGGACTGCTTGAGCAGCCTCAGTGGTTCTTCTGCCGGATTCAGGGCCGCCGGCGCATCGGCAAAACAACGTTACTGCGCGAACTGGCGCGCAACGACGAAGCGCTTGCAGAGCGTCTTTTCTACGTCCAGATTCCTGACTCCGACCAGACCGACGTCGCCAGCCAGTTCCGGCGCGCGTTGCAGGACAGTCTCTCGAATGTCGCTCAGGCACTGGCAAATGATGTGCGGGACTTCGCGTCAATGGCTCGCGCAATTGCCACGATGAACCGCGCCGGCATCATCGTGGTCCTGGACGAATTTCAATATTTCACTTCTCCACAGCTTGCTGCCTTCAACTCTTTTTTGCAGGCCGAAGTCGATGTCCTGCGGGAATCAAAGCGTGGCGGCCTGTTTGTGCTGGGCTCGCTTCAATCCGAAATGAGCGCTCTGCTCGACGATAAGGCGGCTCCGCTGTATGGCAGACTGACCCATTCGTTTCGTCTTGACCACTGGGATTTCGAAGACCTGCTCGCCGTATACAACGACCATGGAGTGGCGGACCCGTATCAATGGCTTCTCTTATGGACTTACTTTGAGGGCGTTCCAAAGTTCTACAGAGACGCCTACGGGCAAGGGCTTTTCGATGCATCCACTGACCATCTGCGTAACGAACTCATTGGACGTCTGTTCCTGAACGAAGGCAGCCCACTTTCGGAAGAAGCGGACACTTCGTTTTTGCGCGAGATGAAAGGGCAACTGCTCTCGATCCTGCACTTCGTGGCGGACCACCCGGGCACCGGTCACAACGAACTGGTGGCAAACATGCAATCGCCGGCAGACACGAGCCGTTCATTGGGCGCGCAACTCAAGAAGCTGGTTGACGACTACGGGATGATTGACCGGCGCTATCCTGTGTTCTCAGACAGTCGCAGCCGAACTGCCCGATACTACGTGGCGGATAATTTCCTGCAGGCGTGGATTGCAGTTGTCCGGCCTGCGCGTGACGCGGCGCGAATGCAGCTTCGCGAGCGCGTGCTGGAGAGGGCAACGCCGCGCAGCGAGACGCTCGAAGGATTTGCGTTCGAGAAGCTCATCCGGCAGTTGCATGTCGAATGCTCAAGAAAGGGCAAGGGCGACTTTCCGGTCACGTCTATAGAGGTGGGTTTCTGGAACCGCGCTCGTTCAGTAGACCGGCTGATCGAAATTGACATCGTCGCCTTGAACGGCGACGACAAACGCGTGCGTTTCGGTTCCTGCAAACGAAGCGCGAACAGCCACGACAACGGCGCCCTGGCCGCGTTTGAAAATCACATAGCGGGATTCATGTCCACCGTGGAGGGGCGCAAGCTCACCGGCTGGGAGATCGAAAAGGTACTGTTTTCGCCGGCGTTCTCGAAGAGCGAGACAACCCGTCTTGAGAAAGCCGGATATCGCTGTATCGATCTGGAAACCTACGCGAAACTCTTTTAGCGAAGCAGACGCTGGAGGTATCCCCAGCGCCTAAGCCACCCTTACTGAATCTTCGCGTTCTTGCGCAGACCTTCTTCGAACGCCTGCAGCTTTTCCTGCTGGATCTGCTGGACGATCTGCGGACGAACCTGCTCGAGCGGCGGCGGCGTGATGTCGCGCGTGTCGTCAAGACGGATGATATGCCAGCCGAACTGCGTGTGCACCGGCGTGTCGGTCATCTGGCCTTTCTGCAGCTTCTCGGCGGCCGCGGCGAATTCCGGCACATAGGCCTTTGGATCCGACCAGTCGAGGTCGCCGCCGTTCTTGCCCGATCCCGGGTCCTTCGAGTACTGCTTGGCGAGGTCTTCGAAGCTCGCACCGCCCTTGATCTTGGCGATCAGGTCCTGAGCCTGCTGCTCATTGTCGACGAGGATGTGGTGCAGGTGATATTCCTTGCCGCCGGCGTCCTTCACGAGCGAGTCATAGCGCGCCTTGATGTCGGCGTCGCTCGGCTGGTTGTTCTTCAGATAGTCTTCGATCAGCGCGCGCAGCACGACGGTCTGCTGGGCCACGGCGACTTGCGCCTTGACGTCCGGACGCGTCGGGATGCCGCGACGGGCCGCTTCCTGCGACAGGATTTCACGGTTGATCAGTTCTTCACGCACGGCCGCCTGCAATTGCGGCGAGTCCTGCTGGCCCTGATGGACGAGTTGGTCGACGAGCGCATCGACGCGTGCCTTCGGAATCGGCGTGCCGTTCACGACGGCGATATTCTGTGCAAACGCAGGCGCAGCCGCAAAAGCGGCCAGCAATACCCAGAGGCGGGTTTTGTTCAAGGTCATCGGAAGTTTCCTAACGGGACAGCAAAGCGAATTCTTCGGGCGTGTACGCCGTGATTGCGAGGGCGTGAATGCCGCGCTGCATGGCATCGGCCAGCGCATCATACACCAAGCGGTGCCGCGCCACGCGGGCTTGACCGGCGAAAGCGGCTGCCACAATAGTGACACTGTAATGGCCACCGGCGGCGGCACCGGCGTGCCCCGCATGTTGTGCACTGTCGTCGCGCACGCTGATCGAGGCAATGGGGGCAAGCGCCGCAGTGAGGCGGGTTTCGATCAGCGCAAGGCGCTCGGCCGGCGTGGCGCGCAGGAACGTGTCGTCGCTCATGTCACTCTTCTTCTTTCATGTACTTCGACAGCCACAGGCTTTGGCCGACAATGAACACCACCAGGCAGCCGGTCGCGCCGAACAGCTTGAAGTTGACCCAGGCGTCGGTCGAGAAGTGATACGCAACAAACAGGTTGAGGATGCCGAGCAGCACGAAGAACACCGCCCAGATCACACTGAGCTGGCTCCAGATGCGATGAGGCAGCGTGATCTGCTTGCCCATCATCGCCTCGATCAGGTTCTTGCCGAACGCCAGTTGCGAGACGATCAGCGCCACCGAGAACGCCCAGTACAGCACCGTGGGCTTCCACTTGATGAAGGTGTCGTTGTGCAGCACGAGCGTGGCGCCGCCGAACACCGTCACGACACCGAGGCTCACCCACAGCATCGGATCCACCTTACGGTGGCGGAACGCCACCCAGGCGATCTGCACCAGCGTCGCGACAATCGCCACCGCCGTGGCCGTGAAAATGCCCCACAGCTTGAATGCGACGAAAAACAGGATGATCGGGAACAGATCGAACAGGAATTTCATTATCTGGGCGGGGACGTGGAGGAATGAGGGAAAAATGGGTGAGGAGTGAAGGGCGCTTCGTGCCCATATTATGCGTGCTGTATGTAACCGTCGCGGCAACCGGCTGGCGGCCGGCTAATAACCGGCCGGTGCTCGTCGCAGGGTAGCCGGTTCGCAAACTGGCTGTGAACGGTTGTCATCGGGTTCGCATCGCTGGACGGCATTCCGCCGTCCAGCGCCGCCGCCGGCTCCACGTTGCCCGCGCTGCGTTACTTGGGCTCGAATTGTAACGCAGCCGAATTGATGCAGTATCGAAGCCCGGTCGGCGCCGGGCCGTCCTCGAACACATGGCCCAGATGCGCGCCGCAATTCTTGCACTGCACCTCGATGCGCAGCATGCCGTGCGAGCGGTCGGTTTTCTCGGCGATCACTTCGCCGTTGATCGGCTTGAAGTAGCTCGGCCAGCCGCAGCCGGCGTCGAACTTGGTGTCCGATTCGAACAGCGGCGTGCCGCAGCAGACGCAGTCATAGATGCCGCGGTCCCAGTGGTCGTGGTAGCGGCCGGTGAACGGGCGCTCGGTGGCTGCATGGCGGGTCACCTGATACTCGGTCTCGGAGAGCTGCTTGCGCCATTCGGCATCGTCTTTCTGCACCGGATTGGTGTCGTCTGGGTTCATGGTCGTTCCTGTCTCTATGTCGGTTTAGTTAGGGGCGGGGGCTCATCCCGGCTACGAAACGCTTGAGGCGCAGCCCGGCAGCGGCGCAAACGCGGGCCTCATGAAGAGCAACTGACTTCCAGCGAACTGGCCCAGTCGGGCGGCAGCGCGGCATACGCCTCGTATTCCGGTTGTTCGTCGAAGGGACGGCGCAGCACCGCCGCCAGCCGCTCGACTTCCGTAAAGTCCTTCTCTCTCGCGCGGCGAATCGCCGTTTCGGCCAGATGATTGCGGAGAACGAATTTGGGGTTCACGCGGTTCATTGCAATGGCGCGTTCGGCGTCGCCGAATGTTTCTTCGGACAGCCGCGCGCGGTAGTCGTTCACCCAGACATCGAACGCCGCGCGGTCCAGAAACAGGTCGCGAACCGGCGCGTCGCCGCTGGCATCGTGCTTCGAGACGCGGGCAAGATTGCGGAACGTCAGCGTGAAATCCGCGCGGTTTGCCTGCATCAGCTCGAACAGACGGTTGACCAGCGAAGTGTCGCTCAGCGCAGCGTCGCCGGGCCGTTCGGTTTGCAGACCGAGCTTGGCGCGCATGCGGCGTTCGAGAGCAGGCGCAAAACGGTCCTTGAAACCTTCCAGTACGCGTTGCGCGTCCTTTACCGCCGCCTCGCCGCGGACGCTTTCGTCGTGCTGCTGGCCGAGCAGCGGCAGCAGCCCCTGAGCCAGGCAGAACAGGTTCCAGTAGGCGATCTGCGGCTGCATGCGGTACGCGTAGCGGCCTTGCGAATCGGAGTGATTGCAGATGTAGCCGGCGTCGAAACCATCCATGAAGCCGAACGGACCGTAGTCGATGGTGAGGCCGAGGATCGACATGTTGTCCGTGTTCATCACGCCGTGGCAGAAGCCGACCGCCTGCCATTGCGCGAGCAGATCCGCCGTCGACAAAACCGCTTCGTTGAGCAGCGCCAGATACGGATCGTCGGCGGCCTTGCAATGCGGATAGAAACGCTCGATCACGTGATCGGCAAGCGACTGCAAGGCGTCGACCCGGTCGTTCGAATAGAAATGCTCGAAGTGGCCAAAGCGCACGAAGCTTGGCGCGACGCGCGTGACAACCGCGGCCGTTTCTATTTCCTCGCGCCGCACCGGCTGGTCGGAGCCGATCACGCATAGCGCGCGGGTGGTCGGAATGCCGAGGTGGTGCATCGCTTCCGAGCACAGATATTCGCGGATCGACGAGCGCAGCACCGCGCGGCCGTCGCCCATGCGCGAGTAGGGCGTGCGTCCGGCGCCCTTGAGTTGCAGCTCAAGGCGTGCGCCCGCGTGGTCCACTTCACCGAGGCCGAGCGCGCGGCCGTCGCCCAGTTGCCCAGCCCAGACACCGAACTGATGCCCCGAGTACACCGACGCATAAGGCATAACTTCGGCGGGCCAGTCGCGCGTGGTGTTGCCGCAGAAGAACTCGGCGAAGGCCGGATCGTGCGCGACTTGCGGGTCCAAACCGAGCAGGGCGGCGGTGTCGGCAGAAAAGCCGACGACGTAGGGGGCGCTAAGCGGGGCGGCCGGCAAGCGGGTCATGAAGATGCCGCCGAGTTGGGCGAATGCGCCCTCGCGCGGGGTGCCGAGAGCGTCGGCAAGCGCCGCCATCGGCCCGGACAGGCCGGAAATGCTTGGGGAAAACGACATATTGAGCGCCTTTGGATTAACCGATATTGTAAATCGGCGCCAGCGGCGCTGCTGGCCGGCCGACAGCGAAGCGCCGCGGCGAGGCGCCGCGCGGCATCCGAGCCGCCGTCGAAGACGAAAATACCGTGAGGAGACCTCTGCTTATGACGACGCCGCTGCTGGGCCAGATGATGGACGTGCCGCTCACCGTGTCTTCACTGCTGGCGCATGCCGCGCGGCACTTCGGCGACACGGAGATCGTCTCGCGCCGCATCGAAGGCGATATGCATCGCTATACGTATCGCGACTGCGAGAAGCGCGCCAGGCAACTGGCCCAGGCCTTGATCGCGCTCGGCGTGCAGCCCGGCGAGCGGGTCGCCACGCTCGCATGGTGCGGCTACCGGCATCTGGAGGCTTACTACGGCACGACCGGCTTCGGCTCCGTGTGCCACACGATCAACCCGCGCCTGTTTCCCGAGCAGATCGCCTACATCGTCAATCATGCCGAAGACAGCTACGTGCTGTTCGATATCAGCTTCGCCGCGCTGGTCGACACGCTGGCTCCGCAATGCCCGAAGGTGCGCGGCTGGATCGCGCTCACCGACGACGCGCATCTGCCGGAGATGCAGACCCCGGTGACCAGCTACGAGACCTTGCTGGCGTCGCAGGACGGCGCGTACGAATGGCCGCTGCTCGACGAGCGCGCGGCTTCGTATCTTTGCTACACCTCGGGCACCACCGGCAATCCGAAAGGCGCGCTGTATTCGCATCGCTCGACCGTGCTGCATGCGATGGGTGCAGCACTGCCGGATGCGATGGGCCTCTCGGCGCGCGATTCGGTGCTGCCGGTGGTGCCGATGTTTCATGTCAATGCATGGGGCATTCCGCACGCCGCGCCGCTGACGGGCGCGAAGCTGGTGTTCCCCGGCAAGGACCTCGACGGCAAGTCGCTCTACGAACTGATGGAAGCAGAGCGCGTCACCTATTCCGCCGGTGTGCCGACCGTCTGGCTCGGCTTGCTTACATACATGAAGCAGGCGGGCGTGCGCTTTTCTTCGCTCAATCGCACGGTGATCGGCGGCTCGGCCTGTCCGCCCGCGATGCTGCGCAGCTTCCAGGACGACTACGGCGTCGAAGTGATTCATGCCTGGGGCATGACCGAGATGTCGCCGCTCGGCACCTTGTCGAAGCTCACATGGGAACAGACGCAGCGTTCGCCCGACGAGCAGCGCAAGCTACGCGAGAAGCAGGGGCATGTGATCTATGGCGTGGACATGAAGATCGTCGGCCCGGACGGCGACGAATTGCCGTGGGACGGCGTCGCGTTCGGCGATCTGCATGTGCGCGGCCCGTGGGTGATCGACCGGTATTTCCGCAAGGACGACTCGCCGCTCGTGGACGGCTGGTTTCCGACCGGCGACGTGGCGACCATCGACCGCGACAGCTTTCTGCACATCACCGACCGCAGCAAGGACGTGATCAAGTCGGGCGGCGAATGGATCAGTTCGATCGACATCGAGAATGTCGCCATCGCGCATCCGGCAGTGGCCGAAGCAGCGTGCATTGCGTGTTCGCATCCGAAGTGGACCGAGCGTCCGTTGCTGGTGGTCGTCAAGCGCAAGGGTACCGAGGTGACGCGCGAGGAACTGCTTGCCTTCTATGAGGGCAAGGTGGCGAAGTGGTGGATCCCCGACGATGTGGTGTTCGTCGACGAACTGCCGCATACGGCCACCGGCAAGCTGCAGAAACTCAGGCTGCGCGAGATGTTCCGCAGCCACGTGCTGCCGTCGGCGCTGGAGGGCGCGGCTTGACCCGATGCCCTCGGCGTCCTGGGGCAAACCCTTTCCCGCAATAAATCGCGCAGATAATTGAACGAGCGTGCTTTTTTGTGTATTCTGCTTGCTGACCCGGAATGTCGGACAATGAACCGGCACAGGCAGCGCGCGACGCGCTGCCTCACCGTATGGAGGCAGGCAGATGGCAGTGGACTACACGACTCATGACGGCGTCGCCGTCATTACGCTAAACAATCCCCCGGTCAACGGGCTCGGTCTGTCGACGCGAGCCGGCATCGTCGAAGGGCTCGAGCGCGCGCAGAACGATCCGGCCGTCAAGGCCATCGTGCTGACCGGCGCCGGCAAAGCCTTCTCGGGCGGCGCGGACATCACCGAATTCAATACGCCCAAAGCCATCCAGGAACCGACGCTCGCGACGGTCATCAAGGCCGTCGAAGGCAGCGCCAAGCCGGTCGTCGCGGCGATCCACAGTGTCGCCATGGGCGGCGGTCTGGAGCTCGCGCTCGGCGCGCATTACCGCATCGCGGCGCCCGGCGCGCAGATCGCGCTGCCGGAAGTGAAGCTCGGTCTCCTGCCGGGCGCAGGCGGCACGCAGCGCCTGCCGCGCGCGATCGGCCTCGAAGCCGCGCTCAACATGATCGTCTCGGGTGCGCCGGTGATGTCGGAGAAGCTGGCCGGCTCAGGGCTCTTCGATGAGGTGGTGGAAGGTAATCTCTCCGAGGCCGCGCTCGCTTTTGCCCGCAAGGTCGGTGCACAGAACGGTCCGCATCCGAAGCTGCGCGATCGCAAGATCGAGCATGCGAATGCCGAAGGCTTTATCCAGTTCGCGCGCAATAGCGTGGCAGCGGTTGCGAAGAACTTCCCGGCGCCGCACAAATGTATCGACGCGGTCGAAGCGGGTGTGAAGAACGGCTTCGACAAGGGCCTCGCGTTCGAACGCGAATGCTTTCTCGCGCTGGTGCAGACGCCGGAAAGCCGCGCGCTGCGTCATGCGTTCTTCGGCGAGCGGGCGGCGAGCAAGATTCCCGACGTGCCTGCCGATACGCCGGTTCGCGACATCAGGCAGGTGGCCGTGATCGGCGCCGGCACGATGGGCGGCGGCATCGCGATGAACTTCATCAACGCGGGCCTGCCGGTCACGCTGCTCGAAACGAAGCAGGAAGCGTTGGATCGCGGCCTCGCGACGATTCGCAAGAACTATGAAGCGACGGTGAAGAAGGGCAAGTTGAAGCCTGAGGCGCTGGAACAGCGCATGGCGCTGATCACCCCGACGCTTTCGTACGACGATCTGAAGCACGCCGATCTGATTGTCGAAGCGGTGTTCGAAGAGCTCGGTGTGAAGGAGCAGGTGTTCAGGCGCCTGGATGAAGTCGCGAAGCCGGGGACGATCCTTGCCTCGAACACCTCCACGCTCGACGTCGACAAGATTGCTGCGTTCACGAAGCGTGCGCAGGACGTGGTCGGCATGCACTTCTTCAGCCCGGCCAATGTGATGAAGCTGCTTGAAGTCGTGCGCGGCAAGCAAACGGCGAAAGACGTGCTCGCCACCGTCATGCAACTGGCGAAGAAGATCAGGAAGACCGCGGTGGTGTCGGGCGTGTGCGATGGCTTTATCGGCAACCGCATGATCGAGCAATACATCCGCCAGGCGCTCTTCATGCTCGAAGAGGGCGCGCTGCCGGCGCAGGTCGACCGCGCGATCGAGAAGTTCGGCTTCGCGATGGGTCCGTTCCGTATGAGCGACCTCGCAGGCAACGATATCGGCTGGGCGATTCGCAAGCGCCGCTATCAGGAACATCCGGACATGCACTACTCGAAGATCGCCGACCGCCTGTGCGAGACGGGACGCTTCGGGCAGAAAACCGGCGGCGGCTGGTACGACTACAAGCCGGGCGATCGTACGGCGTATCCGTCCACGCTGGTCGACGAGATGATCGTCGCGTACTCGCAGGAAACCGGGGCGCAGCGCCGCAAGATCGGCGACGAAGAGATCGTCGAGCGTCTGGTATTCGCGCTGGCCAACGAAGGCGCGAAGATTCTCGAAGAGGGCATCGCGTCGAAGGCGTCGGATATCGACATGGTTTATCTGACCGGCTACGGTTTCCCGCTCTGGCGCGGCGGCCCGATGCTGTACGCGGATACCGTCGGCCTCTACAACGTCGAGCGGGCGATTCGCACTTATGCTGCGCGTCCGAACGGCGACGCGTGGCAACTGGCGCCGAGCATTGCGGAACTGGCGGCGCAAGGCCGCGGATTCAACAGCTAGACGAGTGGACGTGAGATGACGCGAGGTGCCGCGATGAAAGATGCCGAGGACGTGTTGCTCGTCATCGACGTGCAAAACGATTTCATGCCGGGCGGCGCCCTGGCGGTCGCGCATGGCGATGAAGTGGTGCCGGTCATCAACCGGCTCGCAGGTGGTTTCAGTCATGTCGTGCTGACGCAGGACTGGCATCCGGCTTCGCACGTCTCGTTTGCCGCCAACCACGCGGGCCGCGCGCCGTTCGAGATGCTCACGCTGCCGTATGGCGAGCAGGTGCTGTGGCCGACCCATTGCGTGCAGGACACGCCCGGCGCGGCGCTGCATCGCGATCTCGACATTGCGCATGCGCGTGTGGTGATCCGCAAGGGGCTCCATGCCGACGTCGATAGCTACTCGGCTTTTCTCGAAGCCGATCGGACGACGCCGACTGGACTCGCCGGCTACTTGCGCGAGGTGGGCGTGAAGCGTGTCTGGTGCTGTGGCCTCGCGACCGACTACTGCGTCGCCTGGTCCGCGCTCGATGCACGGGCAGCAGGATTTGAAGTTGCACTGATCGAAGACGCGTCGCGCGCCATCGATCTCAACGGTTCGCTCGACGCCGCCTGGCGCGATCTGCACGCAGCGGGTGTCAAGCGCGTGCAGTCCGCGGAACTGGCGGGCTCATGAAGGCGCGCGCATGCGCCAGCTGAAACCGGGCAAGCCGGCACACAGGTCCGCTTGGGCCCGCCGGTGCGAACGAACCACATTCAACATTGGAAGCAGGAGACATGCATGACTGACGCCGTAATCGTATCGACCGCCCGCACGGGTCTTGCCAAATCGTGGCGCGGCGCTTTCAACATGACGCACGGCGCGACGCTCGGCGGCCATGTGACGCAAGCCGCGGTCGAACGCGCGAAACTCGATCCGGCGCGTGTCGAAGACGTGATCATGGGCTGTGCGAATCCGGAAGGCGCGACAGGCATGAACATCGCGCGGCAAATTGCCTTGCGTGCCGGCCTGCCGGTTAGCGTGCCGGGGATGACGGTCAACCGTTTCTGCTCATCCGGCTTGCAGACGATTGCGCTTGCCGCGCAACGCGTGATTGCCGGTGAGGGCGACGTGTTCGTGGCGGGCGGGGTCGAGTCGATTTCGTGCGTGCAGAACGAGATGAACCGCCACATGATGACCGACGGCTGGCTGAACCAGAACAAGCCGGAGATCTACTGGTCGATGCTGCAGACCGCCGAAAACGTCGCCAGGCGCTACTCGATTTCGAAAGAGCGCCAGGACGAATACGGCGTGCGCTCGCAACAGCGCGCGGCGGCGGCTCAGGAAGCCGGCAGGTTCAACGACGAGATCGTGCCGATGACGGTGCTCGCCGGCGTCGCCGACAAGGCGAGCGGCCAGCTCTTCACGAAGGAAGTAACGATTGTTGCCGATGAAGGCATCCGTGCGGACACGACGCTCGAAGGCGTGTCGAAGATTCGCACGGCGTTGCCGGGCGGTGTGATCACCGCCGGCAATGCGAGCCAGTTTTCGGACGGCGCGTCGGCTTGCGTGGTGATGAACGCCAAGGTCGCAGAGCGCGAAGGGCTGCAACCGCTGGGCATTTTCCGCGGCTTTGCGGTGGCCGGTTGCGAACCGGATGAGATGGGTATCGGCCCGGTGTTCGCGGTGCCGAAGCTGCTCAAACAGGCGGGATTGAAGGTCGAGGATATCGACCTGTGGGAACTGAACGAAGCGTTCGCCGTACAGGTGCTGTATTGCGCCGACAAGCTCGGCATCCCGCACGACAGGCTCAACGTGAATGGCGGCGCGATTGCGGTCGGTCATCCGTATGGCGTGTCGGGCGCGCGCCTGACCGGGCATGCGCTGATCGAAGGCAAGCGGCGCGGCGCGAAGCTGGTCGTCGTGACGATGTGCATCGGCGGCGGGCAGGGCGCAGCAGGGCTGTTTGAAGTGGTGTGAGGCGGTGTGGGCAGGCACCGCCTCAGGTCCCAAGGGGGCTTGAGCGGCTGACCTGGCAGCGTGCGTTTTCTATTGGCCGGCGAATCGTCATTGCCCCGCGAGCCCAAGCCCCGGCAACGACAGCACGCCCTGATCGAGAAAGCGCGCTCCCCCCGTGAGGCCACCCGCCAGACGGCCACGCAAGATATACGGGTACTGGCCCGGCGGCGTATCGCTGCCCGCGAGCGAGAAGGCTTGCCGCAGCGCGGTAAAGGCCGGCACCGTCAACGGCACGCTGACGAGCGCCTCGCCGTAGCGCGGCACCGTGCCGTGCTGAGGGCTGACGCCGCTGGCAAAAGCCTTGCCGTTCAGTTGGAGATCGACGGAGACGCCGTCGAAGTCAAGCGCCCCTTCGTTGGGGTTCTGGATCCGCAGCTTCAGGTTGAAGCGCATTTCGAGCCCCTGGCTGTCGAGCGGCTCGATGCCGGCGACACTCACACGCAGCGGCTCATGGCCGAACCATCCCGCACAACCGCCGAGCGACAACACCATGAGCGCGCCGAGCACCAGCAGGCGTGCCGGACGACCAGACAGCAACAGACGAAGAAAGGACATAGCCAGGACCTCGAGTCGAACTGGGTTGGGCGGTATTGTACCGGGCAAACCCTGATTCCCCTGGCTCGTTCGGTGCCCCGAGCGTCGCGGCATCCTTTCCCGCTTTCGAACTCGGCGCGCCGATCATGGTCCCACCTGCACCTGTCGCGCGTTGCTTCCTGCGCACACTCGCAATGAAACGGTTGCAGAGCGATCGAAAACCGACTTCAATGCCGTACTAATCATTGCGCGCGCGGACGGTCGATCAACCCTCTCTTCTTAGGAAAGCCATATGCACCGACGTCAATTCATTACCGGCACCAGTGTGCTTGTCGCGTCGAGCGGCCTGACTCTCGCGGGCTGCACCACCACACCGCTTGGCTCGGGTGAGACCGCCGAGGACTATACGCAGAAACGCAACACCATCAACGCCGGAATTGATTCGACGCTCGCTCGCCTGCAGAGCACGGTGCACGGTTCGCAGGAGATTCTCGCCAAAGCGCGCGGCGTGCTGGTGTTTCCATCCGTGTTCGCGGCGGGCTTCTGGTTTGGCGGCCAATACGGGCAGGGCGGCTTGCGCGTCGACGGCCAGACGACGGGGTATTACAGCACCGTGGCCGGTTCGTTCGGCTTGCAGATCGGCGCGCAATCGAAGGCGATCATTTTCGCCTTCCTGACGCAACAGGCGCTCGACCGCTTCACGCAAAGCCAGGGCTGGGCAGCCGGCGCCGACGCCACGGTCGCGCTGGCGAAGATCGGTGCGAACGGCAATCTCGATACCTCGACGGCAATGAGTCCCGTGGTGGCCTTCGTGCTCACCAATGCCGGCTTGATGGCCGGCATCTCGCTCGAAGGGACCAAGGTGTCGCGGCTCGTTATCTGAGGTTGCGCGCCCTCCGCCGTCTGGTCACTCCACGTCCACCACGATTTTTCCGCGTGCCGTGCCGCCCGTGATCGCGTCATAGGCCAGTTCGGCCGAACCCAGATCGAAGCGGCGCGGATCGAGCCTCGGCTTGAGCTTGCCGGCTTGCACGAGCCGGCTGGCTTCGGCGAGCATCGCGCCGTGATGGGCGCGATATTTACCGCTGAGCAGCGGATACAGGGTGAACACGCCCGAGTAGCTGGCTTCGCGAAATGAAAGCGGCGCCAGCGCATGGGTTCCCCAGCCCAATGCGCTTACCACGTGTCCGAAATGCCGAACCGCTGCGAACGACGCATCGAGGGTCGCGCCGCCCACGGTGTCGACCACCAGATCGAAGCCGTTCCCCTCTGTCGCCGACGCCACATACTGCTCGACTGTTTGCGCCCGGTGATCGATCGGCGTCGCGCCGAGGCTGGTGACGAAATCGTGATCGCGGGCGCTGGCCGTGGCGAAAACCTGCGCACCGAGTGCCAGCGCCAGTTGTACGGCGACATGCCCGACGCCGCCGGCGCCACCTTGAACCAGGACGGTTTGTCCGGCCTGCAGCCGGGCCCGATCAACGATGCCCGACCAGGCGGTGATGAAAGCAAGAGGCAGGGCGGCCGCTTCACGTATCGACAGATTGGCCGGTTTGAACGCGAGCAGGTCGGCATCGACTGCTGCGTACTGGGCGAGCGAACCCTGAATGCCGCCGACCCCACCGGTCATGCCATAGACCGCATCGCCGGCTTTGAACGCGCTGACGTCCGCGCCGACTGCTTCGACTACTCCGGCCATGTCGATCCCCAACACGAGCGGCAAGGGATGCTGTGCATGCGCCGCGCTGCCTGCGCGGATTTTGGTATCGAGCGGATTCAGACCGCTGGCCGCGATGCGCACCAGCACCTGGCCGGGCGCCGGCTCAGGCCGGACCAGTTCGGTCAGTTCGAGGGGACCGTGATAGCGGCTGAGAACAAGGGCGTGCATGGACATGGTGATTTCCTTTCCGGTTGAGTCGTTGCTTCGTTACGTCCATACTCGATCATGCAAGGTCGCATGTAAATCAACGTTATTGAATACAAGTCAAACGAAAATGATTGGAAGCAATCTGGATTGGAGCGACGTCCGTATCTTCCTCGCCATTGCCCGTCACGGCACGCTAGGGGCGGCCGCGCGACAGGTCGGCCAGACCCAGCCGACCATGGGCAGGCGTTTGCGTGCGCTCGAAGAGGCGACGGGCCACGCGTTGTTCCAGCGCACCCGCGACGGTTTCGTCCTGACCGACGAAGGTGCGGCCGTTCTCGCCTATGCCGAACGGATGGAAGAGGAGGCGCTCGGTTTCACACGGGCGCTGGCCGGCAAGGATGCTCACCTGAGCGGCCTGTTGCGTGTCTCGTCATCCGACTGGTTCGGCATTCACGTGCTCACGCCGGTGTTCGCGCGGTTTCTGGCGCAGCACCGCGGCGTGTCCCTCGAACTGGTGACTGACTCGCGCCGCTATAACCTCGCGCGCCGCGAGGCCGATCTGGCGTTTCGCATTACACCGTTCGAAGAAGCCGACGTGATCCAGCGCAAGTTCATGCACGTCGAGTACGCCTTGTACGGGAGATTGGACCTGGTGGCGCCGCAAGCCGGCGACGGCGCGGGACACACGCTCGTCAGCATGGATAGCGCGTTCGGCACGCTGCCGGATGTGGAGTGGGTCAAGCGCCTGTTGCCGAATGCGCGGATCGCGTTCGGCAGCAACAACCGCGGCGCGCAGGCGCGCATGTGCGCGGAAGGCGGCGGCTTTGCGGTGCTGCCTTGCCCGCTGGGCGACGCGATCGCCGAACTGCGGCGCATCGATCTGGGCGAAGCGCCGCCGGGGCGCGATGTCTGGCTGGGTTATCACCGTGACCTGCGCCGCGTGGCCCGCCTACGGGCTCTGCTGGATGTGACGATCGAGACGCTCGGGAACGATGTATAAAACGGTACCTTGCATAAGACAGTAGAGCCTGCTACATTTCAGCCATGGTCACCGCGGCCATTAGTCCGTCCGGTGGTAGTGCATAGCACGGTACCTTGCAACGCACACTACGAAGCGTGGAATTTGATGAAAACGCAGTTGAAAAAAGGAACGCTCGACATGTGCGTGCTGGCCGTCCTGGCTCGTGGGGACAGCTACGCGTACGAACTGGTGTCGACGCTCGCCGAAACAATGGAAATCAGCGAGGGCACGATTTACCCGTTGATGCGCCGTCTGCAGGCCGAGGCCTGGGTGTCGACCTACCTGGTCGAGTCGAGTTCGGGGCCGCCGCGCAAATACTACTCGCTGACGGGCACGGGTCGCCGCAGTCTGCTGGAGATGGAAGAGGAGTGGCGCAGTTTCGTGGATGAGGTGAACGGCGTGCTAGGACAACCCGGCATAAAAATGAACACAGGGGAAAACCCATGAAGCAGGACGTATTCATTGATTCTCTGCGGCAGGAATTGAGCAGTCTGCCCAAGCAGGCGGTCGATGAAATCATTGCCGATTACCGCGAATACATTGGCGACGCGCTTGCCGCTGGGCGCCGCGAGGAAGACGTGATCGCCGCGCTGGGCGACCCGGTCAAGCTCGCTCGCGAACTGAAAGCGCAAGCGAACTACCGGCAATGGCAGGACCGCCGGTCGTTCGGCAACCTGTTCCGCGTGATCATGTCGATCTCCGCGTTGGGCCTGCTGAACGTGCTGCTGCTGGTGCCTTTCATGCTGTACCTGGTCTTGCTCACGGTGGGCTACGCGGTCTCTGCGGGACTGACGATCGCCGGGCTGGTCGGCGTGTTCGCCTTGACCGGCCATCATTTCTTCGGCAAGACCGCACGTGATGCGCTGCCGTTCAGCTTTACCAGCAGCGAGCACGCCCAGGCGACGGCGGGCGCTGCCGCGAGCGGCGCAGCGGGGGCGTCGAATGCAACGGTTGCGGCGCCAGCATCGGCAGCCTCGGCCACGCAGGAAGCGGAGGACGACGATAGCGAAGGCGACACGCCCGGCAACCTGAAGAGCCTGAAGATCGTCGGCGACCGTTTTGTCTTCAACCTGCAGGACGACAGCAAGCTCGAGCTTGTCACTCGTGCCGGCACGGTCGAGATTCGCAACGACGGCGACGAGTTCAAGTTCGAAAGTTCGTCCGACGCCGCACGGCGCATGGTGACCAGAGCCGACGACGGTACATGGAGCATCGCTCGCGACGATGTGGTCGCGCTGGAACTGAAAGACGACGACGAGAAAGTGTCGCTTGCCCGCTCCTCGAAGGATCCGAAGTCGATGGTCTGGGATATCTCCAGCGACGACGGCGACCACGTGCAACTGGAAGAAGACCAGCACGGCAAGCCCAGTCACCTGAGCGCGCGTAGCGGCTCGGACTCGGTGGATATCAGCGACGGCAAGGTTGCCATCGACGACGGTCACCACCTGATCCGCGTGGCGGCGTCGGACGGCGAATACACCTATGCGATCGTGATGCTGCCGATCGGTCTCATCGGCCTTGCGTTGTGCATCTGGTTGACACGGATTACCTGGCGCGGCATGTCGCGCTATGTGAAACGGCAGATCGACGTCGTCTCGGCGAGTCTCGACCGCCAGCAGACGCCCTGAAGAAAAGCAGCTGAAATACCCGAACACCGAAATACCGAAAAGCCAAACCCTTAGCAGTGCGTACAACCACTTTTCGCTTTAACTGAGGAAATCGTCATGAACATCGATTACCCGAGCGACGTTTCTAAGGAAACCCGTCTCCATCGTGTGCCGGCACTGCCTTTTCCCGGTGGAAGAGAAGTCAATCCCTTGCGTATTGGCGACTGGCTCGCGAGCGGCGCGCGTGCGGCGAGCCAGCAGCCTGTGCTGTGGCTGAGCGTGTTGCTGCTCTGCGCCGATTTTGCGACCCTGCTGGGGTTCCTGCCGCTGTTGCGTCCGCTGGCGGTGCTGCTGGCGCCGCTCGTGGTGGGTGGGCTGATGTTGGTGCAGGACGGCGCCGGCAACGGCCAGCCGGTGTCGCTGCGCGAGACGTTCGCGGCGCTGGCGCGGCGTAGCAACGCGCTGTGCGTGATCGGGTTGTACGGCGCGGCGATTGTCGCCGTCGGCTATGTGGTCCTGCTGGCGACGTTCCATGTCTCGCTGAACGCCTCGGTCACCGCAAGCGGCGTGCATAACGTGTCGATCAGCTACGGCGGCGACCACGGCGTGCGCGGTGCGCTCGAATCGCTGCTCGGCGCGTCGATCTTCGCAGTTGCGATCGCCTCGGCCTGCTTCGCTCCGGCGCTTGTGATGCTGCACGACATGACGCCGCACGATGCGATGATTGCGAGCCTGAGCGGCGCCGCGCGCAACTGGCCGGTGACCTTGATGTACTTTGCGGCGATGACGGTGGCGGTGCTGTTCGCCCCGATGGTCCCGCTGACCCTGCGCGCCCTGGTGCTGACGCCGGTGATGACCGCGGTGCCGCTGCTGTCGATCTATGGCGCTTACCGGGATGTGTTTCTTGGCCGGTGAGCGGGGCGCGGGGCGCTGTCCTCGAGCCGGCGGCCTCGCGCTTAAGCAGTCTTACGCAGTCGTCTCCATGGCTAAATCCTTCTCCATGAAGACGCTCAACGGATCGGGACGGTAATCGGCAAACGGCTCGCGCGCGACAAAACCGGCCCGGGCGTAGAGACCTAGCGCCGAATGGCTGTCGACACCGGTTTCGAGGCGCAGCCAGCGTACCCCATGCGCACGGGCTTGCTGTTCGAGCGTCGCGAGCATGGTTTTGGAGAGTCCCTGGCCGCGGGCTTGCGGCTCCACCCACATGCGCTTGATTTCCGCCCAGTCGCCTTTCAGGACCACGGCGCCGGTCGCCAGCGCCGTGCCGGATGCGTCGCGAGCCACATGGAACAACACATTCGGTTCGCGTAGCGCGTCGATCGGCAACAGATGGTTGCTCTCCGCCGGATAGAGCCTCGCGGCTTCTGCGTCGCCGTGCTCGAGCAAGGTCACGATGTCGGGTTGCGCAGGATCTTCGATGGAGATGTTCATTGAGGGGAAGGTCCTTCGAGGCCGTGATTAAGGCCGTGGTTAAACAAAAATCCCCTGAACTTCTTCAGGGGTGTCGACAAATTGATGCCTTACCCGCGGCAGGGAAGTCAAATGCCAACCGGGCCCGACCGTGTCCGCGGACTGTCGGAATCAATCTTTGTCTGCGCTCGACGCCACTAAATTTGATAGGCTTAAGGGCTGCTTCGATTTGCCTGCTTTCGATGCCTGTGAACGCGGCGGGGGAAAAGCGGGCATCGGTTTTGGCCAACGCCAGATAATACCGTTTTTATTCCTGCTTTTTAACTGCGAGAGCAGGTTTGCAGCGCAATCGAAAGGCCTCTGCAGGGGCCGAAAATGCAGGCGAGCAAGCCTTTTTAAGCAATCTAACGGACTAGCGCCAGGCGCTACGAACACCATGATTCGACATATTGTGATGTGGAAGTTGAAGGAATCGGCAGAGGGCGCTTCGCGCGCAGAAAACGCTGTCAAGCTCAAGGAAAAGCTGGAAGGCTGCCGCGACATCGTCCCCGGCATCCTGCACCTCGAGGTAGGCCTCGCCGCACCCGGTCTCGAATCGACCTACGACATCGTGCTGGTCTCCGACTTCACCGACAAGGCTGCGCTGGACGCCTATCAGGTTCACCCGACGCACCTGGCTCTGAAGACGTTCGTCAGCGCGGTGCGTGAATCTCGTGAGTGCGTGGACTACGAAGTCTGACGCCCGGCAATGACTGATTCGCAGAAAGGTGGGGCCGGCCAACCGGAGGCCAACCAGCCCGCCGCAACCGCGCCTACTTCCGCCGCGCCCGCCAACGCGCTAGCCGTGCTCGAAAGTCCCTTCGTCGATCACCTCGGCGTACAACTGATCCTGGCCGCGGATGGCGCCAGCGAAGTGAAGCTGCCGCTCGCGCCCGACCACATGAACACGTGGGCCGTAGCCCATGGCGGCGTGACGATGACGCTCGCCGACGTGGCGCTGGCGATGGCCGCCCGCAGTCTGGCGGGCGACGGCGTCGGCGTAGTCACCGTCGAGATGAAAGTCAATTTCATGCAGCCGGGGCGCGGCGAGTTGCGCGCCACGGCGCGCGTGCTGCATCGTTCGACCACGATGGCCTATTGCGAGGGTGAAATCCGCGATAGCGAAGGCCATTTCGTCGCCAAGGCGCTCGGCACTTTCAAGTACATGCGGCGCCTTGCCGTGGGTCGCGAGGTGACGCATCAGCGTCTGCGCAGCGATCCATCCGCCAAGCCCGGTCCCAGCGACGGTTGACCGCGGCGCGGGACGTGCCGCCGTGCGCGTCCCGTGGTTTCATGCCCAACCAACAATCATGGAGACGCCCGTCATGACCCAGATCAACCGTCAGTTCCTGCTTGCCTCGCGCCCGCAGGGCCCCGCCACGACGGACAATTTCAGGCTCGTCGAAACTCCGCTGGAACCGCTCGCCGAAGGCCAGTTCCGCGTGCGTAACCACTATCTGTCGCTCGACCCCTATATGCGCGGCCGCATGAACGACAGCAAGTCCTATGCAGCGCCGCAGCCGCTCAATGAGGTGATGATCGGTGGCACCGTGGGCGAAGTCGTGGAGTCGAAGCATCCGAAATTCGCGGTGGGCGACAAGGTGGTCGCGACGTTCGGCTGGCAGGAATTCGGCACCTCCGACGGCACCGGCGTGCGCAAGGTCGACGACACGCATGTACCGCTCTCCGCCTATCTCGGCGCGGTGGGCATGCCGGGTGTGACCGCCTGGTATGGGCTGAACCGGATCATCGCGCCGCAGGCCGGCCAGACCGTGGTGGTCAGCGCAGCGAGCGGGGCGGTCGGCAGCGTCGTCGGGCAACTGGCGAAGCTGGCGGGCGCGCGTGCGGTCGGCATCGCCGGCGGCGAGCAAAAGTGCCGCTATGTGGTCGAGACGCTCGGCTTCGACGCATGCGTCGACTACAAGGCCGGCAACCTCTATCAGGACCTGAAAGCGGCGACGCCGAACGGGGTCGACGGCTACTTCGAGAACGTCGGCGGCGAGGTGCTCGATGCGGCGCTCGCGCGGATGAACGCGTTCGGCCGCATTGCGCTGTGCGGGATGATCGCCAACTATGACGGCCAGCCGCTGCCGCTCAAACATCCGGCCTTGATGCTCACGCAGCGCCTGCTGGTGCAGGGCTTTATCGTTACCGAACATCTCGACGTATGGCCCGAAGCGCTGACGCAACTCGGCACGCTGGTCGCACAAAAGAAACTGCACTATCGCGAAAGTATCGCGCAGGGACTCGAGCATGCACCGGAAGCGTTTATCGGGCTGCTCAAAGGGAAGAACTTCGGCAAGCAGCTCGTCAAGCTGATCTGACGCCGCGCGGCCTGCAGCCGTAGCAACGGGGCGGGCAAAAAGCAGCGAGCACGAGCGGCGGGCAAAAGCAGCGGGCAAAACAGGCAGTGGCGGGGCATCGTGACCCGCCGCCTTGGGATATTCCCTCTCATACCAGGCAACCAGCGGAGCGACCTGATGTTTCAGTTCGAAGGCAAAGTGGCTGTGATCACCGGCGCGGCGAGCGGTTTTGGGCGCGCGTTTGCGGACAAGGGCGCAGCCCTTGGCATGAAGCTCGTGCTGGCCGATGTCGACGGCGCGGCGCTCGCAAAAACGCTCGAGGCTTTGCGTGCGGCCGGCGTCGACGCGATCGGCGTGCCGACCGACGTGTCGGACGCGAGCCAGGTCGAGGCGCTGGCCCTCGCGGCCCTCGATGCGTTCGGCAAGATTCATCTGCTGTTCAACAACGCGGGCGTGGGCGCCGGCGGCTTTCTATGGGAGAGCACCGCCAACGACTGGGCCTGGGTGTTCGGCGTCAACGTGATGGGCGTTGCGCACGGCGTGCGCGTCTTCACGCCGATCATGCTGCGGCAGAACGAGCCGGCGCATATCGTCAATACGGCGTCGGTGGCGGGGCTGCTGTCGCCGCCGGCGATGGGGATCTACAACGCGTCGAAGCACGCGGTGGTCTCGCTGACGGAGACGCTGTACCACGACCTGCAGAACGCGGGCGGCCAGGTGGGCTGCTCGCTGCTGTGCCCGGCGTTCGTGCCGACCGGCATCGCGGATGCCGAGCGCGCCCGGCCCGAAACCTTGCGCAACGACGCGGCGCCGACCCGCTCGCAACTGGCCGCCGGCAAGCAACTGCAGCGGGCCGTGCAGTCGGGCAAGCTGAGCGCGCAGGATGTCGCCGCGCTGACGTTCGAGGCGATCGCTGTAGGGCGCTTCTACATCCTCACGCATCCGGCGATCCTGCCGACTGTGCATCTGCGTCATGAGGACATCGAGCAGCAGCGCAATCCGACCGATCCGCTATCGCTCAAACCGGAGGTGAAGGCGGAGAGCCCATGACGCTGAATCCGAAGGTCGGGCTGGTGCTCGACATGATCGCGCGGGCGAAGCGCTCGCCGTACCACGAACTGACCGCGCAGGAGGCGCGCGCCTCCTATGAGAAGAGTGCGCCGATTCTCGAGATCGCGAGCGCGCCGCTATTCTCCGTCGAGGATCTCGCGCTGCCGATGCGCGATGGCGCGTCGATCCGCGCGCGGCTTTACCAGCCGCTCGAACCGAGCTGGGCGCAGCCTGCTGCGGCGCTGGTCTATTACCATGGCGGCGGCTTTACCGTGGGCAGCGTCGACACCCACGACGCGCTGTGCCGGATGTTCGCGCGCGACGCGCAATGCGCCGTGCTGTCGGTCGATTACCGGCTCGCGCCCGAACATAAATTTCCCACTGCCGTGCACGACGCTTTCGATGCGTTGAGCTGGCTTTACGCCAATGCGGCCGTGCACGGCGTCGACAGCGCGCGGATCGCCGTCGGCGGCGATAGCGCCGGCGGCACGCTTGCCGCGGTCTGCGCGGTGCTGGCGCGGGACGCGGACCTGCCGAAGCTGGCCTTGCAACTGCTGATCTATCCGGGCACGACGGGGCATCAACAGACGGACTCGCATGCACGGCTCGCCGACGGCTATTTGCTGTCGGGCGATACGATCCAGTGGTTTTTCGAGCAGTACGTGCGCGAGCCGGGCGATCGCGACGACTGGCGTTTCGCGCCGCTCGACGGCCGGCGCGGCGCACCGGCGTTCAACGGCCTGGCGCCGGTCTGGATTGCGACGGCGCAATACGATCCGCTCAGCGACGAAGGCATCGCGTACGCGGAGAAGCTGCGCGAGGCGGGCAATCAGGTCACGCTGATGCACTACGCCGGGATGATCCACGAGTTCTTCAAGATGGGCGGTTTTGTCCCGGAGGTTGCGCAGGCCCATGCCGATGCGGCGCGGGCGCTCCGTTCGGCGTTCGGCTCCGAGTCAGACTGAAGGGCGAAGCCGACGCCCCCGGCGTCACGCCTCAACGCTCGATATTGAACGCGAAACTACGCTCGAAGTCCCCGGGACGAACCACGCGATGCGAACCGTTGTCGTCGCTACGCTCCGCGACGGCGGCGCTCAGGTGCTCGCCATGCATGCCGTTGGCCACCACGCGCAAGGCCGTGGTGCCGCGCGTCCCGTAGTCCGGCGATTCGATAAAGGCCGCCGAGAGCACCCGTTCGCGTTCCAGCGGAATTCCCGTGGACGGCAACTCGTCGTCACGGGCGAGACGCGGGTCGCGCATCAGCTCGATCAGCCGTTCGAGCGGCACGAGCGGATCGTCCGCCAGTAGGACGCCCAGTTCGGTTCGCTTGCGCGCGAGCTTGGGCCACGGCGTATCGAGCACGGCATTCGAGATGCCGTGCGTACCCGCCATGAGCAAGGCCGGCGGTGCGGCGGAGCGGTTGCAGTACCAGCCGAGTTCACGCCGCGACCAGTCGCCGACCAGCAGGTTGAAGCCGTTGTAGATCTCGCCGTCCTTCGCGACCCGTTGCAGGTAATCGAGCGGCGTGCCGACAGCGGACGGCTCGCCCAGCAGCCAGTTGCTCACCAAGGTGCCGCGTGTGGGCGCATCGGCGCGCATCTCATGCGGTGCCCGGTAGTTCGTGAGCGCCGCAAAACGGCCGTCGCGCGTCATGCCGAGCCACGTGCCGCCGCCCAGCAGATCGCGTCCGGCCAGTAGACCCGGCGCCTCGGACCACCAGTGCATCGGCTCCGCGGTACGGCGAAAGAACTCGTCGCGGTTGGCGGCAAGCGTGAAAAGCGGGCCGTCGGCCGCGTCGGGCCGCCAGTCGAACACGATCAGGCACATCGGGGGGAATCTCCCGCGGTGGAGTGAGGGCGAGTGGCAGGGCCTGGCGGTTGCAGATTCCAGCCTGCGCTAACCGAGGTTGCGCAGGCCGAGGCGGTCGGCGCAGACAAGATGCCTGGCGGATGCCGCGAAACGCAAGTGCCAGGCCGCATCAAACCTCGCATCAAACCTCGGTTGGCAGCGTGTAGGGCAGCGCGAGGAAGGTCAGCGCGGGCCCGTCGGCCGCGCCCAGATGAATCGATCCGGTTTCCAGCGCCGCGAGCTTGACCTCGACCAGCACATCCACACCGCCTTGCGGCGCCGAGGCGGCATTCACCACCATGCCGCACGGCTGGCCCGGATCGTCCGAGTGGAACAGTTCCATGCCGGCCGCGACCGTAGCGAGCTCGCCGGCCACGTTGGCGAGCGAGGTGCGCCGCTTGATCGTGCCGCGATACTGGCTGCGCGCGACGACTTCCTGCCCCGGATAGCAACCCTTGCGGAAATTCACGCCGCCGAGCACGTCGAAATTGACCATCTGCGGCACGAACTGCTCCACCACCGGTTGAGTGATGCGCGGCTCGCCCGCCCGGATGTCCAGCCAGTCCCACACGGCCGCCGAGGCGCGTGTGAGCTTGCCGTCGAAGTGCGGCAGGCGCGCTTCGACTTCGGCTTTGGGGCCGACCCACAGGTAACGCAGCCGTCCGAGCGCGTCAGGCACGCGGATCAGCGAGCCCGCCGGGCCGTCCACTTTCACGTGCACGCCGTCCGGCAGCGCGTCGAACACGCCCGACAAGGCCTTGCGCACATCGCCCGCCAGACCGACGATAGCCACCTCGGCGCTCGCATCCGCGAGCTTTGCCTTGGCGCGCAGCACGAACATCGAGAGGCGCTTCTGCACGGCCGCCTGCACGTCCTTCGATACCAGCAGACGGATCGTCTCGCCGCTGCGCCAGCTCAGAAACGACGCCAGCAGGCGGCCCTTGGCCGAGCAGTAGCCGGCCAGCCGCGCATTGGCCGCATCCAGATGCTGGGTATCGTTGGTCAACTGCCCGTGCAGGAAGCTGGCCGCGTCGTCGCCGGTCGCATCGATCACGCCGAATTGCGCAAGCGGCATATAGGCGCCGTGCGCAACGACAGCATCGAATTCCTCGCGCGCAGGGCGCGGCAGCAGGGGGAGCGTGACCGGCGCGGCAGCAGCAGCGGTGCCGGGAGCGGAAGCGAGCGGTGCATTCATGGATTCGGAGAGCAGTCAATTCTGACTTTAGCTAGGGCAAGCAAGTATTATATGGACTTCACCCCAGCCATGTTTCGCATGTCCCTCCTGAAGAAATGTCTCGTTGCCGGCACGATCGTCGTTGCGCTGGCTGCAGCCGCTGTTGCCGGCGGATATCACTGGGCCAACAGCCCGCTCACCCTGACACCCCCGCAGCTCGACGTCACCGTCAAACCGCATAGCAGCCTGCGCAGCGTCACCTTGCAGTTGAACCGCGGCGGCGTGCCGGTCGAAGCGGAGCTGTTCGTCATCATGACGCGCCTGCTCGGGCTGCAAAGCCGGCTCAAATCGGGCAACTACGAGTTCAAGAGCGGCGTGACGCCTTACGAGGTGCTGCAGAAGATCGCCCGCGGCGACGTCAACGAGTACGTCGCCACGATCATCGAAGGCTGGACGTTCAAGCGCATGCGCGCCGAGCTGGACGCCAATCCCGCCATCAAGCACGATACGGCCGGCATGAGCGACGCCGACCTGCTGGCCGCGCTCGGCGTGCCGGAGGCCTCGATCGGCAATGGCGAAGGCCTGTTTTTCCCGGACACATACCTGTTCGACAAAAGCACCAGCGACCTCGATATTTACCGCCGGGCTTATCATCTGATGCGCGAGCGTCTTGACGAGGCCTGGGTGGCGCGTGCCCCGGGCCTGCCGTACAAGACCCCTTACGACGCGCTGACAATGGCGTCGATCATCGAAAAGGAAACCGGTAAGGCTTCGGACCGGCCCATGGTGGCGGCGGTGTTCGCCAACCGGTTGCGCGTGGGCATGCCGCTGCAGACCGATCCGACGGTGATCTACGGGATGGGCGACGGTTACACGGGCCGCTTGCACAAGCGCGACCTGCAGACGGACACTCCCTACAACACCTATACCCGGATGGGCCTGCCGCCAACTCCAATTTCGCTGCCGGGCGTCGCGTCGCTGCAGGCGGCGCTCAACCCGGCGCAGACCACCGCGTTGTACTTCGTGTCGCGCGGCGACGGCAGCAGTATCTTTTCTGACACACTCGGCGATCACAACAAGGCCGTCGACAAATATATTCGAGGGCAATGATGGCGCGGGGCAAATTCATCACGTTCGAAGGCATTGACGGAGCGGGCAAGACCACTCATCTCGCGTGGTTTCGCGAGCGCCTGGAAGCCCATATCGCGGCGAGCGGCCGGACGGTCGTCATGACGCGCGAGCCGGGCGGCACGAAGCTCGGCGAGTCGCTGCGCGAAATTCTGCTGCACCAGAAGATGGACCTCGAAACCGAAGCGCTGCTGATGTTCGCGGCGCGCCGCGAACATCTGGCCGAGGTGATCGAGCCGGCGCTGGCGCGCGGCGACTGGGTGCTGTCGGACCGCTTCAGCGACGCGACCTTCGCCTATCAGGGCGGCGGCCGCGGCCTGCCGCGCGACAAGCTGGAGGCGCTGGAGCGCTGGGTGCAGGGCGGTTTTCAACCGGATCTCACGCTGCTGTTCGACATCCCGCCGGACACCGCCAGCGAGCGCCGCAGTTCGGCGCGCGAACCGGACCGCTTCGAGAGCGAGTCGGACGCGTTTTTCGCTCGCACGCGCGCCGAATATCTGCGCCGTGCCGAAGAGGCGCCGTACCGGTTCGCTATCATCGACTCTTCGCAGAGCATTCCGCAGATTCAGAGAAAACTTGAAGAATTGATTGCAACGCTTTGATTTTAAATAAATATAAACAATCATTATAACGACGCACAAGCTCGTCTCATACATGAACAAATGCGCTCAACCGATTGAATTTAAAGAGAAACGATGATGTATCCGTGGCAAGCCGACGACTGGAATCGCCTGCAACAACTGCGTGGGCACTGGCCGCACGCGTTGCTGCTCCATGGGCAGGCGGGCATCGGCAAGCTGCGCTTTGCGCAGCATCTGGCGCAAGGCCTGTTGTGCGAGGCGCAACTGCCGAACGGCGAGCCGTGCGGCGCCTGCGCGGCCTGTAACTGGTTCGTGCAGGGCAACCATCCGGACTACCGGATCGTGGTGCCGGAGGCGCTGGCTGCCGAAGCGGGCCTTGCCAACGCGGCGGCTGCCGACGAAAAGGCCGACAAGGCCGACGCCGACGACGCCAAAAAAACCCGCGCGCCGAGCAAGGAAATCAAGATCGAGCAGGTCCGGGCGCTGCTCGATTTCTGCGGCGTGGGCTCGCATCGCGGCGGCGCACGCGTCGTGGTGCTGGCGCCGGCCGAGGCGCTCAACGTCGCTGCGTCCAACGCGCTTCTGAAAACGCTTGAAGAACCGCCGGCCGGGGTGGTGTTTCTGATGGTGTCGGCGCGTATCGACCGTTTGCTGCCCACCATTATCAGCCGCTGCCGTCAGTGGCCCATGACGGCTCCGCCGCCTGAGGTCGCCACGCCGTGGCTGGCCGCGCAGGGCGTGGCCGATGCCCCGGCGTTGCTCGCCGAGGCGGGCGGTGCGCCGCTCACCGCGCTGGCGCTGGCGAGCGACGAGAACCGGACGCTGCGCGACTGGACGCTCAAGCAGCTTGCGGCCGGCTCCGGGTGCGACGCGTTTGCGTGCGCCGAGGCGCTGCAGAAGCTGCCGGTGCCGCTGGTACTGGGCTGGCTGCAGCGCTGGCTGTACGACCTGCTGGCGCAGCGTACCGCCGGCGCGCCGCGTTACTTTCCGCAGGCCGCCGGCGCGCTCGAGCGCTGCGCGGCCCAGGCGGATGCCACCGCCTTCGCCCGTTTCATCAGGAGCGTGACACGCCAGCGGGCGGTGGAGAACCATCCGCTGAACGCCCGGCTGGTCTTCGAGGAGCTGTTTATCGGCTATCGCGACCTGTTCGCCCAGGCCTGATGCCGCGGTCGCGCTCTCGCCTTGTCGTTCGTTCGTCTGGAACAGCGGCTGGCGGGCTGGCGCGGGCCGTTGTCCCGCTGCCTTGTTACGCAGCCGATCTTAAGCCTGATCTTTCTGACCTGACACTCACCAAGTTCGCCATCATGAGTCTTTCATACCGCGATGCCACGCTCGACGACCTGCCCGCCATCGTCGCCATCTACAACTCGACTGTGCCGTCGCGCCAGGTCACGGCAGATCTGGAGCCGGTGAGCGTCGAAAGCCGGCTTGGCTGGTTTCACGCGCATGGGCCGCAAAAGCGCCCCTTGTGGGTGATCGAAGATGGCGGCCGGGTGATCGCCTGGCTGAGCTTTTCGGATTTCTACGGCCGGCCGGCCTATCAGCGCACCGCCGAAGTCAGCATCTATCTGGACGAAGCGGCGCGTGGCAAAGGGCTCGGCAAGCAGTTGCTGGCCGCGTCTCTTGTCGCCGCGCCGGGGCTCGGCATCGATACCGTGCTCGGCTTCATTTTCGGCCACAATGAAGCGAGCTTGCGCCTGTTTCGCAGTTTCGGCTTTGCCGACTGGGGGGCGTTGCCGCGCGTCGCC
Organism: Paraburkholderia sp. SSBN10T; assembly: GCF_056619545.1. NCBI lineage: Bacteria > Pseudomonadati > Pseudomonadota > Betaproteobacteria > Burkholderiales > Burkholderiaceae > Paraburkholderia > Paraburkholderia sp. SSBN10T. The sequence continues at coordinate 202,468 of NZ_JBWQQI010000014.1, forward strand.
GTGCTGGACGGCGTCGAGCGCGACCTGTTGATACTCGGCCGGCGGCTCGAGCCGTCGGCTTGATACCGGGCGTGCAGCCCCAGACGCTCAATCCAGTCACGCCAACACCTGAATACCCACCGGATTCACCGCAGGACACCACCATGTTTGTCGACTCGCACTGCCATATCAACTTCGAAGGACTCGCCGAGCGCCTGCCGCAGCTCATTGAGAACATGCGCAGCCACTCGGTGACGCATGCGCTGTGCGTGTCCGTCGACCTCGAAAGCCTGCTGTCCGTGCTGGCGGTGGCCGAGACGTATGAGAACGTCTACGCCTCGGTCGGCGTGCACCCGGATCACGAAGACGCGCGGGAGCCGAGCGTCGCCGAACTGGTCGAACTGGCCGGGCATCCGAAGGTCGTGGCGATCGGCGAAACGGGCCTCGACTACTACCGTCTCGAAGGCCGCTCGATCGCCGACATGGAATGGCAGCGCGAGCGCTTTCGCACCCACATCCGCGCCGCGCATGCCACGGGCAAGCCGCTGATCATCCATACGCGCTCGTCGGCCGCGGACACGCTGCGGATCATGGCCGAGGAGCGCGCCGGCGAACCCGGCGGCGTGATGCATTGCTTCACGGAGCCGTGGGCGATCGCCGAACAGGCCCTGGCGCAGAATTTTTATATCTCGCTGTCGGGCATCGTCACCTTCAAGAGCGCCACCGACGTGCAGGACGTGGCGCGGCGCGTGCCGCTCGAGCGCTTGCTGATCGAAACCGACTCGCCGTACCTCGCGCCGGTGCCTTATCGCGGCAAGCCGAATGAACCTGCGTACGTAAGTTATGTCGGACGCTTCATCGCGCAGCAACGCGAGATGCCGGATGCGGCGCTGGCTGCCGCCACCACGGAAAACTTCTTCCGGCTCTTCAGGATTCCGGCGCCGGCTGGCGCTTGAGTCATAAAATAGAATATTATCAATAGGATAGGGACGATTTCTCAAGTTGAATATGAATAAATATCTGACCCAAACTCACGCCCAGATCGCTTCTTCCTCCGTCGCCAACAGCGCCCGCATGCTGGCATCGCTGCGGCGCGGCGCGGCCGGCGCCACGCGCCTGGCGCTGGCAGGCGGCTTCGCCTGCGCGGCGTTGGCCGCGCTGCCGGCCCACGCCGCACCGGCCGACACCATGATCAAGGCAGTCAAGTTCGATGACGTGAAAGAGGTCGACAAGCAGCTCGCGAACGGCATGGACCCGAATACGACCGACGACCAGGGCATGCCGCTGCTGGTGCTGGCGGCCCGCGAGAAGTCGGACAAGGTGGCGGCCGCGCTGGTCGCCAATCCGAAGGCCAACATCGAGATCACCGACAAGGCCGGCGAGAACGCCATGATGCTGGCCGCGCTGAACGGCGACATCGAGATGGTGCAACTGCTGATCTCGAAGGATGCCGAGGTCAACAAGAAGGGCTGGGCGCCGCTGCATTACGCGGCCGCCAACGGCCACGACGACATCGTCAAGCTGCTGCTCGACCATTCGGCTTACGTCGATGCCGGCTCGCCGAACGGCACCACGCCGCTGATGATGGCCGCACGCGGCGGCCATATATCGACGGTGAAGCTGCTGCTCGACAATGGCGCGGACCTGACGGTGAAGAACCAGATCGGCATGAACGCGCTCGACTTTGCCAAGCAGTACAAGGAGCCCGACGTCGTCGAAGGGCTGACGGCGCGCATGCAGCAAATGCAACAGAAGTAATCAGCCGGCATACCGCGCATGCGGTAAAACAGTGCAGAATAACGACTACGGCGCGCTTTGGGGCGCGCCGTTTCTATGCGGCATCAGACCGCTTGATAATTTCCTGGAAGGATCACCATGCTGCGGGCTTTGATTTGCGCGAGCGTGCTTGCCGTACCGCTAACGGCAGCCGCATTTACGGCAGGCGACCTCAACAAGCTGTGCGAGAAAACGGATGTGGCGTCGCGCAGCGCGTGCGCCGCGTATATCGAGGGCGCGGCTGACGGCGTCTTCAACACGATCGACGCGATCGGCGGCACCACCGGTCCGCGGGTCGGCCAGTATTTCTGCCTGCCGCAGGACGCCCGTTCGCAACAACTGACGGACGCGGTGCGCAAGTACATTGCCGAGAACCCGAATGCGGTCGGTTATAACGCCAGTACTGCGATTTCCCTCGGGCTCGGCAAGGCGTTTCCCTGCAAGAGCGGCGAGTAAGCCCGCGAATAAACCGGTGAATAAGCCGGCAAATAAGCTGGCAAATAAGCCGGCTTAAGTCAAGCCTGCAACTGATCCTCCCCGCGGCCGGTCGAACTGGCATTGAGCGCAGCGAACGAGGGCGGCGCGTCCGCGCGGGCGCCACGCCGAACCGAGGAGGACAGCAGACATGGGCCGACTGATCGTCGTGTCGAACCGGGTGGCAACCCCGACGGAAACCAAAGGCTCGGCCGGGGGCTTGGCCGTCGGCGTATTCGGCGCCCTGAAGGACGCGGGCGGCGTGTGGTTCGGCTGGAGCGGCGACGTGGTCAGCGAGACCGTCGCCAATGCCGGCCCGGCGCTGGAACAGGAAGGCGCGGTGACCTTCGCCACCGTCGGACTCACGCGCAAGGACTACGATCAGTACTACCGCGGCTTTTCGAACGCCACGCTGTGGCCGGTCTTCCACTATCGCAACGACCTGGCGCGCTACGAGCGCGACGAGTACGCCGGCTACCGGCGCGTCAACGCATGGCTCGCGCACCGGCTCATCAAGCTGCTCGAACCCGACGACATCATCTGGGTACACGACTATCACCTGATCCCATTTGCCGAAGCGCTGCGCTCCGAAGGCGTGACGAACCGCATCGGCTTCTTTCTGCATATCCCGTTTCCGGCGCCGCAGATCCTGCTCAACATCCCGCCGCACGAAGAGCTGGTGAAGTCGCTGTGCTGCTACGACCTGCTGGGCTTCCAGACCGCCACCGACCGGCTCGCGTTTCACGACTACCTGGTGCGTCATGCGCGCGGCAGCGTCAGCGCCGAAGGCCACGCGGAGGCCTTTGGACGCCGCTTGCGCACGGGCGTCTACCGGATCGGCGTGTTTCCCGATGAAATTGCTGAGCAGGCCCAGCGCTACGAAAGCCGCCAGCATGTGCTGGACCTGAAGCAGAGCCTCGAGGGCCGCAAGCTGATCATGAGCGTCGACCGGCTCGACTATTCGAAGGGTCTCGTCGAACGGTTCCGCGCCTTCGAACAGTTGCTGGAGCGCTCGCCCGAATGGCGCGGCAATGTCACGCTCGTGCAGATCGCGCCGCCCACCCGCTCAGACGTCGCCACCTATCAGCAGATCCGTCAGGACCTCGAATATGAAGCCGGGCGCATCAACGGCCGCTATTCGGGCCTCGACTACACACCGATCCGTTATCTGAATCAACGTTATGACCGCTGGAAGCTGATGTCGCTGTTCCGCGAGTCGCAGATCGGCTTTGTCACACCGTTGCACGACGGCATGAACCTGGTCGCCAAGGAGTACGTGGCCGCACAGAATCCGGACGATCCGGGCGTGCTGGTGCTGTCGGTCTTCGCCGGTGCAGCGGCGGAACTGACGGGCGCGCTGCTGGTGAATCCGCACGATGCGGTGGGCATGTGCGAAGCGCTGCAACGCGCGTTGTCGATGCCGCTCGAGGCGCGCCAGCGCCGTCACGAGATCAATATGGAAGCGTTGCGCAAGAACGATCTGGGCGTGTGGCGCGACTCGTTCCTCGGCGACTTGCGCTGCGCGCCGGTGCATGAAGCGGGCAATGCGGGGCGCTCGTCCTGATGCTGACGACGCTCGCGATTGCCAACTACCGTTCGCTGCGCGATCTGATCGTGCCGCTCGGGCAACTGAATATCGTCACCGGGCCGAACGGCAGCGGCAAGTCCAGCGTGTACCGCGCCTTGCGATTGCTGGCGGTGACGGCGCGCGGCGGCGTGATCGGCTCGCTGGCGCGCGAAGGCGGCCTGCCGTCGACGCTGTGGGCCGGCCCCGAGCGTTTCTCGCGCGGCATGCTGACGGGCGCGCAGCCGGTGCAAGGCGTGCGCCGCAGCGAGCCGGTCAGTCTGCGGCTCGGCTTTGCCGGCGATCAGTTCGGCTATGCGATCGACCTTGGTCTGCCGGCCAGCGCGGCTTCCGCCTTCTCGCTGGACCCGGTCATCAAGCGCGAATGCATCTGGAGCGGCCCGCTGGTGCGCCCCTCGGCGTTGCTGGTCGACCGGCAGGGCGCTTCGATTCTCGCGCGCGACGACAGCGGCGAGTGGCAGACCATCCCGCAGCCGGTCGCCAGTTTCGACAGCATGATGACCGAGTTCTCCGACCCGCGCAGCGCGCCGGAAATGATCGCGGTGCGCGAACAGATCCGCTCGTGGCGCTTCTACGATCACTTCCGCACCGATAGCGAGTCACCTGTGCGGTTGCCGCAGATCGGCACGCACACTCCCGTGCTGAGCGACGACGGCGCCGATCTGGCCGCGGCGTTGCAGACGATTCGCGAAATCGGCGACCGGAGCGCGCTCGACGCCGCCGTCGACGACGCGTTTCCTGGCGCGAGCGTCGACATCGTCAACCTCGATGGCCGCTTCGAAGTCACGATGCATCAGCACGGGCTGCTGCGTCCGCTGAAAGGCGCCGAGCTGTCCGACGGCACCTTGCGCTATCTGTTGCTGGTGGCGGCGTTGCTGACGCCGCGCCCGCCCGCTTTGCTGGTGCTGAACGAACCGGAAACCAGCCTGCATCCCGACCTGCTGCCGGCGCTGGCGCGGCTGATCTCCCACGCCTCGCGCCACTCGCAGGTGCTGGTGGTGTCGCATGCGGCGCGCCTGATCGCGGCGCTCGAACGGGAGGACGGCAGCCATTCGATCGTGCTCGAAAAAGAACTGGGTGCGACCCGCATTGCCGGCGCGGACTCGCTCGATCTGCCACCCTGGAAATGGCCCGGACGCTGAGACGCAGTGGCCGGCGGGGATGTTTCCCGACTGTAACAGCGCGCAGCAATTGAAAGGCTTGGGGCTTTTTCGCGCGTCTTGAGCAATAATCGATGTTTAGTAAGCTACGTAAGCTGGCCGGGCCAAAGCGTCGGCGGGCCGTGCGGCGCTCGCCCCGCCGCGCGATGTCACGCCGTCAGTTAAACGGAGACACACAATGAGAATTGCTCAGATCGCCCCCTTGACCGAATCGGTGCCGCCCAAGCTGTATGGCGGAACCGAGCGGGTGGTGTCGTATATCACCGAGGCGCTGGTCGACCTTGGCCACGACGTGACGCTGTTCGCCAGCGGCGACTCGGTCACCAGCGCGAAACTGGAGGCCGTCTGGCCGCGCGCGCTGCGCCTCGATCCCGGCATTCGCGACCGGATCGCGCCGCATATGCTGCTGATGGAACTGGTGCGCCGCCAGGCCGACTCGTTCGACGTCCTCCATTTTCACATGGACTACTACTCGTTTTCGGTGTTCAAGCGCCAGGACACGCCGTTCGTCACGACGCTGCATGGCCGGCTCGATTTGCCCGAGCAACAGCCGGTGTTCGACACTTTCAACACCGCGCCGGTGATCTCGATTTCGAATTCGCAGCGCCACCCCTTGCCGCAAGCCAAATGGCTGACCACGGTTTATCACGGGTTGCCTGAGAAGCTGTATACGCCGCAGCCGGTCGAGCAGAAGTATCTGGCGTTTCTTGGCCGCATCTCGCCGGAGAAGCGTGTCGATACGGCAATTCGCATCGCCGGGCGCTGCGGCCTGCCGATCCGCATCGCGGCGAAGGTCGACGCGGCGGACCGCGAATACTTCGAACGCGAGATCAAGCCGCTGCTGGAGCTGCCGTATGTCGAATACATCGGCGAGATTGCCGATCATCAGAAGGCCGAATTTCTTTCGGGCGCGCATGCGCTGCTGTTCCCGATCGACTGGCCGGAACCGTTCGGCCTGGTGATGATCGAGGCGATGGCGTGCGGCACGCCGGTGATCGGCTTCAATCGCGGTGCGGTGCCCGAAGTGCTGGAGGACGGCGTGACGGGCTATATCGTTGAAGACGAGATCGGTGCGGTCGCGGCGGTGAACCGCTTGCACAAGGTGCCGCGTGCCGGTGTGCGGGAGCGTTTCGAGACGCGCTTCACCTCGCACCGGATGGCGCAGCAGTATGTCGACGCTTATCAGTCGGTGATCCGGGCGCAGAAGCGTGCGCGTTTCAAGGTGATCGATACGGGCACGCCGCGTTAAATCGGGTGCTCGAATATCGCTGAGCGCTATCGTGCCGGCAATGAAGGCAACAACGAAGGCGGCAATGAAGGCGATGACGAGCGCAGCAAAAAAACGGCGATGCCGATGGCATCGCCGTTTTTCTTTGGATCATTCGATCCACATGCCGACTCGCATGCAGATCCGTTTTGCCTAGATCTTCAGGCGCGACACCTTGGTGCCGTTGATCGAGATGTCGCCCATCAGGCCGGCGTTGGTCAGCACGAACACTTCGACCGGCGCGGTGGCCGTGGTGGTGTCGATTGCGCCGTTGGCGCCCATCTTGACGAGGGCCACCGAGGCGTCGCCGCCGGCCGACCAGCCGTCGGCATTGCGGAAATTGTCGAGTGAGTCCTGCGTCATGAACAGGAAGATGATGGCCTTCGACTGCGCGCCGGCCTGCAGGCCGAACGAACCCGAGACCGTGCTGTAGTAGCCGACGGTGGCGCCGCCAACCCGCAGCGCACCCTCGCCATACTGGCCGCCGACGATAAACCCAGCCTGCAGCACCGACGGGAACACGAGCACGCCACGCGCCTTCGACACGAGCTCACGCGAACCGGGCACCGTCTGGAAGAGGCGCGACATCGTACCGTCGACGCTGGCATTGATCGACTGGCGTTTCGACGCGTCGGTCGAGGCGTTGCTGGGGGTGTTCGGCGAGGTGGTGCATCCAGCGAGTGCAAGGCCTCCGAAAGCAAGCGCAGCGGTAGTCTTCAGCATGAAGTTTCGTCTTTGCATCGTTTTTCTCCATCATGGTTGCTGGGCGCAACCTCATTGCGTATTGCCAGGTTGCCTGAGAAGTTATATCACAGGCCCGCGCAAGGGGTGCGTTCACGAGCATTGCGAAAAGCCTTGTGGGACGGGCGTTTGCGGCCGGTCGGCAGAATCTGCCGGGTAACTTTGACCGATCTCAAACGACCTGTTCAAGCCGCTCGCGAGCCGTGCATACGGTGGTTTTTGCAGCCAATCCGGTGTTTCTGCACAAGCGCGCAGTGCCGCCCGCGAGGCGATCCAAGGTCGTTTTTTACCGATTTCCCCCGACGCGGGATAAATGAAATTAATTTGAAAGAATTTTGCGAATCTGTTGCGCGGACGCCGCAGCGTCGCGGCGGGGACCCTGCGGCGCGAGCATGCGAGGTGTGCCCGCGCCCAGGCATTCGAGATCTCACTGATTGGGCGTGCTTTTGACGGTCGGCGGCCGGCGCAATGCGCGGCGAATGCCGCCGATCAGCGCACCGAGCAGAAACAGTGTGACGGCCGGCACGATCCAGTACCCGACGAACGCGTGCCACAAATAGGCAAACAGGGTCGTGCGGCGCAACGCGTATTCGTCGCGCGCCTCCTGCTGGCGGGGCGCATTGGCGGCCAGCACAGCGGCCGGGCAGCCCGCTGCGCGCGCCTCATCGGGTTCGCCGTGACAGCGGGCCGGGGCGCCGGCTGTGCGTTGGGCGTCGGTGAACTCCCACGTGGTCAGCGCGCGTTCGAGGTCGACGGCGTTGTAGGCCATCTCCTCCTGAATCTCGCGCACCGCGACGATCGCGACCGGCACCGCCCAAAAGACGATGACGACCAGCCACCGCCTGAACCAGCGGTTCTTGTGTCTCCATACCATTCTTGCCTCCATTCGATGCGCATTGGCATCAACGACAAGATGGCGGCCCGATGGCGCGTGGTGTTTTATAGATGGGCCGTCTCCGCAGCCATCATAGAAGAAAAATGCCGCGCTCGGGCGAACGGACTTTGAACGGTGGGGAAAGGACGGGGCGGCCGATGCCGGGCTTGGGCGCCCGGCATCGGCGCCGGGTGGCTTAGCTCTTGTTGCTCAGGCAGGTCGACATGAAGGCCTTGCGATCGTCGCCTTTCTTGCCGGCGGCTTGCACGTTGCAGGCTTTCATCTTTTCCTGCTGGGTCATCGGCGCCGCGGCGGGCGCGGAGCCCGACAGGCACGATTTCATAAAGGCCTTGCGGTCGTCACCTTTCTTGTCGCCGGCCTGCTGGTTGCAGACGGTCATCTTCGACTGCTGGCTGTTCTGGGCGAACGCCGGTGCGGCCAGCACGGCGCCGAGGACGAGGGCAGCGAGAGTGGACTGGATCTTCATGGGACACTCCATCGGTAGTGAAAAGTGTTATTGGTAGTCGTACAACCGGGCGTCGTAGGCATCCGTTTGCCCATCGCCGCCGTTATTATGGCAAAACTGTCAGGTAAAACGGATGACCGTGTTGGCTGGTTGACAGCCGGGCGGGCGGGGTTTCGTGAGGCGGCCGGCTCGTGGTGCTAGCGCCGAGTGCGCCGGGTGGGGTAGGGCAGGACACAGCAGAGCACGCAAATAGTCTGGAGTGCAGATTGAAATTCCGGCCACTGCCTGGGCTTTTGAGTGCGCACATGCGCTCCCGCAGGCGCCCGAAAATGCATTCCTTTTTATAATGGCCATTTGCTATAAGCAGAATAATAAATCGGCACAAAATTCCGTAAATAATGTAATGCCGCAATATTGACGCTATTGACTCAATCCGAATCTGTTGTTCTCGAACTCAAGAGGCCTAACCATGCACTATTTACTGATCTACGATCTGTGTAGCGACTATCTGGAACGTCGTACCGCCTTGCGCGACGAGCATCTGAAGCTGGCGTGGGCCGCGGCCGGGCGTGGCGAGTTGCTGCTGGGCGGTGCGCTCGGCGAGCCGACGGACAAAGCGGTGTTGCTGTTCACGGGCGAAACGCCTGCCGCCGCACAGGCGTTTGCAAACGCCGATCCCTATGTGCGGGAAGGTCTGGTGACCCGCTGGCAGGTGCGCCCGTGGCTCACGGTGGCGGGCGAACAGGCCTCGAATCCGCTCCGCTGAGACAGCGTCTGGGCCCCGCACTCCGTTGTAGAAAGGGAATACTTTTTTTCCGTCTTCATTTGGCTGAAATAAAGCCGCCATTCCCCCGGCCTGATCTGCGCGATAGCCGGATACGCTGCCGCCACTGCGGGAATTTCTGCCGCGGCTATTGAAAATTCGACGCTACAAAAAGTACCAGTTTGTTTCCATCCGTAACACTTGTCTTTGTCATATTCATGCAAACCCTGGTGGTGGTATGCTTCCTGCACAAATTCTCCTATGCACGAGTGAGACCACGTTTTGTGCTTCGCGGTGGGGAAGATTCGCACTAACGCAGTGCGGCAAACGCGATTTAGCCGGGACGTCAATACATATTTGTGCAACCGGGGGGCGCTACACGAATCGTGCACGCTGAATTCGTGAGACGTCCCAAGCCGCAGCCCGGCCAGGCTGCGTGGAGAACCGCATGTTTTTCGATGAGCTAAGCAATGACGAATGGGCGCTACTCGCGGCGCTCGTTTCCGATGAGCCGGCGGTCCGTCTAAATCGACGCGGCCGGCCGCGCGCCGAGCCACGCGTCGTGGCGAATGCTGTCCTGTGGATCCTGACAACCGGTGAGCCCTGGTCGAAGTTGCCTGGGCGCTATCCGTCGGGTCCAACCTGCCGTCGCCGTTTTGAGGAATGGCAACTGAACGGCACGCTCGCCGAGATGATCCGGCTGCTGTCGCAAACGGGCCGCACGTTCGTCTACGTGCCGCAGGCGACGCCGCCGGCCCCGGCAAAGCCCGCTGCGCAGCCGGAGACGGTGAGCGCGCGCGACGACAGCGTGCGTGGCGTGTCCTGGAAGAGCCCCGAGTCGTGGCAAACCCCGGCGGGCGTCACGCATGGCTGGCGCTCGCTCGACCCGCTCGCCGACATGACGCGCCAGTTGTCCGGCACGGTGCCGCACGACGCCGTGCGCACCGAGCCGGCCGTGCGCCGCGCGGCCGAGCTCGGCCACGTGCAGCGCCTGCATTACGATCATCCGCAACGCCCGCTGCCCGTGAGCTATTCTGCACGCGGCATGCAGGTTGCCGATTGGCTCGGCTACGTTATCTATGTCGCGGCGGAACGCGTGCCCAACGCCATGTATCGCGCGTGGGCGGAGATCGAGAAAGATGGGCGGCGCGTCGAGCGCTCGGGTCTCGTCGGTCCGCGCTTCGTCGACGCCGGTGCCGCGCAGGACTATGCGCTGGAATGGGCGCGTCAATGGATCGACCGTGAGTGCGGCGCCGTAAGCACGGCACCCCACGCGGCGCCGAGCGGCTACGCGCGGCCTTTGCCGCCGCCTGCGCGGAGCATGCCGGGTGCGCCCAAGGTCAGTTCGGCCGGGGTTCATGCAGATGCACCGCTGAATGCAGCCGCGAACGCCCCGCTGGCCGGTCATGTTGCACCTCACTCCGGCGGCAGCCATCTGGCGGGTCATCATTTGAGTGGCACGTTGACAGGGCCGGCGAATCCGCAGCCGCATGGTTCACTGCATGGCCCGATCAGCGCCCTGCGCGCGCCGCTGCGCCGCTATCCGGGCGACACGGCGGCCGAGGAACGTTCCGAGCGCTTCCCGTTCTCGCCAGAGCTCATTTCCCACGCAGGATGAGCCGGCGAGCCACCCGCGGCCGGCAGGAGCACCCGCCGCAGGGTTCGCAGTAACAGTGGGTAGGTCACCGCCGTTGGGGTCATTGCCGTCCGTAGGTGTCGTCGAAGCGCACGATATCGTCTTCGCCGAGATAGGAGCCGGACTGCACCTCGATCATCTCCAGCGGCATCTTGCCGGGATTCTCGAGACGGTGAGTTGTCCCAAGCGGAATATAAGCCGACTCGTTTTCGGAGACGATAAAACGCTCTTCACCGCGTGTGACGAGCGCCGTGCCGCGCACGACGATCCAGTGTTCCGCGCGGTGATGATGCATCTGCAATGAGAGCCGCGCCCCCGGATTGACGACAATGCGTTTCACCTGGAAGCGCTCGCCGCTGTCCACGGAATCGTAGTGGCCCCACGGGCGGTGCACCTTGCGATGGTTCGCCGCCAGTGCGCCGCCTTCGGCGCGAATCCGGCCGACGATCTTCTTGACGTCCTGGACCCGCGATTTATCGGCCACCAGCACGGCATCGGCGGTTTCCACGATCACCAGATCCTGGGTGCCGACGCAGGCAATCAGGCGTCCTTCGGAGTGCGCGAAGGTGGAGGCGGAGCCCTCGAACATCACATTGCCGCGCGCCACGTTGTCGTCCGCGTCCTTCGGCAGGATCTGCCAGATCGCATCCCATGAACCCACGTCCGACCAGCCGGCGCGCAACGGCACGACCACGCCGGTCGCGACCGACGGGGCGCTGCCGAGCTTCTCCATCACCGCATAGTCGATCGAGTTCGAAGGCGACGCGCTGAAGGCCTCGCGCTGCAGCCGGAAGAAATCGCCGTCCGCCTTGCCGCCCGCATACGCGGCTTCGCAGGCCTCGGAGATGCCCGGCTGAAAATGCCTGATTGCCGCGAGCCATGTGGAGGCGCGCATGATGAAGATGCCGCTGTTCCACCAGTACTCCTGAGATTCCACATAACGTTGCGCCAGCTCGAGGTGCGGTTTTTCGACGAAGCGGTCGAGCCGGTGCGCATCGAGCGCGCCGTCGCGGTCGAGCGGGGCGCCGAGGCGAATGTAGCCGTAACCGGTCTCCGCGTGCGTCGGCACGATACCCATCGTGACGATGTGACCTTCGTAGGCGTGCCGGACGCCGGCTGCGACCGCGGCGTGGAATGCTTCGATGTCGGTCACCGCATGGTCGGCGGGCATCACCACCATGATGCCGTCCTCGTCCTGCGCGGCAATCGAGAGCGCCGCCACCGTCAATGCCGGTGCGGTGTCGCGGCCCGCCGGTTCGAGAATCAGCCGGCTCGCCTTGCCGCTCGTGCGCAGTTGTTCGGCGGTGGTGAAACGGTGCTCTTCGTTGGCGACCACGATCAGTTGATCGGCGAGCGGGTGCCCGGTCTCGAGCGCGTCGAGACGCCGGGTGGTGGACTGCAGAAGCGAGTCGGCGCCCAGCAAGCCGATCAGTTGCTTCGGATATTGCTCACGCGACATCGGCCACAGGCGGGTGCCGGAGCCGCCCGCCAGGATGACGGGATGAACCTTCAGCTTGACCTTCAGTGATGCGGCGGCGCCGGGCCGGGTGTCGGCGACGGAAGCCGTGACCGTTGCTGTCATGGTGATCTACTCCTCGGGGCTGGGTGAGTGCGTCGAGTTGTATCACGGCGTAAATAGCCAATAAAAGCGCGTTAAATAGAAGTTCAAAAAAAGTATTCAAGAAAAGGCGCAAAAAACTATCGAATAATTTCTGTTTTATTGCAACGCAACAGAAAAATAGAAAAATAATTGGCAAAGAATGATTCGAAATGCTTGATCCGGATGAGATGCTTAAAAAAGGGGCAACACGCAAACATTTCGCTACGTGCAAGCTTTGCTCGATAAGCATGCGCAGCATGGGGCCGATGTTGTCGGGCGGACGCCAAAACCTGCTGGAAAAGGAAAAAAGTGCCGAAAAAATCGAAGGAAAATAGAGCACTTTTGACCGATACATTTTGAGATATTTTGCGATCTTGCAGTGCGATTTTTAATACCGCCTTATCTAGCCTGTACGGGTATTCACTCATAAGGTTCACGCTTTTCGAATTGAGCGGAAAGCGGGGGCGATTGGCGAAACAACCGTTAATGGCCCATTGCGCGATATGTGCAACCTGAGTGCCGGTTGCCGGTGCGTTATCCGCGGTGCAACTGGCCGCCTACTTCACGGATAGAACTTGACTGACGAACTGGGGTGCTGCGCATGCTGAGCGTTCTATCGAGAATCATCGACATCGCCATGGTCGCTTTCGGCGCCGTGCTCGCAGCCGCCCTGCATAACGGCAAGTGGCTGTGGCTCGACGACATGCAGAGCATTTCGCTGGCGTTCGATTGCCTGCTGGTCGTGGTGTTTTTTCCCGCGCTGGGGATCTATCAGTCGTGGCGCGGCAAGCCGCTGATGGACCTGCTGTTTCGCGTCTGCGGCGGCTGGGTGATGGTGGAAACCACCGGCGTGCTGATCAGCTTCAGCCTGCACCGCTCGGACCTGCTGTCGCGGCTGTGGCTGCTGTATTGGGCCGCCGCCACCATCGTGCTGCTGATCGTGACCAAGACGCTGGTCTACACGATCCTCAAGGGGCTGCGCCGCGAGGGCTTCAATCACAAGGCGGTGGCGATCGTGGGCGGCGCGCCGTACGGCAGGTTCCTGATCGAGCAGATGCGCAGCCGTCCCGAAGCAGGCTTCAGTCCGGTGGTGGTGTACGACGAGGACGTGCCGATCGATCCGTATCAGGACCCGGACGCGGACCAAGCGGTCGAAGGCGTGCCGGTGGAGCGCGAATTCTCCGCCATGATCAATCTGGTGCGCGGCCGCGCCATCAAGGAACTGTGGCTGGCCTTGCCGATTTCGAAGGAAAAGACGATTCACCGCTTCGTGATGGAGCTGCGCAACGACTTCGTGAACATCCGCTTCATTCCCGACGTGCGCAGCCTGACGCTGTTCAATCAGCCGATGGTCGATCTGCTCGGCGTGCCGGCGATCAATCTCGCGGCCTCGCCGATCACCGACCTGCGGGTGCTGCCCAAGCGCATCTTCGACCGGCTGTTCGCGTTCGGCGCACTGAGCGCACTGGCGCCGCTGATGCTGGTGATTGCGGTGGCGGTGAAGCTGTCGTCGCCGGGACCGGTGTTCTTCCGCCAGAAGCGCAAGGGCATCGACGGCAACCAGTTCGAGATCTACAAGTTCCGCTCGATGAAGGTGCACGCCGAGACGGCCGGCAAAGTTACTCAGGCCACCAAGCGCGACCCGCGCATCACGGCGGTGGGCGCGTTCCTGCGCCGCACCAGTCTCGACGAACTGCCGCAGTTCATCAACGTGCTGCGTGGCGAGATGTCGGTGGTGGGGCCGCGTCCGCATGCGCTCGAACACGACGACATCTACAAGGATCTGGTGAAGGGCTACATGCACCGCTACCGGATCAAGCCCGGCATCACCGGCTGGGCGCAGATCAACGGCTTTCGCGGCGAGACCGACCGCATCGAGAAGATGATGGGGCGCGTCAAGCTCGATTTGTACTACATGCAGAACTGGACCTTCTGGCTCGACATCAAGATCGTCGTGCTGACGCTGTGGAAGGGCTTTGTCGGCAGCAACGCTTACTGAAACATTCAACTCTCCGAGGTGTAATTCATGAACGTGACGATCATTGGTAGCGGCTATGTGGGTCTCGTGACGGGCGCGTGTCTGGCCGACATCGGCAACGACGTGTTCTGTCTCGACCTCGATCAGCGCAAGATCGACGTGCTGAACAACGGCGGCGTACCGATCCATGAGCCGGGCCTGCAGGAGATCATTGCGCGCAACCGCAAGGCCGGGCGCCTGACGTTTTCCACCGACGTGGCCGCCGCCGTGGCGCACGGCGATATCCAGTTCATCGCGGTGGGCACGCCGTCCGACGAAGACGGCTCGGCCGATCTGCAGTACGTGCTGGCGGCGGCGCGCAATATCGGCCGCCACATGACCGGCTTCAAGGTGATCGTCGACAAGTCGACCGTGCCGGTGGGCACCGCCGTGCGGGTGCGCAATGCGATCGCCGAAGAACTGGCGGCGCGCGGCGTGCAGCATATGTTCTCGGTGGTGTCGAACCCGGAGTTCCTCAAGGAGGGCGCGGCCGTCGAAGACTTCACGCGCCCCGATCGCATCGTGCTGGGCTGCGACGAGGATGTGCCCGGCGAGAAGGCCCGCGAGCTGATGAAGCGCGTGTATGCGCCGTTCAACCGCAACCGCGAGCGCACGCTCTACATGGACGTGCGCTCGGCCGAGTTCACCAAGTACGCCGCCAACGCGATGCTCGCCACGCGCATCTCGTTCATGAACGAACTGGCGAATCTGGCCGACCGCGTCGGCGCGGACATCGAAGCGGTGCGCCGCGGCATCGGCTCGGACCCGCGCATCGGCTACGACTTCCTCTATGCGGGCTGTGGCTACGGCGGCTCGTGCTTCCCGAAGGACGTGCAGGCGCTCATCAACACCGCCGTCGAGCATCGTCAGGGCTTGCGGATTCTGGAGGCAGTGGAGGCCGTCAATGAAACGCAGAAGAAGATACTCGCGCACAAGATCGTCGCCCGTCTCGGCGAGGATCTGTCGGGCCGTACGTTCGGCGTCTGGGGGCTGGCGTTCAAGCCGAACACCGACGACATGCGTGAAGCGCCGAGCCGGCCGCTGATCGCCGAACTGCTCAAGCGCGGCGCGCGCGTGAAAGCCTACGATCCGGTCGCGGTCGACGAGGCGAAACGCGTCTTCGCGCTCGACCTGCAGGACGCGCCGCAGCAGCACGCGCGGCTCACGTTCGAAAGCGAAGAAATGGACGTGGCGCGCGGCGCCGATGCGCTGGTGATCCTGACCGAGTGGAAAGTCTTCAAGAGCCCCGATTTCGACAGCCTCAAACAGCATCTGCGAACGCCGCTGATCTTCGACGGCCGCAACCTGTACGAACCGGAAGCCATGCAGGAGCTAGGCGTGGAGTATCACGCCATCGGCCGCCAGTACGCGCAGCGCGCCGCAGCCGGGGCCGCCGTGCAGGGCCAGGCAGTTCAGGCCATGCAGCCTGGTCTTGCGAATCACGCCAATCACGCAGCCCGCCCGACCGGCGCCGCCGCCACGCAGTGACCTCCAGCAAGGGAGTCCGCCTATGTTCGCCAACGTTCTGATTGTGTGTCACGCCAACGTCTGCCGCTCGCCGGCAGCCGAAGTGCTGTTCAAGGCGCGCCAGCACAGCGCTCTCGGCGCCGAAGGATCGGCACGGCGCGCGATCCGCTTTCATTCGGCGGGCATCCGCGCCGTCGACGGCTGGGGGATGGACCCGATGATGCGCCACCTGCTCGCCGAGCGCGGCATCACGCCCGGCATGCACCAGTCGCGGCGTCTGAACGCGCAGCTCGCGCGCGATGCGGATCTGATCCTCGTCACCGAACACCGCCAGGTGAAGGACGTCGAGGCGCTCGAGCCGACCTCGCGCGGCAAGGTCTTTCCGCTCGGCAAGTGGGCTGACTCCGATGTGGTGGACCCGCATGGCAGGGCGGAAAACGAGTATCGCGAGAGCCTCATGCTCATTGAACACCTGGTCATGGAATGGCTGAAAAAGATATGCTGAAACGAAATCTCACTGTTGCACTTTTGCTGGCGCCTTTTCTGTCAGCTTGCATCGGACCCGGCAATTATCTGGACACCTCACGGTTGAAAGAGGACTCGCAGACGAAGCCCACGGAAACCTATCCGGTGCATCTGATCGACTCCGAACTGGTCGCGCAGCAGGCTCAGCAAGCCGCGGCGCAGCAGCAGAAACTGCCGCCCGGCAAGTACGGCGATGGGTCGCAATACGTCTACCGCGTGGAGCCGCAGGACATTCTCGGCATCACCGTGTGGGATCACCCGGAACTGACGACGCCTAACGGCAGCACGCTGTCGACCGGCGACAACACCACCCAGACGCTCGCCGGCGCGGTGCAGCAGCCGTATACCACGGCGCTGCCGGGCCAGGCCGATCCGTACGGGCAGACGGTGTCGAGCGACGGCTCGATCTTCTTCCCGTTCGTGGGCCGCGTGCACGTGGCGGGCCGCACCGTCGGCGATATCCGCAACGACCTGTCCACGCGCCTCGTGCCGTACATCCGCAATCCGCAGGTCGACGTGCGCGTGCTGTCGTTCCGCAGCCAGAAAGTGCAGGTGACGGGCGAAGTGAAGTCGCCGGGGCCGCTCGCGATCAGCGACGTGCCGCTGACGCTGGTCGATGCCATCACGCGTTCGGGCGGCAGCAGCGAAACCGCCGATATCCAGCGCGTGCGCCTCACGCGCAACAACCAGCTCTACGTGCTCGACGCCGACAAGCTGCTCGACCGCGGCGATACCTCGCAGAACGTCATGCTGCAGGCGGGCGACATCATCAACGTGCCTGACCGGGTGGATAGCCGCGTGTTCGTGATGGGCGAGGTGAAGGCGCCGCTCACGGTGTCGATGCTGCGCGGCCGTCTGACGATCGCCGACGCGCTCACCCAGGCCACCGGGATTCTCGACACCGACGCGAACCCTCGCCAGATCTACGTGATGCGCGGCATGAAGGACAACCCCACGCATCCGGAGGTGTACCGCCTCGACATGACTCAGCCCGACTCGATCATGCTGTCGTCGAGGTTCCAGTTGCAGCCGCTGGATGTGGTCTACGTGGGCACTGCTGCTTCGACTACCTTCAACCGTGTCATCCAGCAGGTGCTGCCGAGCGTGGAAACGTTGTTCTATCTGAAGGAACTCACGCGCTAGGCGCCTGACCCGCCGACGGTCCTGGGGGGGGGGGGGGGGGGGGGGGGGGGGGGGGGGGGGGG